>NZ_JBEYXQ010000003.1:0-406715 GCF_040645115.1 Streptomyces sp. NPDC046860 | reverse complement strand
CCTCCGCCTTGCAGCCGCACGCACCAGACCCCGCTCGGGTCGGCCGACAAGGCGCCGTCGGCCCGAGCCGGCCTGATCCGGAAGAAAGGCCCTAGCCGATCCCGAGGGGGCAGGGGGACGAGGGGGCAGGGGGGAGAGTTCGCCACGGCGACAGGACCGGAGCCGTGGCGGGCGAGGGGGCGGAGTTGACGGCATCCAAGTCCGCTCGGTTGGATCATGCCGTGTCGATCAGAACGGGTGGGATGCGCCCGACGGGCCGGACCGCGGTGCGCGCCGGGGCGGCCGCCGCGCTGCTCGCCCTCACCGTTGCTCTCACCGGCTGCGGCACGGAGGAACCGGCCTCACCCGGCCCACGACTGCCGCCCGGGCACGCGGGGTTCGACTACCAGATCGGCGGCGCCTATCCCCCGCCCGCCGGGGTCCGCGTCGTCACCCGCGACCGCGCCGACTCCCCCGCGCGGGGCCTGTACAACGTCTGTTACGTCAACGCCTTCCAGGCCCAGCCGCAGGAGCGCGCCGACTGGCCCGCCGACCTGCTGCTGCGCGACCGCGCGGGCCGCGTCGTCGTCGACGAGGAGTGGGACGAGCCCCTGCTCGACATCGGCACCCCGGCCAAGCGGGAACGGGTGGCCCGGCGGGTGAACCGCTGGATCGACGGCTGCGCGGAGAAGGGCTACGACGCCGTCGAGCCCGACAACTACGACAGTTACACCCGCTCCCGGCACCTGCTCACCCCGGCCGACGCGACCGCGTTCATGCGCCTGCTCACCCGGCACGCGCACGCCCGGCACCTGGCCGTCGGCCAGAAGAACACCCCGGAGCTGGCCGGCGAACGCGAGGCCGCGGGGCTGGACTTCGCGGTGTCCGAGGAGTGCGGCCAGTACGACGAGTGCGGGGTGTACGCCCGCGCCTTCGACGACCGGGTGCTGGACATCGAGTACACCGACGCCGGCCTCCGCAAGGCGCTGTCAGGCTGGGGCGCGCGGCTGAGCATCGTCCGCCGCGACCTGGACGTCTCCACACCGGACGAGGCGGGGTACGTACGCCGGACGGGCTGAGACCTCAGGGGCGGTCGAGCAGTTCCAGCCCGCGTGTCCACGCGAACCCGCCCGGCGCCCGCCCCTCGTCGACGCGTACGCCCAGAGTGCGCAGCCGAGCCAGGCTCTCCCCGTAGGCGGGATGGACCGCCAGCGCCTCGCCCACGCTCGTCAGCACCGCGATCGGCACGCCCAGCCCCAGCGCCTCGCACAGCGTGCCGACGGCCAGGGTGTCCGCGATACCAGCCGCCCACTTGTTGACGGTGTTGAAGGTCGCCGGGGCCACCACCACCGCGTCCGGCGGCGGGAAGGGGCGCGGGTCGGCCGGGGAACGCCAGGCGGAGCGGACCGGGCGGCCGGTACGGGACTCGGCGTCGGCGGCGTCGAAGAAGCCGTTCATCGCGGCCGGAGTGGCGATCACACCCACCTCCCAGCCCCGCTCCCGGGCCTCGGCGATCAGCACCCCGACACCGGAGGCGACTCCGGCCGCGCAGACGACGACGTAGAGGAAGGGTTTCCCGGCGGGTTCGGTCACCGGGAAACCCTACAAGCCCTCCTGAACAGCGGTCAGCTCTCGGTCACGGTGATCGCGCCGACCGGGCAGGCGCGGGCCGCCTCGCGGAGCATGGGGCTGCCCGCGCCGTCCTCGCTGCCGGGCAGCAGGGTGCTGTACCCGTCGTCGTCCTGGGTGAAGACGCTCGGCGCGGCCAGGGTGCACTGGCCCGCTCCGATGCAGAGGTCTTTGTCGATCTCGATGTCGGTGTGCATGTCGAGCAGCCTCTTACCAGGTCACGGGGAGTTCCAGCATCCCCTGGATCGTGTCGCCGGGCTTGAACGGGATCTCCTCGGCCGGTACCGCGAGGCGCAGCCCCGGCAGCCGGGCGATGAGGGAGCCGAGGGCGATCTCCAGCTCCGCGCGCGCCAGGTTCTGACCGAGGCACTGGTGGATGCCGAAGCCGAAGGCGACGTGGTGGCGGGCGGAGCGGGTGAAGTCGAGGGCGTCGGGGTCCGCGTACACGGAGTCGTCGCGGTTGATCACCGAGGTGGAGAACATCACGCCGTCCCCGGCCCGGATGGTGACCCCTTCGATCTCGATGTCGTCGACGGCCACCCGGAGCAGGCCGTCCGCGATGGACAGCATCCGCATCAGCTCCTCGACCGCCGTGGGCAGCAGCGCGGGGTCGGCGCGCAGCTCGGCCAGGCGTTCGGGGTGCTGGAGCAGGGTGAAGGTGCCGAGGGAGATCATGTTGGCGGTGGTCTCGTGCCCGGCGACCAGCAGGATGACGGCGAGCGAGACGAGCTCGGCCCGGTCCAGCGCGCCTTCCCGGAGCTGCTTGTGGACCAGGTCGTCCAGGACGCCTTCGCCCGGTTCGGGGTGGGCGGCCTTGGCGTCGATGAGCGCGCCGAGGTAGCTCTCCAGCTCCGCCCGCGCGGCCTGGCTGTCCTCGGCGGTCGGCCCGCGCAGCAGCTTGCGGGACTGCGCCTCGAAGAACTCGTGGTCGGCGTACGGCACCCCGAGCAGGCCGCAGATCACCATGGAGGGCACGGGCAGCGCGAAGGCCGACACCAGCTCGGCGCCGGGGCCCCGCTCGGTCATCTCGTCCAGGAGGTCGTCGACGATCTCCTGGATGGCGGGCCGCAGCGCGGCCGCGCGCTTGACCGTGAACGACGGGATCATCATCCGCCGCTGGATCTGGTGCTCGGGGTCGTCCAGCCCCAGCAGGGCGACCCTGCGGTCCCGCACGCCGGCGAACCGGGCGGTGGGGATGGGGAACTCGGGGCGGCGCCGGTCGCTGGAGAGCCGGCCGTCGGCGAGCAGCGCGCGGGCGGCGGCGTGGCCGGTGACGGCCCAGACCTCCCGGCCGTCGTACAGGGTGACGCGGGAGACCGGCCGCCCCTCGCGCAGCGGGCCGTACCCGGTGGGCGGGTGGTAGGGACAGGTGCGGTCCTGCGGGAAGGCGACAGGGTCCGCCGTCGTCGCCGGGCCGGTGGTGTCCGTAAGTTCCGTCATGGATAGACCTCGCAGACGAAGAGGTGCCTCGTACCGATCTTCATTAGATGCCCGGGGCACCTATAGGGCGATGCCAAGTTCGGCCAGATCGGCGACCCCTGGGATCTGGCCGAAGAAACGCGCCCTTCGGAGGTGTCCGGGCACCGGAATCAGACCGTCCGACGCACATCGGTCTTCCCAGTGTGGTCGTGTACGACCCTTTTCGGCCACCCCTCGCCGGGAAGAACAGCGAGATCCGGCTGTTCACCCGCATGGCGCAGACAGTGCGCGGTACGGATGACGGGAGCGGCCCCCGGTGTTGCGGTGGACCGCGTGGAGTGAACCCGTTCAAGACGACGAAGGGGACGAAGCCATGCCTCTTGAGGGCGAGTACGAGCCCAGCCCGGAGCGGTGGGTGCGCGATCAGGTCGAGCTGTACGAGAGTTCGGGCGGGAAGGAGGGCACGACCCTGCTCGACACCGGGCTCCCGGTGATCATCCTGACCACGCGCGGCAACCGCAGCGGCAAGATCCGCAAGACGCCGCTGATGCGGGTGGAGCACGACGGGAAGTACGCGGTGGTCGCGTCCGTGGGCGGTGCGCCCAAGCACCCGGTCTGGTACTTCAACGTCAAGGCCGATCCCGAGGTCGAGCTCCAGGACGGTCCCCTGCGGCAGGGGATGCGGGCCCGCGAGGTCCGGGGCGACGAGAAGGCGAAGTGGTGGGAGCGGGCCGTCGCGGCCTACCCGCCCTACGCCGACTACCAGGAGAAGACCGACCGGGAGATCCCGGTCTTCGTCCTGGAGCCCGCCGACGCGAGCTGAACGGCCGCCGGGGGACGGTTCACACGCCTCGCGCACGAGGGGTGTGAACCGTCCCCCGCAGGGCACCTGGGGGTCAGGCCCCGCCGCGCTCCCCCGTCGCGGCGGGGCTCTCCTGTGCCGCCCGGCGGTCGGTCACGTCGAGGAAGATCTGTCCGGCGTCGGGGAACATCTCGGCGACGGACCGCTTGATGCGGACGGCCACCTCCTCGACCTCCTCGCTGTCCATGCCCGGCGCCAGGTCGACGCGGGCGGCGACGAGGGCGGAGTCGATCCCGGTCTTCATCGTGAACAGCGCCTCCACGCTGTCGATCTCGGGCTGGGCCTTCAGCAGCTCCCGTATCCGGCCGGTCAGCTCCGGGTCGGCCGCCTCGCCGATGAGCTGGTCGCGGGCGTCGCGGCCGAGCCGGTAGGCGACGTAGACCAGCAGCGCGCCGATCACCAGTGAGGCGCAGCCCTCCCAGACCGCGTCGCCGGTCAGCATGTGCAGCACCATACCGACGGCGGCGAAGGTCACGCCGAGCACCGCCGTGCCGTCCTCGGCGAGCACGGTGCGCAGCGCGGGGTCGCGCACGTCGCCGACGCCGTCGCCCTGCCGGTGCGCCTGGCGTACCGCCCTGACCAGGGAGAGCCCCTCGGCGACGAAGGCGACACCGAGCACGGCGAGGCCCGCGACATAGCCGCTGAACTTCTCCTCGCCACCGCCCTGGATCGCCTCGAAGCCCTGGAAGAAGGAGAAGCAGCCGCCCATGACGAAGATCCCGACGGCGGCCAGCAGGGACCAGAAGAACCGTTCCTTGCCGTAGCCGAAGGGATGGCGGGCGTCCGGCGGGCGGCGGCTGCGGCGCAGGGCGGCCAGCAGGAAGACCTCGTTCAGGCTGTCGGCCACGGAGTGCGCGGCTTCCGACAGCAGGGCGGGCGAGCCCGCGAAGATCCCGCCGACGGCTTTGGCGACGGCGATCACCAGATTCGCGGCGAGGGCCACGAGGACGGTGACGCGGGTGTGGCCGTCGGTCTCGGCGGCGCCCCGGCCGCCGCTGTCACCGGCCGGTGCGGCCGGCTTCTGTTCCTGGGAAGTAGCGCTCACCTGACGCCGACTGCCCCCGGCCGGGAGGATCACACGGGCCCGGACGGGGGAGGTCGCGGGCCGTCGGGGGGAGGACACGGGCCCGGTGAGGAAGGAGTGACACATGGCGAAGAAGAGCACGAACACGAGCAAGGTGAAGGCCCCCCTCCTGCACAAACCGGTCGGCTTCGCGATCAGCTGGGCCGGCGGGGCGCTGGCCGGGCTGGCGTTCCGCAAGGCGTGGATGGTCATCCGGCACGAGGAGGAGGCGCCCGACCCGCTGGACCCGGACCGCGGCTGGGGCGAGATCCTGCTGGCGGCGGCGGTGCAGGGCGCGATCTTCGCGGTGGCCCGCAGCGTGGTGGACCGTACCCGCGCCAAGGCGGTGGCGCGCTCCACGGGCACCTGGCCGTACCAGCACACGGCCACGGCGAAGCGCTGACCCACCCGGGCGGCCTCGGGGCCCGGACGACGGTGGCCGATCACAATCACACAAATTCGAACCGGCTGCGTCAAACCCGAAGACATATGTCAAGCGAACATGCTCAAATTCCTCCTGTCGAAGCTGGGCTGCCGGGCGGCGCGGGTGTGCCGCGGGCGCGGGTGGGAGGGGGTGCCGTCGTGCGGGAGGAAGCGGGCCCGCCCACGCGGCATCTGCGGGTGCGCGAGGAGCGGGGACACACCGTGCTGGAGTTACGGGGTGAGATCGACATCGCCTCGGCGGCGAAGATCTCGCCCCTGCTGGACCGGCTCACCGGCCGCGAACACGCCCGTGTCGTGCTGGACCTGCGCCCCGTGGAGTTCTTCGACTGCTCGGGGCTGCGCCTGGTGAACCGGGCCCGGCACCGCGTCCTGGAACGCGGCGGCCGACTCCAGCTGGTCTGCGTCCACCCGCTGACCCTGCGCGTCCTGGCGGTCACGGGCCTGACCGCCGTCCTGCCCGCGCACCCGACGCTGGAGGCGGCCCTGCGGGCGATGGGCGGCGACCGGGAGCGCTGACCGCGCGCGTGCCGGTGCCCTCACCCGGTCAGGCGGCAGACCCCACCGAGGCCAGAGCGTCCCTGACCTCCCGCACCACGCGGGCCGCGTCCTCGGGGTTGTTCACCACGTCGGTCCGGTCCATGTCGATGACCAGGACATCGCTGGCCGAGTAGTGCTTGTGCACCCAGTCGTCGTAGCCGGACCACAGGGTCCGGTAGTACTCGACGAGGTCCGCGTCCTGCTCGAAGTCACGGCCCCGCAGCCCGATGCGGTACATCACCGTCGCGAAGTCCGCCTTGAGGTAGACCATGAGATCGGGCGCCTTGCGGTACGGCAGGCCGTCGATCTCGCGCATCATCTCGTCGAGCAGCCCCTCGTACACCCGCATCTCGAGGGAGCTGATCCGGCCCAGCTCGTGATTGACCTTGGCGAAGTACCAGTCCTCGTAGATGGACCGGTCCAGGACGTTGTCGCGCTTCTTGTACGCCTCCTTGATCGCGGCGAAGCGCGTCTGGAGGAAGTACAGCTGGAGCAGGAAGGGGTAGCGCTTCGCCTGGATCTCCTCGGGGCTCGCCGTGTAGAAGAGCGGGAGGATCGGGTTGTCCTCCACGCTCTCGTAGAAGACGTGGCTGCCCAGCTCCTTGGCGAGCAGTTCGGCGACACTCGTCTTGCCGATTCCGATCATGCCTCCGACGCAGATCACCGGCATACCTCGTTCTCCCTGGGGGCTTCTGTCTCGCGGGCCGGCGGGCTGCGCGCGCCCACGCCACCGGGGCGCACACCGACGATCACGCGATCCCGGCCGGCCTGCCCCGGCCTGCCGTTCCGCAGGAGCCGCGTACGGAGACGAGTGACAGCCTCACGGCCGCCATGAATCATAAGGGACGATTCCACTGGCCCGGGCCCTGGCCGTCCCGCCGTCCCGGACGGCACCGGCTCACCCGCCGGCGGGTGCGGGAGGTCCGGAACCGATCCGGGCGCGGACGGCTTCGACCGGGCCCCGGAACCAGCCCAGCTTCTCCACCCACCAGGTGAGCCCGGCCGCCCGGTACGGGGCGACGACCGCCGCGTCGGCGTCCCGCCGCACCCCGGAGGTCTGGCCCTCCATCACGACGTCGAACGGCCCGTGCGCGACGGTTCGCTGGGCGCGGACGTAGGAGACGACTTCCTCCAGGTCGGCCGGAGGCATCATCTGCGTGTGGCCTACCCCGGCCCGCGTGGGAAAGACGCCGTCCCAGTGCGCGGCCCGCCGCATGGGGCGCCGCGAGGGCCAGGTGCCGGCGATCCACACCGGAACACGGGGGCGTTGGGGGCTCACCGGCTGGAACTCCTGGTCCGTGACGGTGAACCAGCGGCCCCGGAAGGTGAAGGGCCGGCCCGTCCACAGCCCGTCGAGGACATGGAGGGCCTCGTCGAGTTTCTCCGCGCGCGCCCGTGGGTCCGGATCGTGCCCCAGCGCCTCGAACTCGGCGGCGGAGGACCCCAGACCGGCGCCGAAGACCAGCCTCCCGCCACTGAGCAGATCGAGTGCGACCGTGGCACGGGCGACCTCGGCGGGGCGCTTGAGGGCGAGCACGCTCACCATGACCCCGAGCCGCAGCCGTTCCGTGTCGGCGGCGATCGCGGCGAGGGTGGTCCACGAGTCGGTGACGTGCTCGCCCGGGTGTTCCGCGACCTGGCCGTCCCAGAGGAAGAGGCCGTCCCAGCCGGACTGTTCGGCCAGCACCCCCAGTTCGCGGAGCAGGCGGGGATCGGCGTACTCGCGTCTGTTGGGCAGTCCGACGGCGTATCGCAGCGGCTGCTCTGGCATGGCGTCCATCGGCTGTCGCCCTCCTGCTCGGGCTCCCGTGGCCACCGGCTCCTCCTCGGACCCCCGTGGCCACCGGCCTCGGCCGGTTCCAGACACGATGATGTGGGCTGCCCGACGGCCGGAGCAACCGGAGCCGGTCCGTGCCGGAACCGGCAGGTCAGCGCTCCGCGTGCCGAGAGGCAGGCGCGGTGCTACGGTCCTCTGAGGGCCGGATCCGACGGCAGAGGTTCCGATGCCCTCCCCGCGCGGCGGCGTCTCCTCCCGCGAGACGCCCCCCACCTCGGTGATCACCCCTCTCGCACAGCGGTGACCGCCTCTCTCCCCCCACCCCTCAGTGATCGACCGGAGCACCTCGGCCGCCGCATGTCCGCGCGGCAGGGCAGAGGACGCCTCCGACGCCTCCGTGGCCCGGCCCGTGCCGCCTCCCGCGCCCGCACGGCCCGGCCCCGTGCCGCCCGCGCCTGCCGCCTCTGTGCGCGACGGCCACCGGAGGCCGTGAAAGGAGCAGCGATGCCCGAGAGCAGCACGACCCCGGGGACCGGCTCACGGTCTCTGATCAGCGTAGTGGTGCCCTGTTTCAACGAACAGGACGTTCTCCCCAGCACCTACGAGCGGTTGACCGCCGTTCTGGGTCATCTGCCCGACTGCGACCACGAGTTGGTGCTCGTGGACGACGGCAGCACGGACCGGACCTGGGATGTGCTGCGGGAGCTGGCCGCCCATGACCCGCGGGTCCATCTGGTGCGCTTCAGCCGGAACTTCGGCCACCAGTGCGGACTGCTGGCGGGGCTCCGCGAGGCGGTCGGCGACGCCGTGATCATGATCGACGCGGATCTGCAGGACCCGCCCGAGATCGTCCCCGAACTGGTGGGGCGGTGGCGGCAGGGCTGGCCCGTGGTGTCCGCCAAGCGGACCTGCCGGCAGGGGGAGTCCTGGTCCAAGCGCGGTTCCGCCTACGTCTTCTACCGGCTGCTGGACATGCTGGCCGACCAGCCGGTGGCCAGGGACACCGGGGACTTCCGGCTGCTGGACCGCAGTGTGGTCGACCTCGTCGCCACGCTTCCCGAACGCGGGCTCTTCCTGCGCGGCCAGATCAGCTGGGCCGGTTTCCCCGAGGCCACGGTGGAGTACGTCCGCCGGGCGCGCCCCGCGGGAACGTCCAAGTACGGTGTCCGCCGTCAGCTCAGCCTGGCGCACCGGGCGCTGATGAGCTGCTCCGCCTTCCCGGCGCGGCTTCCGGTGCTGGCAGCGGGCGCGGCGCTGGGTGCCGCGGTCACCGGCTCGCTGACCGGCCACAAGGCGCCGCAGGGCACCTGGGCGCTGGGCGTCCAGCTCCTGTGCCTCGGTGTGCTGGCGGACTACGCGCTCCAGGAGTACGACCAGACGCGCGGTCGTCCCTCCTACCTGGTCCGCCAGAGTGTGCCAGGCCGTTCCGCGGCGCGGGCCGCGCGGACCGCCACCCTCGCGGAGCCCGCGCCCGCCCGCGTCCCCTCCGGCCCGGCGGGTCACGAGGGCCGGGCGGCGGCCTCGTGAGCGGCCTGGTGCCGGGTACGGCGGCGCGGAACGGCCGTCCGGCGGGCGGGGCGCCGGAGGACGAAGTCCTGGTGATCGGCGGCGGGTTCACCGGGCTGGCCGCGGCCCACGAACTCGCCCTGGCCGGTGTGCCCTGCCGGGTCCTGGAGTCCGAGCCGTACGTCGGCGGCCTGGCGGGGTCGTTCGAGGTCGAGGGAGCCAGACTCGAACGCTTCTACCATCACTGGTTCTCCTCCGATCTGGAGATCCAGCGGCTGTGCGCGGACCTCGGCTGCTCCCACCTGCTCCAGCCGCACCGGACCCGGACCGGCGTGTACTACGCGAACTCGGTGTTCCGGCTGTCCAGCCCCTGGGACGTGCTGCGTTTCGCCCCTCTCCCGCTGCCCGACCGCATCCGGCTGGGCTGGTCCGCGGTGCGTGCCCGCCGGGTGAAGCACTGGCGGGACCTGGAGGAGCTCACGGCCCGCGAATGGCTGCTGTCGCTGAGCGGTCCGCAGGTCTACGAGACGGTCTGGCGCCCGCTGCTGGAGGGGAAGTTCGGCCAGTACGCGTCCGAGGTCGGTGCCACCTGGATGTGGACCAAGCTCCACCTGCGCGGGGGCAGCCGGTCGCACAGCGGCCGTGAAGTCCTCTACTACCTGCGCGGGGGCTCGGCCGCCCTGCTGGACGCCTGGGTCTCCCGGCTGTCCGGGCTGGGGGTCCGGATCTGCACCGACACCCCGGTGCGGCAGGTCCTCACCGACAGCCACGGGGTGTGCGGGGTCCGCACCGACCACGGCGTACTGCCCGCGCGCCGGGTCCTGGCCACCACGGCACCGGGCCTGCTCGCCGGCCTCCTCGCCCCGGACGCGGAGGGATCACCGCCTCATCCGGACGTGCCCGCCGTCCGGCGACGGCTGGGCGCCATCCCCTACCTCGCCAATCTGTGCCTGGTGCTGGAGAACGACCGGCCGCTGTCGGACACCTACTGGCTCAACGTCACCGACCCGTCCTTCCCGTACGTCGGCGTCATCGAGCACACCAACCTGGAGGCTTCCGACGCCTACGCCGGGCGGCACCTGGTCTACCTGTCGGCCTATCTGCCCACCAGCGCCGAGCTGTACCGGATGGACGACGACGCCGTGTTCGAGGCCAGCCTTCCGCACCTGCGCCGGATGTTCCCGGGCTTCCACCGCGACTGGGTCCGGCGCCACCACGTCTGGCGGGCCGATCACGCGCAGCCGGTCATCACCCCGCGCTACTCCGACCGCATCCCGGCGATGGAGACCGATCTGCCGGGGCTCTGCCTGGCCGGCATGGCCCAGGTCTACCCCCAGGACCGGGGCACCAACTACGCCATACGGCAGGGGCGGCACGCCGGCCGCCTGATCGCCGACCGGATACGCACGGCCCCCTCCCCGGGGCCGCGGCCCGGCCCCGAGGAGGGGACGCCATGAGCCACCTGATCAGCACCGAGGACTGCGAGCGCATGCCCGTCGAGCAGGTGCACGAGCTGTACCGCCGTCATGTCAGCCGGGGCCAGGTGACCCTGCTCTCCGCCTTCGGCTTCGGCCGCGAGGCCGTGGACAGCGCCTCGGGCTGCTGGATCACCCTGCGCGACGGCCGGCGCGTCCTGGACTTCACCGGCGGGATCGGCGTCCTGAACCACGGCCACAACCACCCCCGCATCCTGGCCGCCCGCCGGCGCTTCCAGGAACGGCGGCGCATGGAGGTGCACAAGAACTACTTCTCACCGTACGTCGCGGCACTCGGCCACAACCTGTCGCAGCTGCTGCCCGCCGACCTCGACGTCAGCTACTTCCCCAACTCGGGCGCGGAGGCCGTCGAGGGGGCCCTGAAGATGGCCTACAAGTACCACCGCGGCCATCGCGGCACCGTCCTGCACACCGACATCGCCTTCCACGGCAAACTGCTCGGCGCCGGAAGTCTCACCACGTCTCCGGAGGTGCACTTCACCTTCCCGAAGATCCCCGGCACGGACAGCTTCGCCTTCGGCGACCTGGCTTCCCTCAGGCTGGCCCTGGAACGGCACACCACGCCGGAGGGGGCGAGCGACGTCTACGCCCTGGTGCTGGAGCCGTTCAGTGCCTCCAGCCTCCGCGAGTGCCCGGAGGAGTTCCTGCGCGAGGCACGCCGGCTGTGCACCGAGCACGACATCGTCCTGATCTTCGACGAGGTCTACACCTCCTGGGGAAGGACGGGTTCGCTCTTCCACTTCATGCGCCATCCCGGTCTGGTCCCGGACGTGGTGACCACCTCCAAGTCCTTCGGCGGCGGCAAGGCGTCCATCTCCGGCTACGTGGCCAGGGAGCCCGTCTTCCGCAGGGCCTACGACTCGCTCCCCGACGCGACCCTGCACAGCACCACCTACTACGGCTTCGGTGAGGAGACGGTCACCGCGCTGGAGGCCGTGGCGATCGCCGTCGAGGACGACTACCCGGCCAGGGCCCGCCGTCTCGGCGCGCGGCTGCACCAGGGGCTCACCTCCCTCGCCGCCGCCCACCCGCACCTCGTCGCGGAGGTCCGCGGCGCCGGTGCGCTGCACGGGGTGACCCTGCGCCACGGTCCGGCCGCCCTCGACCGCGCGCTGCGCCTGCTGCCGACCTCCTTCGCCCGTGACCCGCAGGCCCGGGCCAAGCTGGCCACCGCCGCCGTGGTCGCCGCCCTCTACCGCGATCACGGCGTGCTCACCTACTACGGCTCCAACCACGGCCTTCCGCTGATCGCCGCGCCTCCGCTGGTGGCCGAGGACTCCGACGTCGACCTGTTCCTGGGGGCACTGGACGCGACGCTCGCCCAGGGGATGCCCCGTCTGCTGGCCGGCCTGGCCAGGGAGAAGGTCCTCGCGTGAACTCGCGGCCGAGCCGTCCCGCAGCGCCCGCCGCCGACGACGGAACCGGTACCGCGCGCCAGGACCGCCGCGTGCGCGTCTGGGAACGGCGGGTGCGCGCCGCCGGGCTCCCGGCGCTGTGGGCGGGACGCTGCGCGGCCCTGTCCGAGCCGTCCCGCCAGGCGGCCGCGGTCCGGCACACGGCCGCGACCCTGGCGGGTCTGCCGCGGCCCTACCGCTTCGTGTTCGCCTCGCTGCTGGGGCTGTTCCCGGTGGCCGTCGTCCTCGCGGACCCGCCGGCCCCGTTCCGGGGCGCGGACCGGGGCCGTCCGCGCCGCGTCGCCGACCGGCTCTCCCGTGTGCCCGGCTGCGCCGAACTCCTCAGGACGACCAGCACGCTGGCCCTGTACGGCGCGCTGGACGGCCCCTCCCCCACTCCACACCGGGAGCCCCGATGACCCGTACGGCACGCACCGTCCGCTGCGACGCGCTGGTGATCGGCTCGGGAGCCGGGGGCAGCACGGCGGCCCTGGAACTCGCCGCCGCCGGCCGGGAAGTGCTCATCCTGGAGGAGGGCCCGCGTGTCTCCCAGGCGCGGATCACCCGGGCGTCCCCGCCGGAGAACCTGCGGCTGCTCTACCGCCAGGGCGGTCTGGTACCCATCCACGGCTCGCCCACCATCCCCTTCGGGGAGGGGCGGTGCGTCGGAGGGACCACGGTGGTCAACGGTGGTCTGCTCTGGCGTCCCCCGGACCGCCTGCTGGACCGCTGGGCGGCCGCCGGCGTCGACGGCTTCCGGGCCCACCACCTCCTCCCCCATCTGACCGAGGTGGAACGGCGCCTCGGCGTCGTCGCCCAGGAGCCCGGGGGCGGAAACCGCGACTCGGTTCTGCTCGCCCGGGCCGCCGACCGCCTCGGGTGGCGCTGGTCACCGGCCCACCGGGCGGTACGCGGCTGCCGGCACGCCAACCGGTGCGTCACCGGGTGCCCCACCGGGGCCAAGCAGAGCATGCTGGTGAGCTATCTGCCCGCCGCCGAACGGCTCGCGGCGGTCGTCGAGCCCGACACCCGGGTCGTCCGGCTCGAACACGACGGCACCCGGGTCACGGCCGTGCACGCCGTGCGCGACGGCCGGCGCCTGCGCTATCTGCCGCGGACGGTGTTCCTGGCGGCGGGCCCGGTCGGCAGCGCGCTGCTCCTGCGGCGCAGCGGGATCGGCGGTCGCGCTCCGGGCCGGTCCCTCGCGTTCCATGTCAACTTCCGCACGGTGGCGAGGTTCGACGAGTCCGTGCGCGCCGCCGAGGGCACCATCTTCACGGCGCAGATGCAGGAGTTCGCCGACCGGGGGGTGCTGGTGATGCCCGCCAACCTGAGCGCGGGGTCGCTCGCCGCGGCCCTGGCGGCCCATCCCGCCGGGACGGTGGACCGGATGCTGGCCCAGATGGACCGGATCGCGGTCTACACGACCCAGGTGAGCGTCCAGGGCACCGCGCGGCTGTCGGCGGTACCCGGCCTCGGCGCGGTGCTGCGTCACCGCCTGACCGAAGGCGACCGCGATCTCCTGAGGTCCGCCTTCCGGCGCACCGCCGAGCTGCTCCTGGAGGCGGGTGCGGTCGAGCTCCTCCCGCCCGCGCCCGCCCGCCTGACCAGTGCCGCGCAGGCGGCCGACTTCGCGCTGCGCGGCCGGCCCGAGACCTGGGACCTGATCTCCGTCCACGCCATGGCCTCCTGCCGGATGGGCCCGGCCGCCCTCGGCGGGGTGTGCGACTCCCAGGGACGCCCGCACGGCTTCACGAACCTGCGGCTGTGCGACGCGAGCGTCCTGCCGGGCCCCACCGGCATCAGCCCGCAGGAGACCATCATGGGTTTCTGCCGCCTGATGACGGCCCGCCACCTGGACTCCCCCGCCCGGAGCGGGCCCGGCGGCACCTGACGGCGGTGCCGCGGTTCAGGCGCTGATCACTCCTGTGCCGGCTGCTCGAAGAGCGCGCTGACCGATTCCCCGTCGTGGATGCGCCGGACCGCCTCGGCCAGGGCGGGGGCGATGGACAGCACCCGGAGTTTGTCGGTGCGCTCCTCCTCCGGGACCGGCACGGTGTTGGTGCAGACGATCTCCAGCACGTCCGGCTGCTCGCCCAGCCGTTTCAGGGCGCCGGCGGCGAACAGGCCGTGCGTGCAGGCGACCCGGATCGAGCGCGGCCCCAGCTCCCGCAGCCGGTCCAGGAGTTCGAGGACCGTGCTGCCCTTGGCGATCTCGTCGTCCAGCACGATCACGTCCCGGCCGGTGATGTCGCCGATCACGGAACTGATGCTCACCCGGTCGTCGGCGAACCGCTGCTTGGCCCCGGCCGCGACCCGCGCGCCGATCAGCCGGGCGAAGGCGGCGGCCTCCTTGGCGTTGCCGAGGTCCGGGGAGACGACGGTGGTGCGGGTCAGGTCGTACTGCCGGAAGTGCGCGGCCAGTTCACGCAGCGCGTGCAGATGGTCGACCGGCACCGAGAAGAAGCCGTGCACCTGCGGGGCGTGCAGGGTCATGGTGAGCACCCGGCTCGCGCCCGCGGCGACCAGCAGATCGGCGACGAGACGCCCGCCGAGCGAGATGCGGGGGGTGTCCTTCTTGTCGGAGCGGGCGTAGGAGTAGTGCGGCATGACGACGGTGATCCGGGCCGCCGAGGCGCCGCGGGCCGCGTCGCACATCATCAGCAGCTCGACCAGGTGCTCCTGCACCGGCCTGACCAGCGGCTGGATCAGGAACACGTCCCGCTCGCGGCAGTTGGACCGCAGCTGCACCTCCAGGCAGTCGTTGGCGAACCGGCTGACCCGGGCCGGGCTGAGGGTGACGCCCAGATGCGCGCAGACCTCCTCGGCCAGCCGGGGGTGGGCGCTGCCGCTGAAGACGGCGATGTCTCGCACGATCCGCTCCTCGCATGATCGATACGGGCTGGGCGGCCATGCTATCGGCCGCCTGTCTCCCGGCCCGGACGCCGGGCGTGGCGGGTCTCGTACGGAAGCGGCAGGGGTACGTACGTCAGCGGCGGGGGATGGTCAACTCGCTTGTCTGTTCGTCTACTTGGCGGGCATCCGTGGAGGGGGAAGGGAGAACCGTGGAAAAGACGACTACGGCCGACAGGACGACTTCGGTCCAGAGGCGGCCCCGGCGGGTGCCGGTGTGGGCCAAGGTGCTGGGCGGCATCGCCCTGGTGCTGGTGCTGCTGTTCGCCGGGATCAGGCTGGCCGTGCTGCCCGGCATCAAGGACCTGTTCGGCACCGAGTCCCGTGACCGCTCGGGGCCGGCGCTGCTCCAGTCGATCCAGGACATGAGCCGCTACGACGCCGCCTCGGGCAACTTCCAGGTGGTCGTGGACCTGGAGAAGGACGCCAAGTACCTGCCCGACGCGCTGCGCGGCTCGCGCACGCTGTACGTCGGCGCGGGCACCGTGGACGCCTATGTGGACCTCGGCCGGGTCGGCGAGAAGGACGTCACGGTGAACGGGGACCGCACCTCCGCCACCCTGAAGCTGCCGCACGCCCAGCTAGGCAAGCCCGCGCTGGACCCGGACCGCTCCTACGCGGTCTCCAAGCAGCGCGGTCTGCTCGACCGGCTCGGCGACCTGTTCTCGGACAACCCCAACGGCGAGCAGGCGGTGCAGAAGCTGGCCGTCAAGCACATCGGGGAGGCCGCCCGGGACAGCGAGCTGACCACGCGCGCCGAGTCCAACACCACCGGCATGCTCCAGGGCCTGCTGCGCTCCCTCGGCTTCAAGGACGTACGCGTGTCGTACGGCTCCTGAAAAACCCGCGCCCGGTCCGGCATCACCGGCCGCTGCCGGGGCATTCGCCGCTTCTCACGGGGATGTTCACGACTGGAGGATCACCGCATGGCCCGTACCGCCCTTCGCCTGCCGACCGTACTGCGCACCCCCTGGCGGCGGGAGCGCCTGGAGAAGACCGAGCCGGAGCCGGTCGCCGAGCCGGTCCCGGCGGCGCCGGCGCACCGGCCGCTGCCGCTGCCGATCCGGCTGCCGATCATGCTGCTGGCGTTCATCTTCATGGTGGCGTTCGCCATCGCGCTGGCCCGGATCACCCTGGAGCCGTCGCCCGCGTCGGAGGCACTGACGCACAGCAACATGCGGCCGGGCAACTCGCTGAAGGCGTACTTCGACTACGGGACCGTGCGGGACACCCTGAAGCAGATCGGCGGCAACGTCCTGCTGGGCGTGCCGTTCGGCATCCTGGTGCCGGTGCTGGCGCCCCGGGCGCGCGGGGTGCTCCAGGTCCTGTTCCTCACCGGACTGGTGATGCTGATGGTGGAGCTGACCCAGGGCGCGCTGATCACCGGCCGGGCCTTCGACATCGACGACGTCATCCTCAACACCACGGGCGCGCTGCTGGGTTGGCTGCTCCTGGGGCGCCGGCTGGGGCGGGCGGTGCACGCGCGGCGTCCCAAGACCGTCGAGGAGTGAGCGTCCGGCGGTGGTCCGGCCGCACGGCCGGTCACTGGTCTGTACCAAGCTATTGACGACCCCGGTCCCGATCTCTACAACAAGAGGCGTCACTCCCCCCATGTGAAACGGAGAGTCATGGCATCCCCACGCCTGCTCCGCAGATGCCTCCTTGCCGCTCTCTCCGCCGCGCTGGTCGGCTCGGCGGCCATCGGTCCCGCGAGGGCCGACACGGCCGCCGGTCCGGCCGTCGCGGCGGCGACGTTCTCGGACTCCTTCGACGGCCCGGCGGGCTCGGCCGTCGACGGCTCCAAGTGGACGCTGGAGACCGGAGACAACGTCAACAACCACGAGCGGCAGTACTACACCTCGGGCACCAAGAACGCCGCGCTGGACGGCCAGGGCCACCTGGTCATCACCGCCAAGCGGGAGAACCCGGCGAACTACCAGTGCTGGTACGGAAGTTGCCAGTACACCTCGGCCCGGCTGAACACCTCGGGCAAGTTCAACGCGCAGTACGGGCACGTCGAGGCCCGGATGAAGATCCCGCGCGGGCAGGGCATGTGGCCCGCGTTCTGGATGCTGGGCACCCCGGTCAACTGGCCGGACTCGGGCGAGATCGACGTGATGGAGAACGTCGGCTTCGAGCCCTCCACCGTGCACGGCACCATCCACGGCCCCGGCTACTCGGGTTCGGGCGGCATAGGCGCCGGCTACTCGCTGCCGAACGGGCAGGCGTTCGCGGACGCCTTCCACACCTACGCCGTCGACTGGGCGCCGGACTCCATCACCTGGTCGGTGGACGGCAACGTCTACCAGCGGCGCACCCCGGCCGACCTTGGCGGGCGGACGTGGGTGTTCAACAAGCCCTTCTTCCTGATCCTCAACCTGGCCGTCGGCGGCTACTGGCCCGGTGACCCGGACGGCTCGACCCAGTTCCCGGCGCAACTGGTGGTGGACTCGGTCTCGGTGACCACGAGCGGCGGCTCGACCGGCGGCAAGGCCATACGGGGCCTGGCGGGGAAGTGCGCGGACGTGGCTGCGGCGAACTCGGCCAACGGCACCCCCGTACAGCTCTACGACTGCAACGGCTCGGCCGCCCAGCAGTGGACGGTCGGCTCGGACGGCACGATCCGCGCGCTCGGCAAGTGCCTGGACCTCAAGGACAACGGCACGGCGGACGGCACGCCGCTGCAGCTGTGGGACTGCGCGGGCAGCCCCAACCAGAAGTGGGTCGTCTCCTCGGCCAACGACATCGTCAACCCCCAGGCGAACAAGTGCCTGGACGTGACGGGCGCCAACTCGGCCAACGGCACCCGGCTCCAGCTCTGGACCTGCAACGGCACCGCGGCCCAGAAGTGGACGGTGGGGTAGTCAGCCCTGACCCCGGCGGGCGCCGCCGCGCACCCGCCAGGTGAACTTGTCGCCGCCGACCCAGCGGACCACGTCGGGGTCGTCCAGATCGTGGATGACGATGCCGCGGGCGGCGGCGGCCTCCAGCACCCCCGTGATGGACGTGACCTCTCCGATCACCTCGCCGTCGATCTCCATGATCCGGAAGGGCGGCGCCCCCGGCTTGCCCGGACAGACCCCGAGCACCCGGATGCGCGGATTGGACAGGTACGGAGCAGATTGTTCGGTCATGTCTTAGAGCCTAGAACGGGACAGGTGCGGACGACTCGTCCGCACGGGCCGTCCGGGCCGCCGCCGTGCGGCGGGTGCCGCCGTGGGCAACCCTGGAGGTCCGCGCGGGAGCCGGGAGGTGGCCATGGAACCGATCGCGGCGCTGGACCGGATCGCCTTCCTGCTGGAACGCTCGCTCGCGCCCACCTACCGCGTGCGGGCGTTCCGCACCGCCGCGCGCGTGCTGAGGGACCTCCCCGGGGACGAGATCGCCCGCCGCGCCTCGGCCGGGACCCTGCAGACACTGAAGGGCATCGGCCCCAAGACGGCGCGGGTGGTCGAGGAGGCCGTGGCCGGGCGGACCCCGGCCTATCTCAGCTCCCTGGAGGAGGACACCGGGGGCCCGCTGACGGCGGACGGCGGCGAGGAGCTGCGGGCTCTGCTGCGCGGCGACTGCCACACCCACTCGGACTGGTCGGACGGCGGCAGCTCCATCGAGGAGATGGGCCGGGCGGCGGCCGCGCTGGGCCACGAGTGGACGGTCCTCACCGACCACTCCCCCCGCCTGACCGTGGCCCGCGGCCTCTCCCCCGAGCGGCTGCGCGAGCAGCTCGGCCTGATCGAGGCGCTGAACGAGCGCTGGGCGCCGTTCCGGCTACTCACCGGCATCGAGTGCGACATCCTGGACGACGGCACGCTGGACCAGGAGCCGGAGCTGCTGGAGCGGCTGGACGTCGTGGTGGTCTCGGTGCACTCCAAGCTGAGGATGGACGCCGCCGCGATGACCCGGCGGATGGTGGCCGCCGTGTCCGGCCCGCACGCCGACGTGCTGGGCCACTGCACCGGACGCCTGATCACCGGGCGCGGGCGTCCCGAGTCCGCGTTCGACGCCGGGGAGGTGTTCGCCGCGTGCGCCGAGGCGGGCACCGCCGTCGAGATCAACAGCCGCCCGGAGCGGCTGGACCCCCCGAGGCGCCTGCTGCGCGAGGCCGTGGCCGCCGGGACGCTGTTCTCCGTCGACACCGACGCGCACGCTCCGGGCCAGCTGGACTGGCAGATCCTGGGCTGCGCCCGCGCCGAGGAGTGCGGGGTCCCGGCCGGGCGGGTCGTGAACACCTGGACGGCGGACGAGCTGCTGGCCTGGACCCGCGAGGGGCGGACACCGGCGCCCTGACCGGGCGGTGCCGCACGTGACCCGGATCACTGCGGGCGCCGGGAACGCCACCCGGTGGTTGCCCGTTGAACCAGACGTGGACGCGGGCCCGACCTGACCTGGGACCCCGTCCGCTGATGAACCGCCCCGGTCGTGATTCCCCCGTCACGGCCGGGGCATCTTCGTGTGCCGGCGCACGTCGGCACAGATCAGCGCGGGGCGCGTTCGTCCAAGGCGGCCCGCCAGGCGGGCGGGCGGTCCTCGGGGGCCGGGTCGGCGCGCCGGCCGCCCCGGCCGAAGAAGTCGGCCAGCGGCAGGATGGCGGCACCGACGGTCACCGCGTCGGGCCCGAGCCGCCCCAGCTCGATGGTCACCCGGTCCGCCGGGTGCCGCAGCGCGTAGGTGGCCGCGTGGCGGCGTACGGCGGGCAGGAAGCGGGTGCCCAGCTGGAGCCCGGCCCAGCCGCCGATGAGGATGCGCTCGGGCTGGAAGAGGTTGATCAGGTCGGACAGGCCCGCGCCCAGGTACTCCGCGGTCTCCTCCAGGACGGCGAGCGCGACCGGGTCGGGTTCCGCGTCGCCGGACGGGTAGGCGGCGGCGAGCATGGCGGTGAGCGCGGTCTCCTCGTCGGTGCCCTCGGGCGGGCGCCCGCCCTCCTCGCGCCAGCGGGCCAGCAGCGACTCGGCGCCCGCGTACGCCTCCAGGCAGCCCGGCGCCCCGCACCGGCAGCGCCGTCCGCGCACCCGTACCGTCAGGTGCCCCCACTCCACGGCGCGGCCGTTGTCCACCTCGGGGGTGACCAGGCAGGCGCCGACGCCGGAGCCGAAGAGCACCACCAGGGCGTTGCGGGCGCCGCGCCCGGCGCCGAACCACATCTCGGCCTGGCCGAGCGTCTTGGCTCCGTTGTCGATGAAGTACGGCACGCTGTCGGGGAGTCCGGCGGTCGCGCGGAGCAGCCGTTCCAGCGGGACGGCGTCCCAGCCGATGGTCTGGCCGTGCACCACGGCGCCCCGGTCCGCGGTGTGCTCGACGATGCCGGGCACGCCGACACCGACACCGAGCAGGCGCTCGGGTCGCGCGCCCTCGGCGGCCAGCACCTGGGCGACGCCGTCCCGGATGTGGCCGGTGATGTCGTCCACGTCGTAGCCGGGCCGGGTCAACGGGCGCTCGGCGCGCGCGAGTTCGGTCAGGGCCAGGTCGAACAGCTCGACGCGGACGCGGGTCTCGCCGACGTCCACGCCGATCATCTGGCCGCTGTGCGGGGCGACCCGGAGCAGGGTGCGGGGGCGGCCGCCGTCGGAGTCGACGCTGCCGGCCTCCTCCACGAGTCCGTCCGCGATGAGGTCCGCGACGACGTTGCTCACCGAGCCGGAGCTGAGCCCGGTCGCCGGGCCCAGCTCGAAGCGGCTGAGGGGGCCGTCGAAGTACAGCCTGTGCAGCACGGCCGTGCGGTTGCCCCGCCTCAGATCGCGTACCGTGCGCCCGTTCCGCCCCGCCATGTGGCCCCTTCCGACCCGTGCCCGACCTGCAACATACCCCTCGGAACAGGCCGGACACGACTTCACGGGCCCCCTTATTTCATGCTGTGAGATTTCCAGGGCCCTGGGGCGGGGCCGAGGACGCGTCAGCCCGCCGCGTACACGTCCTCGACGTAGCGGCCGTCGCCGACCAGCGTGTCGAGCCAGAGCTCGGCGGCCGCGTCGTCCGCGCCGGGGGTGCGCTCGCGGTACAGGGCGCGGAACGCGTCGCGGACACCCGGTGCCATACGGGAGCCGTCGCCGCAGACGTAGACCCGCGCCCCGGCGCCGAGCAGGTCCCAGACCTCGTCGGCCTCTGCGGCGATGCGGTGCTGGACGAACTGGACGCCGTCGGCGGGGGCCGCGCTGAACGCGGGGCGCATCGAGACGGCCCCGGCGGCCTCGGCGGCGCCGAGCTCGGCGGCGTGCAGATAGTCGGCGTCGGGGGCGTCGCAGCCGAAGTAGAGCAGCGCGGGCGGGAGTTCGGCACCCTCGGCACGGGCGGCCGCCCGGTCCATGACCACCCCGCGGAACGGCGCGAGCCCGGTGCCGGCGGCGATCAGCACGACGGGGGTGGAGGTGTCGGTACGGAACGCCTCGCGGCAGGGCTGGACCCGGGCGTACACCGTGTCACCGGGCCGCACACCGGCGAGGTGGCCCGAACCGGTGCCCCGGTAGCGGCCGTTGCCGGAGCGGGCGGGGGCGTCCAGCACCGAGACCATGAGGTCGGCGTGGCGCGGGTCGGCGGCCGGGGAGGAGGAGATGGAGTAGTGCCGCGGGCGCAGCGGGGTGAGCAGGTCGAGCAGCCGGGGCCAGTCGAGGGCCTCGCGCAGGGCGGGGTGGTCCTCCAGGAGTTCGAGGAGGGTGCGCGGGTCGTCGCCGGTGAGGGCGGCGAGGGCGGCGCGCTCGGGCGGGCAGGGGTTGGCCTCGGCGAGCAGCTCGCGCTGGCGCGCGGTGGGCCGCTCCTGCAACTCGACGTGCCGGGTGAGGAGTTCGCGCACGGTGAGCGGGCGGTCCACGGCCAGGCCGTCGCGGCGCGGGCGGGTGGCGCGGATGTCGAGCACGGTGTCGGGGTCGGCGCCGAGCGCGGCGAGGGCCCGCCGCACCGTCTCGGGGGCGTTGACGGGGAGCACGGTGAGGTGGTCGGCGGTGCGGTAGGTGACGCCGTCGGGCAGGGCGACGCGCAGGAACCGCTTGACGCGCGGGTGTCCGGGCGCGGTGAGGTCGTACGCCTCGGTGACGGTCATCGGGACCAGCTCGTGCCGCTCGGCGAGGGCGTCCAGCGGGCCGCCGGTCAGGGCGCGGACCTCGTAGGCGGTCTCGGGCTCGTCGGCGGGGGCGGTGGCGTCCGGGTCGCCGTACTGCGTGAGCAGGGCGGTGCGCAGGGCGGCGGTGTAGTCGCGGACGGCGCCGGCGAGGTCGCCGGAGGCGTCGGCGGCGGCGCGCGCGGTGAGGCGGGTGGCGCCCAGCTCGGCGAGGCGGGCGTCGATGAAGGTGGGCTGGTGCTGGTAGGTGGCGGCCCAGTTGCGGTCGCCGACGCCGAGCACGGTGTAGGTGACACCGGTGAGGTCGTGCTCGCCCTCCAGCCAGGCGGTGAAGGCGATGGCGTCGTCGGTGGGGCGGCCGTTGTAGGAGGCGGCGGCGATGACGACGGGCCGGTCGGTGGGCAGGCCGCCGGCGTAGACGTCCAGCGGGGCGACCTCGGTCCGGGCGCCGAGGGCGGCGGCCTCGTCGGCGAGCTGTCCGGCGAAGTCGCGGCAGGTCCCGTAGTTGCTGCCGTGCAGGAAGAGGGCGGCGGTGCCGGGGCGGAGCCGGGCGGGCAGCGCCCGCGCGTCGGTGTCGTCGGCGGCCGTCACCGCCGAGGCGCCGGGCAGCGGGGCGTGGACGCGGTCGGCGTCGGTGCGCGGGGTCAGGGTGAGGGTGAAGCCCTCGGGCTTGAGGGTGAGGGTCTCCTTGATGTCCAGCACGTAGTCGGCGTGGTCGTGCAGCCGGTAGCGGTGGACCAGCATGGCGAGCAGCATGGTCGCCTCGTGCAGCGCGAACTGGCGGCCGATGCAGGCGCGTTCGCCGGTGCCGAAGGGCTTGAAGGCGTGCACCGGGCGGTTCGCCTCGGCCTCGGCGGTGAAGCGGTCGGGGTCGAACAGCTCGGGGTTGTCGCCCCAGACGGGCTCGCGGTGGAGCATCGGGACCAGCACGCTGACCGCCTGCCCGGCGCGCAGCGGGACGCGCCCGCCGAGCAGGGTGTCCTCGCGGGCCTCCCGGCTGAAGGCGGCGGCGGTCGGCCACAGGCGGAGCGCCTCGTTGAGGACCTGGCGGGTGTAGGTGAGCCTGCCGACGTCCTCGTAGGACGGCTCGGGGTCGGCGTCGTCGCCCCACAGGGCGTCGGCCTCGCGCTGGACCAGGCGCAGCACGGCGGGGTGCTTGGCCAGGTAGTACAGGGCGAAGGACATCGCGCCGGAGGTGGTCTCGTGCCCGGCGATGAGGAAGGTGATGACCTGGTTGCGGATGTTCGCGGTGTCCAGGGTGGTGCCGTCGGCGGGGTGCTCCGCGGTGAGCATCAGCCCGAGCAGGTCACCGGCCTCGCTCTGGTCGGTGCCGGTGCGGGCGGCGATGACCTCGTCCACGACACCGGCGAGGTAGTCGGCGTCCTTGCGGAAGGCGGCGTCGGTGGCGGAGTAGTCGCCGCCGGGCACGCGGGCCAGGCGGGTCATGCTCCACTCCAGGCAGCGCACCATCGACTCGACGAAGGGGTGCGGCTCGGCGCGCTCGAAGGAGCCGAAGTCGTAGTCGAAGCCGGCCAGGCCGATGGTGTCGAGCGTCATGCGGGTCATGTCGTCGGGGACGTTCACCGGCTGTCCGGCGCGGGCGGCGACGTCCCAGGCGTCGATGAGCCGCCGGGCCACCTTCAGCATGACCGGGTGGTAGGCGCGCATCGAGCCGAGCGCGAAGGCGGGCATGAGGATGTCGTGCGCCCTGGCCCAGTTCGGCTCGTCGTTGTACGCGGTGAACAGGCCGTCGGCGGCGAAGGCGCGCACGTTCTCCAGCGCGGGCCCGATGTGCTTGGCGAACCGCTTCTCGTCCGCGAGGTCGGCGATCAGGTCGGCGTCGGCGACGAACAGCGCGTCCCGCCCGTGCAGGCGGCGCACCAGCGCCGTCCCGTGGGTCCGCATCAGTTCCATGACCTGCTGGATGGGGGTGCGGGTCGGCCCGGTGGCGGTGATGTCGACGACCGGTACGCCGGCGGGCGCGGTCGGCTCGGGGTGCGGTGCGGTGGGGGGCATGGCGCGGCAACTGCCTTTCGCGGGGCGGGACTAGCGTTTTCCACCCTGCTCCAGCGGCGGGGCTCGCCCATGCCCGGCCACTACACGAACGTGCAGTGGAAAGTCGGCCCGGCCTCTTGCGCACGGGGCCCAGACTTCCCCCGAAGTTGCCGCTGACCTGGGTCTTCGTCTTGGATGGCGGGGTACGGCTCGGCATCTGGGAGGCTGGCGTGGACTGGGGTCAGGCGGATGCCGTGGTGTGGCGCAACCGGGCCCTGACGCTCTTCGACCGGGTCGCGGTCCCGGTCGCGGTCTGCGACGTGTACGGCCAGGTGGTGCTGGCCAACCCGGCGATGGCGGCCGAGTGCGGTACGACCCCGGGGCGGCTGCGCGGCCGGGACGTGCTGGAGCTGTTCCGGCCGCAGGAGGCCACCCAGGTGGAGCGGATCGCGGAGGCCCTGCGGCTGCGGCACCGCTCGCGCTACCAGGTGTCGGTGAGCTGGAGCGCGCCCGGCGGGGCGGAGCGGTACGGGGAGCTGACCGCCGACCCGGTGAGCGACTCCACGGACGAGACCCCGGCACTGCTGGTGATGCTCCGGGTACTCGGGGAGACCGAGCCGGAGCCCGCCCCCGAGCCCGCGCAGGTCACCCCGGCGGAGGGCGCGGTGCTGGCGCTGCTGGCCGGGGGCGCGACGACCGACCGGGCCGCCCGTGAGCTGGGCCTGAGCCGGGACGGTGTCGCCTATCACCTGCGCCGTCTGTCCGCCCGCTGGAACGCGTCGAACCGGACGGAGCTGGTCGCCCGCGCCTACGCCCTGGGCGTGCTCGCGCCGGGCGTGTGGCCGCCCCGGGTGCGCGGGAGCGGCTCGGAGTAGGGGCGGAGGGAGCCGAGGGGGGTGAGGAGGCGGAAAACGGCTTGGCCCGGCACGCCCGCCCTCTATACCCTCGTCCTGCGAAACCTAGACCCCCTAGGTCATTGACTACAACAGAAGGGCTCCTCCCGATGCGACCCCTCACCGAGCAGGACATCCGCGCGTCCTTCGTCAACTGCTCCAAGGGCGAGGCCAAGCGGCTGGCGATCCCCCGCGACCTCGGCGAACGCCCCTGGGACGACCTCGACTTCCTGGGCTGGCGCGATCCCGGGGCGCCCGACCGTAGCTACCTGGTGCTCGAACGCGGTGAGGGCCTCGCGGGCATCGCGCTGCGCTTCCCGACCGTCCGGCGCGGGTTCCAGCACCGCAGCATGTGCTCGGTGTGCCTGACGACCCATCGCGGCGGCGGTGTCTCCCTGATGACGGCCCGCAAGGCCGGCGCGGCGGGCCGCGAGGGCAACTCCGTCGGCGTGTACATGTGCGCCGACCTGGCGTGTTCCCTGTACGTCCGGGGGAAGAAGGTGCCGCAGTCGGGCAGCAGGTTCGAGGAGAGCCTGACCGCCGAGGAACAGATCGCCCGCGCCAACGGGAACCTCACGGCCTTCGTCGACCAGCTGTACGCCTGAGGGGCCCCCTTTCGCGTACACGGTGCTCGAACGGCCCCGTTCGGCGCGGTGACGGAAAGGGAAGACGCCAAAGGATGCCAGACGTACGGAAGTGGATGGACGGGCCGCAGCGACGCAAGTGGGCGGACGCGCTGCGGCGCCTGCTCGCGCGCCGCCGGGAGCCGGTGGTCGTCCAGACACTCAGGTCGGCCGCGGCGGCCACGGTCGCCTACGTGATCGCGCTCAAGCTCAGCCCGGAACCGGCGCCGCTGACCGCGCCCCTGACCGCCCTGCTGGTCGTCCAGGTCACCTTCTTCGCCACGCTCACCAACGGCATCCGCCGGGTGAACGCGGTGGTGACCGGCGTCCTGGTCGCGATCGTGTTCAGCCTCCTGGTCGGCCTGACCTGGTGGAGCCTGGCGCTGCTGCTGGTGGCCGCGCTGAGCATCGGTCACCTGGTGCGGGTGCACGAGTACGTCAACGAGGTGGCGATCAGCGCGATGCTCGTGCTGGGCGTCACCACGGTCGGCTACACCGCCTGGGCGCGGATCGTGGAGACGCTGATCGGCGCCATCATCGGCATGGCCTGCAATCTGCTGCTGCCGCCGCCGGTGTGGATCGACGCGGCCGAGCGGTCGATCGAGTGGCTGGCCCGCCGGGTGCGCCAGCTCATGCTCCGGATGGGTGAGGAGGCGGCCGGGGCCATCCCCTGGCAGCGGGCGGCCGAACGGCTGCACGAGGCGCGCCGGCTGGACCACGACATCATCCAGGTGGACGCGGCCCTGCGGCAGGCGGAGGAGAGCCTGCGGCTCAACCCGCGCGTCAAGGAGGGCCTGTTGCACCGGGTGGTGCTGCGCACCGGCCTGGACACGCTGGAGATCTGCACCGTGGTCCTGCGGGTGCTGGCCCGCTCCTTCACCGACCTGGCGAAGTCGCGCGGCTCCAAGGAACTCTTCCCGCCGCCGATCGGGGCGACCGTGGAGCAGGTGCTGTCCGAGATCGCGGACGCCGTGGTGAGCTTCGCCGTCCTGGTGACCACCGACCTGAGCGCGAACGCCGAGTCGGCCGAGTCCCGGCTGACCGCCGAGCTGCACACGGCCGCCGCGACCCGCGACCGGCTCGCGGAGCAGCTCCAGGAGCATGTCGCGGAGGACTGGGAGGACTGGCAGTTGCTGGGCGCGGTCCTCACCGAGGTCAGCCGGATCATCGACGAGCTGGACACCGAGCACCGCAGCCACCGCCTGCTGGAGGAGCTGGACCGGGTATCCCGCCAGCAGCGCGCGAAGATGCCCCGGATGAACCGGCTGCGCCAGCGCCTGGGCATCCAGGAGGACCTGTGGCGGAACCGCGCGGGGGTCGGCGGGCGTTCTGGGTGACGGGACACCGGGCGGCACCGGTGCCGGGACGCGAGGGGTGGGCCGATGGACGGGCAGTCCGGGGTGCGGATCGACGGGAACACGCTGCGGCTGGGCGGCGGGGTGGTGGTGCGGTTCGTGCGCACGCTGCGGCTGCCGGAGCGGGGCACGCACCCGCTGCCGCCGGGACTGGGCGAGTTCCCGCTGCGCCGGGTGGCGGACTTCGCGGACCGGGTGCCGCCACAGTGGCGGGACCGCGGCGGGGTGCTGCTGCCGATGTACCTGCGCGAGGCGATGTGGCTCAGCTTCGCCGGGACGCGTGAACCGGCCGCGCTCCAGGTCGGCGTCGGCAAGGTGTGCGCGGTCTCCGGCAAGCCGTGGCGGAACGGTCTGGCACGCGACCCGCAGAACTACCTCACGCTCCCCCGCCAGCCCTGGCTGGACGGCATCAACTCCGGCAGGGGCACGGTCCGCCAGTTCGTCGCCGTCCCCCTCGGGCTCGGTGCCACCGTCGAAGGCCAGGTGACCGGCGAGGAGACGTGGGGCGGGGTGCAGCTGCAGGCGTTCGGGCTGCGCCCGGAGGCGCTCGCGCGGTGGCAGGCCGCCGAGCGCGCGAGGTCCGCGCCGCTCGCCGGGGGCTACGGTGCCCCGCCCGCCTTCGCCGCCCCGGCACCCGGCGGTCCCCCGGCGCCGGGCGGCGCCGCTCCCCGGCAGGCGGCCGCGATGGGGCTGGGCGTGGGCGGCTCGATGCGCCAGGAGGTCTACCGCGACGAACGCCCCGCGTCGGACTGGTCCGCCACCCCGGCCGGGCGGGTCTTCGTCCACCTGGTCACCCCGCCCGAGTGGCGCCGCATCACCGGCGAGGAGCCCCCGCCCTCCCCGGTGGACCGGGCCGCGTACACCCGGGCGGGCCTGCCCTGGTTCGAGCACTACGACGACGAGGCCGACGACCTCTCCCCCGCCGGGTCCCTGGAGCAGGTCCGCCCGGTGGGCGACTGGCTGGGCGAGGACCAGGCCCCCTGGCGGCAGCCCTCGCCGGGCCAGGTGATCCCCCTGAAGGACGCGCCGGGCAAGCCGGTGGCGGACGGCGACTGGTGACGGCGCGCCCCGCCTTGCCTTCGGCGGGCGGTCCGCGACAGGGTGGCCGGGACCACGGTGACGGGTGAGCACTCAAGGGGCGGCATGGACGGGCAGGCGCGGGCGGAACGGGACGGCTGGAGCAGGCGGCGCTTCGTCGGCGCCGTGGCGGGTACGGCCGCCGTCGTGACGGTGCCGGCCCCCGCCGCCCCGCTCCCGGAGCCGGCGCCCGCGCCCCGGCCGCGTCACCGCGACGAACCGGGACCCCGCCCCCTGTACCTGGGCACCTACACCTCCGTCGAGGGCGGCGGCAAGGGCGTCTCGGTGGCCCGGTACGACCCGGTGTCGGGCACGGTCGGCGACGCGGAGCCCCTGGCCGAGATCCCCGACCCGTCGTATCTCGCCGTCCACCCGGACGGGCACACGCTGTACGCGGTGGACGAGGGCGAGGACGGCGCGGTCACCGCCGTACGGCTCGCGGACCGGCGGGTGCTGGGCAGCCGGAGCACGGGCGGTTCGGGGCCCTGCCACCTCTCGGTGCACCCGGGCGGCCGCTGGCTGCTGAGCGCGAACTACGGCTCGGGCAGCGTCGCCGTCCACCCCGTCGACGCCTCGGGCGCCCTCGGCGAGCGCACCGCGCTGGTCACCCACTCGAGCCCGGCGCCGGGACCGGGTCAGCAGGGGCCGCACGCGCACCAGTTCGTCACCAGCCCGGACGGCGGCCATGTGCTCTGCGTCGACCTGGGCACCGACACCGTCTACACCTACCGGCTGGACACCGGGCACGGCACGCTGACCGAGGTGTCCCGGGCGCGTACCCGGCCGGGCGCGGGCCCGCGCCATCTGACGTTCCATCCGGGCGGGCGGTTCGCGTACCTGGCCAACGAGGTGGACGACACGGTGGCCGTCTGCGCGTACGACCCGGCGACCGGGCGGCTGACCGTGGGCGAGCCGCAGTCCTCGGGGGCGAGCGGGGAGGTCACCAACTACCCGGCGCAGTTCGCGGTGACGCCCGACGGCGCGTACGCGTTCCTGGCCAACCGGGGGCACGACAGCGTGGCCCGGTACGCCGTCGAGGAGGACGGCGCCCGGCTGCGGCTGCTGGACACGGTGGCGGTGGGCGGGGACTTCCCCCGCCAGCTCGCGCTCTCGCCGGACGGCCGCCTGCTGTTCACGGCGAACCAGCGCTCCGGCACGGTGAGCGTGTTCCGCGTCGACACCGGGACCGGGGCGCTCAGCCCGGCGGGTGAGCCGTTCGCGTCACCCGTCGCCGTCTGCGCGGTGCCGTTGTAGGGCGCGCGGGCAGGCGGCGGCGCTGGCCTGGGTGAGCAGGGCGTGCATGCGCTCGGTGAGCTGCGAGACGTCGTCGGCGGGGGTGTGGAAGGCGAGGCGTACGTCGCCGTGCGCGCGGGTGCGCTCGATGCGCAGGGTGAGCCCGTGCCGGTCGACCGCGAGCGGCATGACCCGGGTCACGGCGTGCAGGCTCTCCGGCCGGACCAGCCGGGTGAGCCGCTCGACGGCGTCCGGGTGGGAGTCGGCGAGGTGGGTCAGCAACTGGGCCTCGGCGGTGGCCAGCGGGTCGGGGCGGGCGGCCGCGAACTCCTCCAGGCCGATCAGTACGGCCCCCGAGGGCTGACGCAGCACCACCCGGGTGGGCTGGAACAGCAGCCGTGCGCCCCGCCGCGTGAACCAGCCGGCGAGCCACAGCCGGGCCCGGATGCGCTGGCGCACCGGCACCGGGGACACGTCGGCGAACTCCAGCACGGCGGTGGGCTCGCCGCGCGGGGCGCACAGCGCGGCCGCGAACAGGGCGCTGTCCTCCGGCACGTCGAGCAGCACCGCGCCGTCCCCGGTCACGGTGTGCGCGCCGACGTACTCCTCGCGGGCGCCGTCCGCGGTCACCGCGCACGACCACGCGGCGGCAAGGACCGACCGCGCCCGCTCCGCCGCTCCGGGTTCTGCCGCCCAGTCCTGCGTGACACCCATCCCGAGTCCTCCTTAGGTAAGCCTTGCCTAACCTATCGAAGATCCGGGCGTACGCCAACCACGCCGCACCGGTCGAGTGACACCGGGCCGCCGAAACGCCCCGTCAGGCGATGGCGCCGAGCAGCGCCCGCGCGCACAGCTCGCGCACCTGGTCCCGGCCCGGTTCGCCCTCGCGCAGCCACTCCAGGCAGACGGCGGTGGTGAAGGCGAGCCAGCCGCGTACGGCCAGCCGGGCCTGCGGGGAGACCTCGAAGGCGGGCCCGAACTCGGGGTCGGCCGCCAGCGCGGCGAGGATCTGCCGCTCCTGGGCGGCCAGCGCCCGCTGGTAGACCCGGCGTACGGCCTGGTCACCGGCGGCGTCGGCACGGTGGAAGGCCCGGAAACCGTGGGCGTGCGCCTCGACGTACCCCAGATAGGCGTCCAGCCCGGCGCCGAGCTGCTCGCGGACCGGCACGCCGGGGACGGCCGCGGTCATCCGCAGCATCCGCTCGCTCTCCCGCTCCACCACGGCGGCGAAGAAGTCCCGTTTCGTGGGGAAGTAGTGGTACAGCAGCCCCCGGGAGACCCCGGCGATCTCGGCGACCCGCTCGATCCACACGTCGTCGTACGAGCTCTCGGAGAACAGGCGCGCCCCGACCGCCAGCAGTTGCTCGCGGCGCTCCTCGGTGCTCAGTCGGCGCCGGACGCGTTCCCCCTGGTTCGCGGGCATGCCGTCACCCTACTGGACACCCGCGACGGCACGTTGCTTGACGCCGGTTCAGTAGGCGGACCAGACTGCCAGCACTATTGAACTCGCATCCAACACGCCAGTGGCGGACGGTCAACGGGCCACCGGACCAAGGGAGATCGCGTCATGGCCGAGACGACGGGGGCCGGGCTCCCCAAGGGGTTCCGGAGTGCCGAGCAGGGCTGGCCGGAGCTGGCGCGCATCCCGCACCCACCCCGCAGGCTCCCCCTGCTCGGCGATGTGCTGGGCGTGGACCGGCGCACCCCGCTCCAGGACTCGATGCGCCTCGGACGGGAACTGGGACCGATCTTCCGGCGCCGGGTGCTGGGCCGGGAGTTCGTGTTCCTGTGGGGCGCGGAGCTGGCCGCGGACCTGGCGGATGAGACCCGGTTCGCCAAGCACGTCGGGCTGGGCGTCGCCAACCTGCGCCCGGTCGCCGGGGACGGCCTGTTCACCGCGTACAACCACGAGCCCAACTGGCAGTTGGCGCACGACGTGCTCGCGCCCGGCTTCAGCAGGGAGGCGATGGCCGGCTACCACTCCATGATGCTGGCGGTCGCCGGCCGGCTGACCGGCCACTGGGACCGCGAACTGGCCGCCGGGCGCACGGTGGACGTGCCCGGGGACATGACCCGGCTGACGCTGGAGACCATCGCCCGCACCGGCTTCGGCCACGATTTCGGCTCCTTCGAGCGCGACGAGCCGCACCCCTTCGTCACCGCGATGGTCGGCACCCTCGCCCACGCGCAGCGGCTCAACAGCCTGCCCCTGCCACCGCTGCTCCAGCGCGGCGCGGCCCGGCGCAACGCCGCCGACATCGCCTACCTCGACGACACGGTCGACGCGCTGGTGGCCGACCGCCGCCGCTCCGGGCCCGGAGACGGCGACCTGCTGGACCGGATGCTGGAGACGGCCCATCCCGAGACCGGGGAGCGGCTGTCGGCGGAGAACGTCCGCAAGCAGGTGATCACGTTCCTGGTCGCGGGCCACGAGACCACCTCCGGCGCCCTCTCCTTCGCCCTGTACTACCTGGCCGAACACCCCGAGATCGCCGCCCGCGCCCGCGCCGAGGTGGACCGCGTCTGGGGCGACACGCCCGAGCCGGGGTACGAGCAGGTGGCCCGGCTGCGCTATCTGCGCCGGGTGCTGGACGAGTCGTTGCGGCTGTGGCCGACCGCGCCCGCCTTCGCCCGCGAGGCCACCCGGGACACCGTGCTCGCCGGAGAGCATCCGGTGCGCCGGGGCGGCTGGGCGCTGGTGCTCACGCCGATGCTGCACCGCGACCCCGAGGTGTGGGGCGAGGACGCCGAGCGCTTCGACCCGGACCGCTTCGAGGCCAAGGCGGTGCGGGCCCGCCCGCCGCACACCTTCAAGCCCTTCGGCACCGGGGCGCGGGCCTGCGTGGGACGCCAGTTCGCTTTGCACGAGGCCACGTTGGTGCTGGGCCTGCTGCTGCGCCGCTACGAGCTGATCCCCGACCCCGGCTACCGCCTGAAGGTCACCGAGCGCCTGACGCTGATGCCGGAGGGGCTGCGCCTGGGCCTTCAGCGCCGGAAGGCTCCCGCCGCCGTGCGGCCCGGCGCCCCGGAGCCGGACGCCGGTTCAGCGGGACGCTGCCCAGTGCGCGGGACGGACGAGTGAGCCCGCGATCCTGGTGCCGGGTCCCCCTCGGGCGGCGTTGACCTGCGGCTGGGTGAGGAAGAGTGCGCCGGTGAGGTCGGCGTCGGTCAGGTCGGCGCCGCGCAGATCCGCCCCGATCAGATCGGCGCCCCGCAGGTCGGCCCCGGTCAGGTCGGCCGCGATCAGACAGGCGCCGCGCAGGCTGACTCCGCGCAGGTCGGCGCCCCTCAGCCGCGCGCCGGCCAGATCGGCGCCACGCCGGTCCCGGCCCTTCTTCCGGCCGACTCCGCTCCGCGCCGACTCCGATGCGCGCAGCAGGAGTTCGGCCACCTCGCTCCAGTGGGCGGCCGGGTCCAGCGCGGCCAGCTCCTCGGGTTCCTGAGCGGCGAGGCGCTCGGTGTGCTCCAGCGCGGCGCGCAGCTCCGGGTGCAGGGGCCGGGCGGCGTCGAGGCCGAGCGCCTCGGTGAGGTACCAGAGCAGCTCGTGCAGCCGCCGGACCACCGGGAACACCTCGAACATCAGCCGTGCGTGCGCCGTGCCGCCGCCGCGCCAGTCACGGCCGCCGAAGGTGACCTGGGAGACGCGCTGACCGGCGCCGAAGCAGTCGTAGACCGTGCACCCGGCGTAGCCCCTGGGGCGCAGCTCGGCGTGGATGCCGCAGGCGTGATCCTCGCGCAGGTTGGCGCAGGGCTTCCCGGCGGGCTTGTCGTGCGCGAAGTCGGCGGAGCGGGCGAAGGGCAGGGCGACGCAGCACAGACCGAAGCAGTCGGCGCAGTCGGCCCTGAGGGCGGGTATGTGATCAGGCATCGCGGCAAGGGTACTGACCTGCGCGGACCCTCGTCGCGCGGGTTTCCGCGTGGCTACGCTGCCCCTGTCCGATCTTCGAGCCCGAGGAGCCGCGATGCGTGTCGCCCTGTTCCTGACCTGTGTCAACGACACGCTCTACCCGGACACCGGCCGCGCCGTGGTGAGACTCCTGAAGCGCCTCGGTGTCGACGTCGACTTCCCCCTGGCACAGACCTGTTGCGGGCAGGCCCACTACAACACCGGCTACCGGCACGAGACGGAACCCCTGGCCCGGCACTTCGCCGAGGTCTTCGGGGAGTACGACGCGGTCGTCACGCCGTCGGGTTCGTGCGCGGCGATGGTGCGGGAGCTGTACCCGAGGCTGGGCGAGCGGGCCCGGGCGGAGGGGCGCGGGGAGGAGCTGGCCGACGTGCTGGCGCCGGTGGTGCCGAGGACGTACGAGCTGACGGAGTTCCTGGTGGACGTGCTGGGCGTCACCGACGTCGGCGCCTTCTACCCGCACCGGGTCACCTACCACCCCACCTGTCACGGGCTGCGCTCCCTCGGCCTCGGCGACCGGCCGCGCCGGCTGCTGGAGGCGGTGCGGGGGCTGGAGCTGGTCGAACTGCCCGGCGCCGAGGAGTGCTGCGGGTTCGGCGGCACCTTCGCGGTGAAGAACGCCGGGGTGTCGGCGGCGATGGGCGCGGACAAGGTGCGCAACGCCGAGTCGACCGGCGCGGAGGTGCTGTGCGCCGCCGACAACTCGTGCCTGATGCACCTGGGTGGCACGATGAGCCGGGCGGGCTCGGCGGTGCGTCCGGTGCACATCGCCGAGATCCTGGCGAGCACGGAGGAGGAACCGGCCCGGTGAACGAGACCTTCGTGGGCATGCCCGCCTTCCCGGAGGCGGCGCGCGAAGCCCTGGACGACAGCACCCTGCGCGGCAATCTGCGGCACGCCACCCGCACCATCCGCGCCAAGCGCGCGGCGGCCGTGGCGGAGGTGCCGGACTGGGCGGAGCTGCGCGAGGCGGGCAGCCGGATCAAGGAGCACACGCTCCGCCGACTCGACCGGTATCTGGAGCAGTTGGAGGAGTCGGTCACCGCGGCGGGCGGCACCGTCCACTGGGCGGCCGACGCGGCGGAGGCCAACCGGATCGTCACCCGACTCGTGCGGGAGACCGGCGAGTCGGAGGTCGTGAAGGTCAAGTCGATGGCCACGCAGGAGATCGGGCTCAACGAAGCCCTGGAGGCCGCGGGCATCCGGGCCTACGAGACCGATCTGGCCGAGCTGATCGTGCAGTTGGGCGAGGACCGCCCCTCGCACATCCTGGTCCCGGCCATCCACCGCAACCGGGCCGAGATCCGGGACATCTTCCGTACCGCGATGGCCGGTTGGGGCCGCCCGGCGCCCGAGGGGCTGTCCGACAGCCCGGCCGAGCTGGCGGAGGCGGCGCGGCTGCATCTGCGGGAGAAGTTCCTGCGGGCCCGGGTGGGGGTGTCCGGGGCCAACTTCATGGTCGCGGAGACCGGCACGATGGTGGTCGTGGAGTCCGAGGGCAACGGGCGGATGTGCCTGACCCTGCCGGAGACCCTGATCTCGGTGGTCGGCATCGAGAAGGTGGTCCCGACCTGGCGTGACCTGGAGGTCTTGCTCCAGACCCTGCCCCGCTCCTCGACGGCCGAGCGCATGAACCCGTACACCAGCATGTGGACGGGCACGGCCGACGGCGACGGGCCGGGGACCTTCCACCTGGTGCTGCTGGACAACGGGCGCACCGACACCCTCGCCGACGAGGTCGGCCGCCAGGCGCTGCGCTGCATCCGCTGCTCGGCCTGCCTGAACGTGTGCCCGGTGTACGAGCGCGCGGGCGGCCACGCCTACGGCTCGGTGTACCCCGGCCCGATCGGGGCGATCCTCAGCCCCCAACTGCGCGGCACCGGCAGCGAGATCGACGCCTCGCTGCCGTACGCGTCCTCGCTGTGCGGGGCCTGCTACGAGGTGTGCCCGGTCGCCATCGACATCCCCGAGGTACTGGTCCGGCTGCGCGAACGGGTGGTGGAGGGCGGCCCGGCGGTGCGCGGCGGCAACCGGGTGACGCTGAGGCCGGCCAGGGGCCACGCGGCGGAACGGGCGGCCCTGCGGGCGGCCCGCTGGACCTTCACCCACCCGCGGGCCCTGCGCACCGGCCAGCGGCTCGCCTCCCGGGCACGCCGTCTGCTCCCGCGCCGCCTGCCGGGACCGGGCGCGGCGTGGACGGCGACGCGCGACCTTCCGGAGGTGCCGGCCGAGCCGTTCCGGGACTGGTGGGAACGCACCCGGGGCGGCGAGGAGGGGACGGCATGAGCGACCGGGAACGCGTCCTGGGCCGGGTCCGGCGCGCGCTGGCGGACGTGCCGGAGGACGACACGCCGTACGACCTGGCGGTCCCGCGCGACTACCTGCGCGAGCACGGCGAGCGCACCGCCGCGGAGACGGTCGCACTGCTGGCGGAGAACCTGGCCGACTACCGGGCCGTCGTGCACCGGTGCGCCGAGGCGGAGCTGCCCGCGCTGATCGCCCGGCTGCTGGCGGCACGGGGCGCCAGGTCCGTACTCGTACCGGACGGGCTCCCCGGGGCCTGGCAGCCCGTCGGCGTGGACCGTGTCCCCGACCGCGCGGAGAGCACCCCGGACGAGCTGGACGCCGTGGACAGTGTGGTGACCGGGTGCGCGGTGGCGATCGCCGAGACCGGCACCCTCGTCCTGGACGGGGGCCCCGGGCAGGGGCGCCGCCGGATCACGCTCGTCCCCGACCACCACGTCTGCGTGGTCCGCGTGCCCTCCCAGGTCGTGGCCTCGGTGCCGCAGGCCCTCGAACGCCTCTCCCCCGCCCGCCCGTTGACCTGGATCTCCGGCCCGTCCGCCACCAGCGACATCGAGCTGAGCCGGGTGGAGGGCGTGCACGGGCCGCGCACGCTGGAGGTCGTCCTGCTGGGCTGAGCGGTGTCATCCCTTCGGTCCGCGGGGCCGGGCGGGGGGCCGGGAGCGCGGCTAGCGTGGGGGAATGATCCGGTTCGAGCAGGTCAGCAAGCGCTACCCGGACGGTACGACGGCCGTGGACGACCTCTCCTTCGAGGTGTCCGAGGGCGAACTCGTCACCCTGGTCGGCCCCTCCGGCTGCGGCAAGACGACCACCATGATGATGGTGAACCGGCTGATCGAGCCCACGTCGGGCCGGATCGTCGTGGACGGCGAGGACATCGCGGGCGTCGACCCGGTCCGGCTGCGCCGCCGCATCGGGTACGTCATCCAGCAGGTCGGCCTCTTCCCGCACCGCACGGTGCTGGACAACACCGCGACCGTGCCGTCCCTGCTGGGCTGGAAGCGGGCCAGGGCGCGGGAGCGGGCCGCCGAGCTGCTCGACCTGGTCGGCCTGGACCCCGGCACGTTCGGCGGACGCTACCCGGAGCAGCTCTCCGGCGGCCAGCGCCAGCGGGTCGGGGTGGCGCGGGCGCTGGCCGCCGACCCGCCGGTGCTGCTGATGGACGAACCGTTCGGCGCGGTCGACCCGGTGGTGCGCGAGCAGTTGCAGGACGAGTTCCTGCGGATGCAGCAGGCGGTGCGCAAGACCGTGCTGCTGGTCACGCACGACATCGAGGAGGCGGTCCGCCTCGGCGACCGGATCGCGGTGTACGGCGAGGGCCGCATCGAGCAGTTCGACACCCCCGGCGCGGTGCTGGGGGCGCCGGCGACCTCGTACGTCGCCGGGTTCGTGGGCGCCGACCGGGGCCTGAAGCGGCTGTCGGTGACCGCCATCGAACCGGACGACCTGGAGCAGCCGCCGGTGGCCCGCCCCGACGAGACCGCCGAGGGCGCCGCGCGCCGGCTGCGCGAGGAGGGGGCGCGCTGGGCGGTCGTCCTGGACGCGGACGGCGATCTGCACGGCTGGGTGGGGCTGGAGGAGCTGGCCGCGGGCGGCACGGTCGGGGAGCTGGCCCACCGCATGACGGCGTGGGTGCCGGTCGGCGCCCCGCTGAAGCAGGCGTTCGGGGTGATGCTCCAGTACGACGCCGGGTGGGTGGCGGTGCTGGACGGGTCCCGGCTGCTGGGCGTGCTGACCCCGGCCAAGCTGCACGAGGCGCTGCGCCGTTCGGTGGACGCGGACGCGCTGGGGGTGGCGCGGGGGCAGGTGCCGTTCGACTCGGTGGCGGACGCGTAGGGCGTTCGCGCCGGGTCACTTGATGAGGCCCTTGTCCTGAAGGTAGGAGCGGGCCACGTCGGCGGGCAGCCGGCGCCAGCTGTCGACCTGCCGGTTCATGTCGGCGAGGTCCTGGGTGGTGAGTACGTCGTTGAGCTTGCCGAGCGCCTTGACGACCCGTTCGCCGCCGGCGCGGGCGCGGTTGACGACGGGGACGATGTAGTCGGCGTTCTGCAGGTGCTTGTCGTCGGCGAGGAGGACCAGGCCGAAGGAGTCGAGGGTGGCGTCGGTGGTGGTGGTCAGCACCATCTGGTCCCGGCCGGACCGTACGGCCTCCTTCGCCGGGGTGGTGCCGACGCCCTTGGGGTCCACGGCGGTGATGTCGATGCCGTACACCTTCCTCAGGCCGGGCGCGCAGTAGGGCCGCTGGACGCATTCGTCGCCCGCGGCGAGGCGCACTTTGAGCCCGGAGGCGCCGAGGTCGCTGAGGGTCTTGAGGTGGTGGCGGCGGGCGTAGGAGGCGCTGACGGCGAAGGCGTTCTGGTCGACGGCCCGGCCCGGCGGGAGGACGGTGAGGCCGCGGGGGGCGGCGAGCTTGCGCAGGTTCCTCATGGTCTCGGCGAGGTCGGGCGAGCCCGCCGGGGGTGCGTCGGGGCCGTTCTCCTTGGCGTTCAGCCAGTCGGCGAAGGTGGCGGCGTACTCGGGGGCGACGTCGATCTGACCGGACTCCAGGGCGGGTTCGTACAGCTCGCGGTTGGCCACGGTGATGAGGGAGGTCTGATATCCGGCTTGGTCGAGGAGCTGGGCGTAGAGCTGGGCCAGCAGGTCGCTCTCGGTGAAGCCGGCCGAGCCGATGGTGAGGTGGTGGCTGTCGCCGGGCGGCGCGGTGACGGCGCCCCGGTTCTCCAGGGAGGGGCCGGAGGCGCACGCGGTGAGCGTGGCGAGAGCGGCGGCGGCCAGGACCGCGCGGCCCCTCACCGGGCGGCCCTGGCCCAGGCGGGCCCGAGCCGTTCCACGACCTCGAAGACGCCCTCCACGAGCAGCGCGAAGACGGCGACGAGGATCGCGCCCGCGACGACCTGGGGCGTGCTGGCCAGGTTGAAGCCGGCGGTGATGATCCGGCCGAGGCCGCCGCCGCCCGCGAGAGCGGCGATGGTGGCGGTGGCGACGAGCTGGACGGCGGCGATCCGCACCCCGTTGAGGATCATCGGCAGGGCGAGCGGCATCTCCACCCGCAGCAGCATCTGCCGCCCGGTCATCCCCATGCCGCGCGCGGCCTGGACCACGCCCCGGTCGACCTCGCGCATGCCGACGTAGGCGTTGGTGAGCAGCGGCGGCACGGCGAACAGCACCAGGGCGACGACGGTCGGCCCCTCCCCCCATTTCCCGACCGGGGTCAGCAGGAGCAGCACCAGTACCGCGAAGGTGGGGACGGCGCGGCCGACGTTGGAGATGTTGACGGCGAGCGCGCCGCCCTTGCCGAGGTGGCCGAGGACGAGCGCGACGGGCAACGCGATGACGCAGCTCACGACCAGGCAGACGACGGTGAGCACGAGGTGCTGCAGCAGCCGGTGCCAGACGCCGTTGTCGCCGGACCAGTGGGCGGGGTCGGCGAGCCAGTCCCAGGTGGAGGCGAGCACGTTCATGTACGGCCCTTTCTCGCCCAGGGGGTGATCAGCCACTGCACTCCGAGGAGGAGCAGGTCGGCGGCGACGGCGATGATCACGCACAGCACGGACGCGGTGAGCACCTGGGCCTTGAAGTAGGTGTTCATGCCCGCGTAGATGAGATTGCCGAGCCCGCCGAAGCCGACGATCGCGCCGACCGTGACCAGGGAGACCGCCGAGACGGTGGCGATGCGCAGCCCGGCCATCGCGGCGGGCAGGGCGAGCGGCAGCTCGACGGCGAGCAGCATCCGCACCGGCCCGAAACCGAGGCCGCGTGCGGCCTGCCGGGTCTCCTCCGGCACCGCGCGCAGCCCGGCCAGGATGTTCCGGACGAGCAGGGTGAGCGAGTACAGCACCAGTCCGGCGACCACGAGGGTGGCGGACAGGCCGTAGACGGGGAGCAGCAGGGAGAACATCGCCAGCGAGGGGATCGTGTACAGGACGGTGGTGACGCCGAGCACCGGTCCGGCCGCCCAGCCCCAGCGGCGGGCGAGGACGGCGAGCGGCAGGGCGACGGCGAGCCCGATGAGCACGGACAGCGCCGTCAGCGCCAGGTGCTGTCCGACGGCGTCGAGGAGGATCTGGCGGCGGCTGCTCAGATAGGCGCCGCAGATCCACTCGTTGCGCGCGAGGCAGTCGTCCGGAGCGGCGGTCACCCGTCCATTGCACCGGCCGCGCGGCGGGTCGGCGCGCTGTGGTGGCCCGTACGGGGGCCTCCGGCCGGGGGGCGGGGCGCTAGGTTGGGCCGCATGAGCAACCTTGACCTCGCGCCGGAGCCGCGCGCCTGCGGTGGCCGTGGATTCGTCGTCGCCGAACCGGTCCGCGAACTGCTGAGCCCCCGCGCGGTGAAGCTCGGGGAGTCCACCGAGGTCCGCCGCCTGCTGCCGAACCTGGGCCGCCGCATGATCGGCGCGTGGGCGTTCGTCGACCACTACGGTCCGGACGACATCGCGGACGAGCCCGGAATGCAGGTGCCGCCGCATCCGCACATCGGCCTGCAGACGGTGAGCTGGCTGCACGAAGGCGAGGTGCTGCACCGGGACTCCACCGGCAGCGTGCAGACCATCCGCCCGCGCGAGCTGGGCCTGATGACGGCGGGCCGGGCGATCAGCCACTCCGAGGAGAGCCCCCGGCCGCACGCGCGGTACCTGCACGGTGCCCAGCTCTGGGTGGCCCTGCCGGACGAACACCGCCACACCGAGGCGCACTTCGAGTTCCACGCGGACCTCCCGACCGTCACCGCGCCCGGCCTCACGGCCACGGTGATCCTGGGCTCCCTGGACGGCACGACGTCGCCCGGCACCACGTACACCCCCCTCGTCGGCGCCGACGTCACCCTCGCCGAGGGCACCCGCACCCGCCTCCCGCTGGACCCCGACTTCGAGTACGGCGTCCTGTCGATGTCGGGCGAGGTCCACGTCGACGGCGTCCCGGTCACCCCGGGCTCCATGCTCTACCTCGGCTGCGGCCGCACGGAACTCCCCCTCCACGCCGACTCGGACGCCTCCGTGATGCTGCTGGGCGGCGAGCCGTTCGCGGAGGAGCTGATCATGTGGTGGAACTTCGTCGGGCGTACGCAGGAGGAGATCGAGGGGGCTCGGGAGGAGTGGATGAGGGGTTCGCGATTTGGGGAAGTGAAGGGGTACGACGGGCAACCCCTACCCGCTCCCCAACTCCCGCCCGTCCCGCTGAAACCACGAGGGCGAGTGCGCTGAACTGGCGTTTCCCGGCACGGGAGCAAGCGCAGCCGGACGGGGGCACACGCCTCACCGTGACCGTTCGCACCGCATAAGCAAACGGCTATCCAGCCACTCTTTTCACCCACCCCCGAAGCGCAAGTTTCGCCAGGCTCAGCCGCCCTTGCTCGGACTGATACTGACCCAATGCTGACTTTGCTGACGGCCAGTCAGGCGACTACGGAAGGCCCCAATCGCGCCTCCCGCACTCTTCCCGGGGTCGAGGCCGGTCGTGGCGGCACCCATGTTGCCCACGGCCTTCTTCCCGCTGGCCAGCCGTTTGTCGACCTTGGCGTGACGGTGATGGTGACGCGACGCTGGTTTCCGCTCGTGTCCTGGTGGGTGATCTCGTAGGCCGGGCCTTGCCTGAGGGCTTGCTGTCCTCTGTGCTGGTGTCGCAAGCGGCGAGCGCGGCGTACGCGGTGATGACGGTCAGGACTGCGGTGGTGCGGTTCATTGGTCCCCCCAGGGTTGGTGCAATGCGCTTCGGTGTGGGACGCGTGAGCACCCTGTGATGGTTGCACGGTGGGAAACGGGCAAAGGTCCGCTGGGGATGTGACGAACACTCAGTGGGTGGCGTGTGTCCGGGTCTACCGGTGACGTGACCACTTACAGATGTCGGGACAGCTACAGCGCACCTCTCGTGCGCCGGCGGTGCGCATTCACCAGCCCGAACGCAATGAGCCTGCAGGGCTTGTCGGTGTGGGTGTCGGTGTCGGTGTCGGGAACACGGTCAGTTCAGCCGCGGTACGCCTGCAGCGTTCGGGCGGAACAGCCCACGTCGTCCCACAGCAGATCGGCCACGGCGCCATGCTGCCCGGCTCCCTGGCCCAACGCACCCCCGTTTCCGTTGACCAAATACATAGAGGCACCCACCGCAGGCGAGCACGCACCCGCGACTCCTCTTACTCCCGGGGGAGTAATCCGCACCGCCGGCCACCCCAGGCAGTACCCGCAGGCTCCCCCTCCTGTCCGACGCAAACCCCTGCCTGTGCCGGAAGGCTGACAGCGGAAACGGTAGTTGTCGTAGCGAGGGAGATCTGCTCATGACGGTCGGGAAGACATCCACGAAGGGCGTGGGACGGAGGCGGGCCGTGCCCTGGACGCTGCTCGGGCTATGGGTGGCCATGCTCGCGCTGGTCGGCCCGTTCGCGGCGAAGCTCGCCGACGTGCAGCACGACCGGGCCACGGACTACCTGCCCTCCAGCGCCGACTCGACCCAAGTGGCCCGGATACAGGACGCGCTGCCCGGTGGCGAGAGCACCGAGCTGGTGATCGTGTATCACCGGGGCGGCGGGCTGAGCGTCGACGACCGGCAGGTGGCGGCCGGGCAGGTCGAGGAGATCGCCGAAGCGCATGAGCTGGTCGGCGGGGCGCCCGAGGGGATTCCGTCCGACGACGGTACGACCCTCATGTACCCCGTCGTCAGCAACGAGCCCGGGAACGACGAGAAGCTGCGGGACGCGCTCGTCGAGGACGTCCGGGGCATGGTCCGCGGCCAGGACGGGCTGAGCGTCGAGGTGGGCGGAACCGGAGCGCTCGGCACCGACGCCGGGAAGGTCTACGACTCACTCGGCGGGCCATTGCTCTACACCACCGTCGCTGTCGTCGCCGTCCTGCTGATCCTGATCTACCGCAGCCCGGTGCTGTGGCTGGTGCCGCTCGTCGTCGCCGGCATCGCCGACTACACGTCGATGGGCGTCGCGTACGGGCTCAACCAGGCCTTCGGTACCACCGTCACGGGCCAGAGCTCCGGCGTGATGACGATCCTCGTGTTCGGGGCGGGCACCGACTACGCACTGCTCCTCGTCTCTCGCTACCGGGAGGAACTGCGGCGCGTCGAGCGCCCGTACGAGGCCATGGTCGCCGCCCTGCGCGGTTGCGGGCCCGCCGTGCTCGCCTCTTCCGGCACCGTCGCCGCCGGCCTGCTGTGCCTGCTCGCCGCCGATCTCAACAGCAGCCGCGGCATGGGCCCGCTCGGCACGGTCGGTGTGCTGTGCGCGCTGATCGCGATGCTGACACTGCTCCCCGCCGTCCTCGTACTCGTCGGGCGGCGGGTCTTCTGGCCGCTCGTACCGGCTTACGGCAGCGAACCCAAAGAGCGGCGGAGCCTCTTCGCCGCGATGGGCGACTCCGCCGGACGCAGGCCGCTGACCGTGCTCGCGACCGGAGTCGTCCTGCTGGGCGCACTCGCCCTCGGCATGCTCAACCTGCCGGGACCGGTCAAGCAGGAGGACTCCTTCGTCACCAAGCCGGAGGCCGTCACCGCCATGGAGACCCTCGCCAGGGCCTACCCGAGCGCGGCACCCTGCCCATCGACGTGATCACCCCGGCGGACCGCGCCGAGGGGACCCTCGCGGCGATCCGGGACACCCGGGGAGTCGAGAGCGCCGAGAAGGGCCGTTCCGTAGACGGCTGGACCGAGATCTCCGTGATCGCGAAGGACACACCCCAGTCGGCGGGAGAGACCGCCACCATCAAGTCCCTGCGCGGCAAGCTGAAGGGCTCCTACGTCGGCGGGGACAGCGCCCAGCAGATCGACCTGGAGGACACCAACCGCCGGGACACGAAGATCGTCGTACCCCTGGTCCTCGTCTCGGTGCTGCTCATCCTGTTCGTCCTGCTGCGCAGTCTCGTCGCGTCGCTCATCCTGGTGGCCGCCGTGGTCGCGGTCTGGGGCGCGTCCCTCGGGATCGGCGGGCTGGTCTTCGGGCCGGTCCTCGGCATCAAGGGAACCGATCCGGGGCTCGGGCTGCTGTCCTTCGTGTTCCTCGTCGCCCTCGGCGTCGACTACGGCATCTTCCTCATGCACCGGATGCGGGAGGAGTCCCTGGCCCGCTGCGCGTCGTCAGGCTCGCCAACTTCGTCGCCCCGGCCTCCGGCGGCCTGCGCACCGCCGTGCGCGAACTCGGCAAGGGCTACCGGGCCGCGGGACACGAACCGGTGCTGGACGTGCCGTGCGCGCGGTACACCGACCGTGACAGCGAGCAGGGCCGGATCATCACGCTGCCCGGCCCGCTGCTGCCCGGTACCGGCGGCTACCGTGTCCTGGCCGACCGGCGGCGCGTGACCCGCGTCCTTGAGGAACTGGCGCCGGACCGCCTGGAGGTCTGCGACCGGACCACCCTGCGCTGGACCGGCCGCTGGGCCCGGCGCGCCCGGGTGCCCGCCGTGATGGTCTCCCACGAGACGGCCAACGGCGTGCTGCGCACCTGGGGGCTGCCGGAGCACATCTCCCGGCGCGCCGCCGACTCCCTCAACCTCCGCACCGCGCACGCCTACACGCGCGTCGTGTGCACCACCGAGTTCGCCGAGCGCGAGTTCGTACGCATCGGCGCGCGCAACGTCGTACGCGCCTCGCTGGGCGTGGACCTGACGGCCCGCCATCCCGCCCTGCGCGATCCCGGCCTGCGCGTGGCACACGCGCGCGCCGGGGAGGCGCTGCTCGTCATGTGCTCGCGGCTGTCCGTGGAGAAACGCCCCGGCACCGCCCTGGACGCCCTGGACATGCTGCTGCGCCGAGGGCGCCGGGCGGTGCTGGTGGTGGCCGGGGACGGGCCGTTGCGGACCCGGCTGGAGCAGCGGGCGACCGAGCGAGGTCTGCCCGTGCGCTTCCTCGGACACGTCTCCGACCCCGCCGTTCTCGGCGGGCTCCAGGCCTCGGCCGACGTGTGCCTCGCGCCCGGACCCGCCGAGACCTTCGGGCTGGCCGCACTGGAGGCCATGGCCTGCGGGACGCCCGTCGTCGCGAGCGCGTCCTCCGCGCTGCCCGAAGTCATCGGGGCGGCGGGCGCGGTGGCGGCCGATCACGGCGAGGCGTTCGCGGACGCGGTGGAACTGCTCCTGTCGTGTGCCGAACCCGTACGACGGGAGGCCGCACGCGCGCGTGCCGAGTGCTTCGGCTGGCCGGCGGCGGTGGACGCGTTCCTGGCCGCGCACGACGCGGACGCGCCCGCCCGCACCGGCGCCTCCGGCCTTTCCGCGCCCGCGTCGGACGCCGCGGGTGAGGGCGTGCTGGATGAGGGCGGCCCGGGCCGTCCTGTCGTCCGGGAGGGCGCCGTATGAGACCCGTGCGGTTCGTGGCCCTCGGGGACTCGCTCACCGAGGGCGTGGGCGACCCCGTGGGCGACGGCCGGCGGGGCTGGGCCGCGCTGCTGGCCGGCGGACTCGCGGCGGCCCCGGGGCGCGTGGAGTTCAGCAACCTCGCGGTCGGCGGGGCGCAGACGGAGGACGTGCTGGACCGTCAGACCCCCGCAGCGCTCGCCCTGCGTCCGGACATCGCGTCCGTGCTCGTCGGGGTCAACGACACCCTGCGCGCCGGCTTCGACATCCACGCGGTGACCGTCCGCCTCGACCGCGTCTACGCCGCCCTCACCGGATCCGGCGCCACCCTGCTCACCGCCTGCCTGCCCGACCCCGGCGCGATGCTCGGACTCCCCGCACCCCTCGCCCGCCCCCTGGCCCGCAGGCAACATGCGGTCAACACGGTCGTGCACGCGCTGTCCGACCGCTACGGGGCGGTGCATCTGCACATCGGCGACAGCGGGTGGCTCGCCGACCGTTCCCTGTGGAGCGCCGACCGGCTGCATCCCGGCGAACGCGGCCACCGTCAGCTCGCCGTCCGCTTCCACGGCCTGCTCACGGAGTCCGGCGCCGCCACCGGGCCCCCGCCGTCCCCCGAGCCCGGCGCCCCCGCGCCGGGCCGGGCGGCCGGTCTGCTGTGGCTGGCCACGGCCGGCACCGCCTGGGTGGCCCGGCGGTGCACCGATCTGTTGCCCCAACTGCTGAGGCTCGCCGCCGAAGAAATGCGCCACGAGGCGCGGGGCACCACCGGCCACCTTGACCTGGGCGCCTCGGCCGCCGTGGCCGAGGCGCTGGCCGTTCTAGGGGGCGTCTCTTCGAACGTCGTGGATCTGGCCGCAGCGTCCCGTGCGGTGCCTCGGCGTGCGGCCCGATCGTCCTCGTACTGGGCGAACGCGGGTGATCCCGCCGTGCGGCGAGGTGCCGTGCCGGACGCCGCGGACCCATGAAGGTTGGGCAGACGCCCCCTAGGCAGATTTGTTTGGATCACCGTGCGGACCAGAGGAAGATGCCCGAAATATGGAGTCCGGCCAGGCATATGGTCGCGGTCTCCGCGTAGCGGGTGGCGAGCCTTCGAGCGTGTACGAAGCGCTGAGGAAGATCACGGCTCCAGCCACGAGCCAGAGGACCGACGCCCCCGAGCGGTACTCACGAACGCCGAGAACGAGCAGCATCCTGCTGCCAAGGACGCCGAAGGCCGAGATCAGAGCACTGATGCGGTCAGTCACACGAGCATCGATGAAGGTTCGATGGCACGGGGCGACTGGAAGGCTGGATGACAGTGCGCTCACGTCCAGCTCGGCGCCCTCCCCCTGGGGTCTCCGAACGGCACGGGGCGACCGGTGAACGCGTCCAGGAGGAGGCGGTCACCGATGGGCCGCGAGAGTGTGACCTTCACGCCCTGCTCGATCATTTCGGCGGTGCATGCGCCGCTCTCAGGTGCCTTGACCGAGGCGTACAGGACGACGCTCTCGCCGGTCTCGAGCGCTTTGACGACGGGGCCGTCGTCGCAGGATCCGTGAGTGGCCCTCACCGTCACGGAGCGGCCATCGGCCGCCGTTCCGGCTAGCCGGGCGACGTTCCTGAGACCGCCAGCAGCCCCTTGCCGGGCAGGTCCGATCGGCGACTCGGGAAGCTTCGAAGGGGTGACGGCAACACGCACCAGTGGGGTGTCGTAACCCTCCAGTGTGAACAGCCATGCGGGCACGGCCGCGTTGCCGCGGCTTGTCACGATGGTGGTGCTGCCGAGCCGGGCCCCGGTCACGGTCAGGTGAGGTCCGGCGCTGCGGTTGAGCGCGAACGACTCGTAGGCCTTCTTCGCCCCGATCAGCGGGCGGTTGAGGGTCTTCCCCTCTCCCCAGTCCACCTTCCCGAGGGCGGAGGCCGTGCTGGGCAGATCGCCGCCCAGGACGAAGTTCTTGGTCTGGAAGGCTCGCTCGTCCGCCGTACTGCGCCAGCCGGATGACGGGTTCTGCACCGCGTCGGCCATCGGGTAGTAGCGCCGCGCCCAGGCGGCGGCCGGTGCGGATCCCCGCCAGGCATCCGCTACCTGGCGGGCGCGTTCCTCCTGCACGCGTAGCGACTGACCGTTCGCACGGCCCTCGTCCGCGGGCCGGTCATCGCCGCAACCTGCGAGGAGGCCCGTGCTCAGGAGCGATACCAACAGCATGCGGACGGAGCGCTTGGGTCGCGTACCCATGAAGTCCTCTGTGGCGATCGATAGGAGATTTGGCTTGAGGAACGCAGGGTGCAGGCAATCTTCAGCGCACGACGCTGATCCACTCCCACACCTTCGATGCGGAGGAGCGCATCTGGGTTCACTCACAGCCTCTCGCCGACCGCTGCGTCCGCATCGGTGTCGCGGGCGGACGGCGAGAGGGGCGTCCGTGGCCTAGTAGACCTTCAGGCCTTTTCAGGAGAGCACCTTGTAGACCGGCTCGTAGAAGCTGGAACGGTCCGCCTGGCTGTCCGAGTCCCCGCAGGGCTGGTCGGCATAGCTGCCGCCCGAATTGATGCCCAGTGCCGTCTCATCGCTGAACAGGGGGCCTCCGCTGTCACCATGCACGGTGCAGTTGCTCGCCTCGATCATGTGACGCAGCGTGGTTCCGTCGGTGTAGGTGACCGTCGCATCCGTTGCCAGCACCATGCCCACGCGGTCCTGGCTCATGGTTCCCACGCGCTTGACCTTCTCCCCGTCGAACGCGGAGGCGGAGCGCGAGAAATGCCCTTCTGAGCCATCCCGGTACTGGATGGTTCCGTACGGGGAGACGTCGCTGTTGCTGTACTCCACGACTCCATAGTCGGACTGGTTCACGTCGTTGCCGTAGGCCCAGTCGATGGCCCTTCCGAGGGGGATGCTCCCGCTCCTGCGGCGCCAGGTGACAGCGCCTCCCTCCATGCAGTGGCCGGCGGTCAGCATGTACTTCTTACCGCTGGAGTTCTGCACGTTGAATCCGGCGGTGCAGGTCTTGGTCCAGTTCGTTCCACCTGACGTGAAGTCCGATTCGATGCCGAGGCCGCCGCGCATGTCGTAGGCGGTCGATTCGAGACAGCCGGGGTGTTCGGTTATGTCGACCGCGTCCCCGAATCCTGCAGCGGTCTTCTCGATCCGGGACCTGTCGGCGCCGGAGACCCCGTCGTAGAGCTTTACGGTCACCCGGTTGCTGGTCTCATCGATGCTCCAGGCGGTGTTGGGTATCCCCGCCAGCCGATCCAGTTCCGCCTTGGCGGAGCTGAGCTCGGCCGCGCTGTGTTCAACGACCTCCGCTGCCGCCCCGGCGCTCCGGACGGTCTCTGCCGCGGCCTGATCGGTAACAGCGACAACGAGCCGTTCGTCCTGGTAGTAGACGCCAGCTGTGCGCTTGCTGCCCAGCTGATCGGCGATCGCTGCCGCCTGCGCCGGATCGGTGAGCGGTGCCGGCGCCGCCTGGGCGACGGTGAGTGTGGTCAGCGTGAGAACCCCGCCGACCGTCGCCGCCACGATGCCCCGGTATGCGCGATGACGTCTTCGCATGTAAGCCCCCTGCTTGCCGAACCCGGATTGCGCTCCCTGTGATCGACGCGCTCGGCGAGACTCGCGACAGCAGATGACTGCCACATGAATGAGACATGACAAGTTCGTTCGCTGATTTCATTTGGCTCGAAGCATCAAGCCGCGGCCGGAAGAGGCCGATGAACTTCGAAGAGACGTGCAACACCCGATGCATTCGCCGCTCCGCACGCAGGCACTCGCCCCCGCAGGAATGCACGTTCGCGGCGCAGTTCAGGCAGTTCACCGAGCCTGGGCGACGTCCGCTCGGCGTCCTGCCGTCGCGGCCAGCGCCGACGCCAGCAGGAACGCCACCGCCGCGATGACCGCGGACGCGTCCAGGCCATCGATCGTGCCGCCCGTCGAGGTGAGGAGTGCGCCGAAGAGGGCGACACCGATGGCGCAGCCCACCTGGCGGGACACGTTGAACACCGCTGACGCCACGCCCGCCCAGCCGCAGTTCGCCCGCGCCGCTGTCACTGACCGACGACGAACTGCGCACCATCCGCACCCCGCTGTACCTCGCCCTGGGCAAGCGGAGCCTGCTCGTGCACCCCGAACGGCAGGCAGAGCGCGTACCGCGGCTGATCCCGGGAGCCCGTGCCGAGATCGTCGCCGACACGGGGCACAGCCCCTCGACCGATCATCCCGAACTACTGAACGCACTGATGCTGGGCTCATGGACGACATCGACCGCCTCGAGACCGCCACGGATCAAGGCAGCGGCAGCCGGTAGTCCCTCGGCGCCTCTCCCCGACGCCGACCCTGGACCGGCAGGGTCGTCGGACGGTCGAAGCGAACACGGAGGAGTGCAAACGTTGCGGCGAAGATCTGTGCCATGGCCGGCCCTCGCCGCATCAGTCACCCGATCGGCCTCGGACCTCGCCTCCGGGGCCTCGCGTGAAGGAAACGAGCCGCCGGACCTCGCCCCCGTCGGCGTCCGGAGCAAAAGGGTCTGCCGTCCGCAGCGGCCTCCGACCGCCTGTCCTCTCCACCGGCGTTGACGCTCGGCGCGGGAACCGGCACCGAGTACAGCGTTGCCGGACCCTAGTCGGCACGGCCACCCGAGCCGACGAGGGTGCCAAAGTCCGCCGGTGCGGGGCTGGAGACAAGGCCAAGCTGTGCTTGACTCCGACCAAACGCTGCCGGAGAGCAGGCGGCTTCGGCACGGGGTTCGTTCTGACGCGGGCGGCAGTGTCAGCGAGCGGGCCGTCAGCGCCTGGATCCACCCAGAACTCCACATCCGGCAGCAGCATCCGTCCCATCCTGTTTGGGATCATGACCGCATGGACTTCGACCTCACCCCACCAAGCGGCGTTGGCCCACTGCGGATAGGCATGAATCGGCAATCGGCCAACGCGGCACTGGACTCGCTCCGCGACCTCTCCGCGGTCTCGGAGTCCGACCGGCCCGGTCAGCACGTCTTCCGTCCCAGTGGGCTGATGGTCAGCATCCACTGCATGCGGGACCGGCTCGAAGCCGTTGAGTTCTCGAGGCCGTCGGCTCGGACAGACCAGGTCCTCTTCCGGGGGCTGGACGTGTTCGCGATCCCGGCCAGCGAGCTGGTGCAACGCATGGGCGAGTACACCTCGATCGAGGAAGACCCCGACGACCCAGCGTGTTTAGTCGCCCCTGACCTGCTCCTGAGCTTCTGGCGCCCGGTCGCAGCGGACGACGAGCCAGAGGAAGAATCGGGCTACTACTTCAGTACGGTCCTGCTGGCACGGCCCGGCTACTACGACACCCCCGCCCAGGCCGCGGAGCGACTCCAGCAGAACTCGTGACGGTCCGGTCAGGGTGCCAGCAGCACTTGTTTCCGCAAGAGGCTGAAGTGGCTCTGTACACCAGGTTCTCGCGAACAGAACCACTCGGCGTTCCGGGATGTGCGGGACCGGCGCGGTCGGTGTGTGGGTGACAGGCGGCAGACCGTGCGGCGCTGCCCGGCTCGCTCCCACCGTCAGGGCGTGGTCGAAGGCGGCCTCACCGCAGATGACCTCTGGGTGGGGTGGATCGCGCTGGTGTGGTTTGCGGGTCAGTGGCGGTTGGGTGCCTCGTACTGTTCGGCCAAGCCCAGGTTGCTCATGATGTCCCGCATGAGTTGTTCGAACATGGGTTCCTGGTCGCCCAGCAGTGGTGAGAAGTGGCCGAAGGCTTCGAGGGTGACCTGGCCGTACAGGGCGCGCCAGCAGTCGAGCATGACGAGCGCTGCCTCAGGGGGGAGGGGAAGACCTGATGCGGTCGTGTATTCGTGCATCTGCTGGAGCAGGCGCGGTTCGAGGTTGTGGGTGGAGGGGGCGAGGTAGCCGCGGACTGCCCAGAGTTCGACGAAGGCGGGGCCCCATACTCCGGCCAGTCGCAGGACCCACCGGGTGGTGACGGCTGCGTACTCGTCGCCGGCTGCTTCGGTGGGGGTGCCGAAGAGGAAGCAGAATTCGCGTCGTCGGCCGATGGCCCAGGAGCGCAGGACCCGGCTGGGCGCGATCATGCGCATCGCGAAGTTGTCGGCAGCGTATCGGCCGGCGGCTTCCGTCAGCTCGGCCACCAGGTCGTCGACGATGTCGTCGGCGACCTGGGCCAGGATGTCGGGCAGTCCGCGGTCGAAGTGGTGGTAGAGCGCGGCGGGCGTGACGCCGACCTTCTGCGCCACCTGCGTGAGCGTCAAGGCTTCCACTCCGTGCTCCACGACTATGAGGCGGGCTGCTGCCAGCACGTCAGCGCGTAGTTCGGCGCGCAGACGGGCGCGTCGCCCTCCTGCTGCCACCAGCGGGCCCCCTTGTCGTGGAGTGGACTGCCCGGGACGCGGCGCGTGCGCGGTGTCCCGGGCCGACCCTACCGGCAGCGTGGTACCAGCTGACGCTGTCTTTCGTGTCGCACATTGGTCCGCACGTGGTGCCGGCCGTCGAGGGTCAGGAGACCACGCGCAGGTGGGTGGGCCATCCGTAGTGGTCGAGCTGCCTGAAGAGGTTCCTGATCGCGGGAGGGCTCAGCTTCACGCAGCCGTTGGAGGCGTAGTCGCGGTTTCCGTCCCACCGCTGCGACTCCAGACCGTTACGGCCGGCCTGGGTGCCGTCGCGCTTCATCTCGGAATGGATGAACATCTCCTTGCGCTTGGTGGTCCCCTTGGAGCAGGGCATGTCCTGCAGCCAGACCGCGTACCCCTTGATCTTCTCGCCGTTGTACTGCCTGGTCTTGAGCTTGATGCGCCAGTTGCCGTCCGGCATCCATCCCCGGTTACGCACACAGTCGTTGGTGCTGCCCGTGCCGGACCCGGCCCGGTAGGTGTACAGCGCTTTGCCGTTCTTGTAGATGACCAGCTTCGAGTTCATCGGGGCGCTCTTGTTCTTGTCGAACACGAGGGTGATGGCGGATGAGGAGCCGGCCGCATCCGGCCCGCCCGGCGCCCCACCGGCGGACGCCGGCGACGACGCCAGCGCTCCCGTCACCGCAACGGCCGTCACGGCCAGGGCCGCACCCCTTCGAAGTCCACGCATAGTTCTCCGCCTCCACGTCTTCTTCGGCGCCCTGCCTTCCCAGGCACCGCATCTGACTAAAGGGTCTTTAGAAACCGATGCTGTTTCAAAGAGTTGCGAGGCTTGTCACCCGGCCGGGCGGAGCACGCTGAGCTGAGCGCCCCTGGAACATCACGTGCGCTCGCTCGGGCGCCCCCAGCAGCAGGCCAAGGCGTTGACTCGAGCAGTCACCTCTCGCCGGGGGAAGCGGCGCGGTCGAGCAGCTGAGCGTGGATGCCTGAAGCCTTGCGCGCAGGAGGGGTGTGACGCGCCCCTTCTCGGCGGTCGGTGTGGCGCAGCGTCCGCCGGAGCTGATCAGCGGTGGTCCGGTGGAAAATCCCGAGTGCGCGCAGCACTTCCTTGCGTGGTGCTCCGGTCGGCCTTACAGCTCATAGGCCCCGCCGCTGCCAGCGGGGCCCATGGGGTGTGGCTTCATCGGTTTCGGTCAGGCGGGTGCCGGCCGGGATCGGTCGCCCGTGGGTTCGAGGCGGACGACGATGCCCTTGGACGTGGGCTGGTTGCTGACGTCGGCGACGCTGTCGAGGGGCACCAGGACGTTCGTCTCCGGGTAGTAGGCGGCGGCCGAGCCCTTGGCCGCCGGGTAGGACACGACCTGGAAGTTCTCGGCCCGGCGCTCGGTGCCGTCCTCCCAGACGCTCACCAGGTCCACGCGATCGCCCTGGGTGAGGCCGAGTTCGGAGAGGTCGGCGGGGTTGACGAGGATCACGTGGCGGCTGCCGTGGATGCCGCGGTAGCGGTCGTTGTTGCTGTACGGGACGGTGTTCCACTGGTCGTGAGAGCGCAGGGTCTGCAGCAGCAGGTGCCCCTCGGGGGCGCGGGGGACCACCGGCTCGTTGCAGGTGAACCGGGCCTTGCCGGTCTCGGTCCTGAATACGCCTTCGTTGACCGGGTTGGGGAGCTGGAAGCCTCCCGGGCGGGTCACCCGGGCGTTGAAGTCGTGGAAGCCCGGCACGATCCGGGAGATGCTGTCGCGGATGATGTTGTAGTCGCCCTCGAACTTGGCCCAGGGGATGTCGCTTGCGCCGCCGAGGCTGAGCCGGGCGAGGCGGCACAGGATGGCGACCTCGCTCAGCAGCATGTGCGAGGCGGGTTCGAGTCGTCCCTGGGAGGTGTGCACCTCGCTCATGGAGTTCTCGACGGTGACGAACTGCTCGCCGTCGGCCTGGACGTCGCGCTCGGTGCGTCCCAGCGTCGGCAGGATCAGAGCGGTGTCGCCGCAGACGGTATGTGAGCGGTTGAGCTTGGTGGAGATGTGGGCGGTCAGCCGACAGGAACGCATTGCCCTCTCGGTGACCTCGCTGTCGGGCGCGGCGCGCACGAAGTTCCCGGCCAGGGCGAGGAAGACCTTGACGCGGCCCTCCAGCATCGCCTTGATCGAGTTCACCGAGTCCAGGCCGTGCGGGCGCGGCGGGTCGAAGCCGAACTCTTTGTGGAGGGCGTCCAGGAAGGAGTCCGGCATCTGCTCCCAGATGCCCATGGTGCGGTCGCCCTGGACGTTGCTGTGGCCGCGGACCGGGCAGGCGCCCGTGCCGGCGCGCCCCAGATTGCCGCGCAGCATCAGGAAGTTGACGATCTCCTGGATGGTGGGGACGCCGTGCTTGTGCTGGGTGATGCCCATCGCCCAGCACACGATGACGCGGTCGCTGCGCAGGACCTCGTCGTGGACCTTCTCGATCTCCTCGCGGGTCAGGCCTGTCGCCGCGCGCACGTCGTCCCAGTCGGGGGTGCGGGCGTGCCGGGCGAATTCCTGGAAACCGGAGGTGTGGGCGTTGATGAAGTCGTGGTCCAGGACGGTGCCGGGATGTGTGTCCTCCGCGTCCAGCAGGAGTCGGTTCAGTGCCTGGAACAGGGCGAGGTCTCCGCCTGGCTTGATGTGCAGGAAGCGGTCGGCGATCTGGGTGCCCCGCCCCACGACTCCGCGCGGCTTCTGCGGGTTTTTGAAGCGTCGCAGCCCCGCCTCGGGCAGCGGGTTGACCGCGACGATGCGGGCGCCGTTGCGTTTGGCCTCTTCCAGGGCCGAAAGCTGGCGCGGGTGGTTGCTGCCCGGGTTCTGCCCCACCAGGAAGATCAGGTCCGCGTGGTGGAGGTCGTCGAGACTCACGGTGCCCTTGCCGACGCCCAGCGTCTGGTTCAGGGCGAAGCCGCTGGACTCGTGGCACATGTTGCTGCAGTCGGGCAGGTTGTTGGTGCCGTAGGCGCGGGCGAAGAGCTGGAAGACGAAGGCGGCTTCGTTGCTGGCCCGGCCGGAGGTGTAGAAGACCGCCTCGTCGGGCGAGTCCAGTCCCTTGAGTTCCTGTGCAAGGACGCCCAGGGCGTCGTTCCAGCCGATGGGCTCGTAGTGGTCTGCCCCGGGCCGTTTGATCATCGGTTCGGTGAGGCGGCCCTGCTGGTTGAGCCACATGTCGGAGCGGGCGGCGAGATCGGACACGCTGTGCTCGCGGAAGAAGTCGGCGGTGATCCGGCGCGTGGTGGCGTCGTCGTTGATGTGTTTGGCGCCGTTCTCGCAGTACTCATTGCGGTGGCGCCGGCCCGGTGCGGGGTCCGCCCATGCGCAGCCGGGGCAGTCGATCCCGCCCACCTGGTTCATGGTGAGCAGGTCGATGCCGGTCTTGCGCGGGGAGGTCTGCTCCAGGGAATATTCCAGCGCGTGCACGACGGCGGGAACCCCGGCCGCCCACTTCTTCGGCGGTGTCACGGAGAGGGTGGTCTGCGGCTCCTCACCGGGCGGGTTTGGCATCGCTGGTGGCCTTTCTCTTGCCGTGTGCGGGACGCGGGTCAGCCGACGGGCCACTGGGCGACGTGGCTCCTGGGCGGTTCCGGGGAGTCGTGCTGGACCCGGCCGTTGCGGATGGTGCCGCGCCAGGCTCCGCCCTCCTGACCGACTCCTTCGATGAAGTGCTTGAAGCTCACCAGTTCTGCGCGCACGAGTCGCGCGGTCAGCCCCACGATCCTCGTGGAGCGGGTGAGGACCTTCGCGGCGCCCTGCGGTTGGAGGAGCATCCGGACGGTGATCGCGGTGCCGCCGGACTGGGTCGGCCTGAACTCGACTTCGCCCTGGTGCGTGGAGTGCTGCTCCAGGCCACGCCAGGCCAGGTAGGCGTCAGGGTCCTGTTCCACGATCTCGACCGTGAAGCGGTGACGCAGGAGGCCGTAACCGATGGTCCACGCGGTGACGGTGGGTCTGATCTGCTCGACGTGGCGCACCACGGCCGAGAATCGCGGGAACGTCTTGAACTGTGTCCACTGGTTGTAGGCCGTGCGGACGGACACCGCGACCTCGACTGTCTCCTCGACATGCCGCTCGCGCAGACGGCGGTGTGTGACGCCGTCGCCGTCGGAACGGATGCCCGTGGTGTTCGGCACGACCTGCCCGCCGTCGTCTTCGTGCGCCATCATGGTCCTTCTTCCGGTGAGGAAGCCGGGCGCCAGGGGGACCCGGCCCTCCCCTCATGGGCAGGGCATCTCTTCCGCTTCCCCGATCCCGGGTTTCGAGTCATCCGACCGCGCAGACGTCCCGCCTGCCCCGAGCGCGGGGAGCGACTCCCAGCCTCGGCGAGTTGTGACTGAGCGCTTCAGTTGGCGGATGAGTACTTGAGTTGGCGGGTGAGCTTTCCGGTTAGTGCTGTGGAGGCGGACGTTGGTCCCCGTTCCACGGAAGGGTGCTCGCCCGACGACCGCTGCTCCAGGGCATCAGCCGTGACGGTGTCGAGACACGTCGTAGAGCAGCCAGTAGTAGGGGGACCCCTCGTCGATGGAACGGAGGCTGTCCAGCATCTCGTCGCCTCGTGGATCGTCCCGCAGCGCGAGCCGTACGGCTGCCTCCACACGCACGTCCTCGTCTGGATCGGTGAGGCAGGTGACGAGTGAGTCTGCGGCGCCCTGGTGGTGTGCGGGTGCGGAGGCGAGGGCTCGGCAGGCCTGCCTGCGTACCATCGGGTCCTTGTCCGTTGTGCGCTCCACGGCTGCGGAGAGGGCCTCGTGATTGCCTCTTCCGATCGGGCGGTGCAACCCGGAGAGCGCCGTTTGCCGGACCTTGCTGTCGATGTGACGGGTGAGCTCAGTGAGCGGCTCGACGCGGCGCGGGTCCTGAGCATCGGCCAGGCCGGCGGTGAGGGGCCGGGTCACGCGGGGTCCGGCTCGCTCGCTACCCAGGGAAGGAAGAGGTCGACGAGAGGTCCGTCGAAGGGCGCGTCGTCGCTCTCGTCAGAGAAGTTGGTCAGACGGAGGATCTCCGCGCCGAAGTAGCGCTCCAGCGGGTCGGGCCGGTCGCGCAGGGCAGCGGCCGCGTCCCAGGCGGAGGAGCCGCGCTCCGCGAGTGTCGCGGTGGTCTCCCACCAGATCGCGTGGTCAATGTCGGGTTCGGCCAGCGCGCGGGAGAGAAGTTCGTCGAAGGACGTCGCGATGCCGTACGACTTCTCCAAATTGGTGAGTATCGCCGCGTGCCCGGTTCTGACGGTCAGGCTGCCCAGTGACAGTTGCTCGCAGTTCCCGGAATCGGATGAGACGGTTCTACGGTCGACTGGCCCCTGCCGGCCGCTTCTGCGACGCAGCTCGGCTATAAGGTCCCTCTCGTGCCAGTACTGGGCCAGTGCCAGGGCATTGTGCCCTTCGGCGTCTGTGATCCACATGTGGGCGCCACGGTTGATGAGCAGGTTCGTGATGTCGTAGGAACCTAGCTCGATCGCGCGAAGCAGCGGGGTACGTCCGAGGCCGTCCGGACGGTCCGGACGCGCACATGCCCCGAGGAGGGTCTCCGCCACCGGGAGATCGAAGGCATCCACAGCCAGGCACAGGACAGGGGTGCCGTGCTCGTCGGCAGCGTCGGGGTCGGCGCCTGCCCGCAACAACGTGTCCACCACCCCTGCGTCCCCGCTCCGTACCGCAGCTATGAGTGGTTCCACCATCGTGCCCCCGTACCCGCTCGGCTGGCCCGCCGTACAAGTAGGACAGGCCCGAGGAAGCCTAGCCGCCCTGAAATGGCACGGCGCAGCCGCGCTTCTGAAGACCGGCATCGCCGAGGGCCGCCCTCCCCGTGAGGGGGGCGAAGAGGAGGCCCGGGTACCGGCCCCTGCCGTGCGCCACCAGGATCGCGGTAAGGGGGCTGGCGCCCTGTCGATGCGGGTGAGCCAACGGTCGCGCGTAGCCTCGTCAGAAAAGCGCTTGTAGGCGCAGGGGGGCGCGCTTAATATGCCGTGCATGGGTTCTCTGTGATAGTCCCCGTGCGACCGCGTTGAGTTCACTCCGCCGTCGCGCGTTCTCACCCGCGCTTCCTCACCTCCTGTGTCAGCCCCCGTGTGTTCGGGCGTGCCGCACAGTGGCTGTGGTGTGCGCGGAGGCGACCATCCACCCGCGCCGGCCGGTTCGGCCGAGAACAGGGGACACCCTTGCTTACCGCACAACTCTCTCTGCAGAACGTCACCCGCCGCTACAGCGACCGCGTCGTGCTGGAAAATGTGTCCTTCAGCGTCAAGCCGGGCGAGAGGATCGGCGTCATCGGTGACAACGGGGCGGGGAAGTCCACCCTGCTGCGGCTGATCGCCGGGCTGGACCAGCCCGACAACGGGGAACTGAACGTGATCGCGCCGGGGGGCGTGGGCTATCTCGCGCAGTCGCTCGCCTTGCCTGCCGACGCCAGCGTCCAGGACCTGGTGGAGGTGTCGCTCGCCGATCTGCGTGATCTCGAAGCGCGGATGCGTCGGGCTGAGGCGGGACTTGCCGGCTTGGCGGGGGCGGAGCTCATCGCCGCTCTGGACGACTACGCGCAGCTGGTCGCCCGGTACGAGGCCCGGTCGGGCTATGAGGCCGACGCCCGGGTGGATGTCGCCCTGCACGGCCTTGGCCTGCGGGGCCTGGCCCGGGACCGGGCGCTGGGCACGCTGTCGGGCGGTGAGCGCTCCCGGCTGGCGTTGGCCGCGACGCTGGCGTCCCAGCCGGAGCTGCTGCTTCTGGACGAGCCGACCAATGATCTGGACGACCAGGCGGTGGCGTGGCTGGAGGCACACCTGCGGGCGCATCGCGGCACGGTGCTCGCGGTCACCCATGACCGGGTCTTCCTGGAACGGGTCACCACCACGATCCTGGAGGTCGGTGAAGGCAAGGTGAGGTGCCACGGCGACGGCTACGCCGGATACCTTGCCGCAAAGGCCGCCGAGCGGCGGCGTCGTCTGCGGGAGTACACCGACTGGTGCGCGGAGCTGGCACGCAACCGGAAGCTGGCCGGCACGAACTCGGCCCGGTTGGGGGCGATCCCCCGCCGGCTGCCGTTCGCCAAGTTCGGCCACGGCGCGTTCCGCTCCCGCGACCGTGGTCACGGGGCGATGGGGCGCGTCCGCAACGCGAAGGAGCGTGTCGAGCGGCTGACGGCCCGTCCGGTCGCACCGCCCCCGGAGCCGCTGGTGTTCGCCGCCCCTCTGGCCACCGCCCAGAGCAAGGCGCCGGGGCTCGCGGCGGAGCTGGCCGGCCTCCGTGTCGGGGACCGGCTGCACGTGCCGTCCCTACGGATCGGCAGTGGGGAGAGGCTGTTGGTCACCGGCCCGAACGGAGCCGGCAAGACGACACTGATGCGGGTGCTGGCAGGAGAGCTGCAGCCCAGTGACGGAACGGTGCACACACGGGGCCGCGTCGGGCACCTCAGGCAGCAGGAGACACCGTGGCCGCCCGGCCTGACAGTCCCGCAGGCCTTCGCCCACGGCCGGGAAGGCGACCTGGACGAGCACACCGGCGACCTGCTGTCCCTCGGTCTGTTCAGCCCCTCAGACCTGGGCCTGAAGGTGGGCGAGCTGTCCTACGGACAGCGGCGCCGGATCGAACTGGCCCGCCTGGTCAGCGAACCCGTCGACCTGCTGCTGCTCGACGAACCCACCAACCACCTCTCGCCGGCCCTGGTCGAAGAACTGGAAGGAGCACTGGCCGGCTACCGCGGCGCGGTCGTCATCGTCACCCACGACCGCCGCCTGCGTCACCGGTTCACCGGCAACCACATCGAACTCGACGCCGGACACCTCACACCGCTACAGGAGACAGCGAGCTGAGTCCCCCAGCCCCTCCGGGCGGGCGCAGTCCACCACAAAACGATGTCGGCCGCGAGCCTCACCGCCACGATGCCGGGGCCCGGTCACGGTTCCCATGATCCGCTCAACGGCCCCGCCCTCCGCCGCTGGCAACGAGGTGGTGATCAGCGGCCCCGGTCGTCAGGCACGACGGCGGGTGGCGCGCGCACTACCGGTGCCTGGCCACACCTGCATCGACGCCATGCGCGCCCGCTTCCCGCGCCCGTGCCCCTGAGCCGTGGGTGGCCTTCTGCGGATCGGTGATGGAACGCTGGTTCTGTTCCTGGTGCTACGCCCGGACAAAGTTTCGGATACGACCCGCGCGAGGTCTCGCGGCCGCAGCACGGCTACATACCGTGGGAGCGAGCGGAATCCCTACATCTGCCCAAGAGCTCGTAACACACGCCATGCTGGAGTCATGTCGGGATGAAGCTCGGCCACCAGGGTGGAACGTTGCCAGGGCAAAACGGGGCGGGGTAGGAGTCCGGCATCCCAAGCCACGTGACAAGGAACCACGTGAACCACAGGGTGAAGATGAGCCCTGCCATCAGGGACATCCTGCGATGACGTCTTCCGAGGGTGCTGTGCAGGATCACCCACGGAACCGCGGTGGCGATCCATATGAGAGGCGCAAGCAACAGCAGGGCCATGCTGTTGGCTCCCGCGCTGCTGCCGATGTCACAAGCAGCCCATGCCCTCCCGATCGCAGCAATGGTCACCACAGCGGTCAGTCCGCCGAAGAGGACACCAAAGCCAATTCCGCTGAACCAGCGGCTCGCAGGACTCGACGGCTCTGCTCCCACGATCATCTCCCCCGCCTCGCCCTGGAAGCGGAGAGTACCAACGCTCTGAAGCAGCCCGCTGGGGCCCTGGCCTGCCCTGATATCGGTCAGCCGTTCATGGGCTTTTGAAGCCGCCTCCAGCAGCGGAAATGCGGAATGGCAACTCCCGCCCCGCCTCCCGGTTCCAGTTGGCCGCCGTTTTAGGTCGTTTCCCTCAGATGCTATCCGGCGGCGTGGACCTTGTCGGCCTGCATGCCCTTCTGGCCCTGGACGGCTTCGAAGGTCACCCGCTGCCCTTCCTTGAGGGTCTTGAAGCCGTTACCTTCGATCGCCCTGAAGTGCACGAAGAGATCGGGGCCGGACTGCGGGGTGATGAAGCCGTAGCCCTTCTCCTCGTTGAACCACTTCACCGTGCCGTTCTGCCGTTCCGCCACGTCATCTCTCCCAGATCCTTGGTAGCACTGGTTCCGATCATGGCACCGGGGCAGGGCATCGCTGGTGAGCCTGGTGCGGCGAGTCCAGGCCGGTCGGCGTCAGGCGGCGGGAACTACAGAACTGCCGCGAAGCCCGCCCGCACTGGGGTCGGCCGTCCTCGTGCTACGTGCGGCCCGCCGTGGTTCACGCGGCGTGGGGGCGTTCCCCGGAAAGGAGCGGCGCCGCGCCGGTCAGGGTGAGCAGGCGGTGGACGACCGGCTGCAGCGTGGGGCGCAGGGTCAGGTGCGCTCCCGCGCGGGCTGCCTGGCAGCGGGCGCGGAGCAGGGTGTTGAGGGCGTGGCAGTCGCAGAAGGTGACGTGGCTGAAGTCGATGTCGACGACTCTGGCAGGGGCTGCGAGTGCGCTCTGGAGTGCTTGATCCAGGGGTGCAGAGGTGGGGTAGCAGGCTTCGCCCTCGACGTTCACCACGGTCCGGGCCGCTTGCGGGCTGACCGTTGCGATCAGGGGCTGCTGGCGGATGGGTTCGTCGCTGCTCATACAGGCAGGCTTTCCAGCGAGCCTGGTCGCGTCAAGTCCAGCTCCTAGAAGCAGGCGACAGTACTCGTCCGCGGTGCGGGCGTCTCGGCTTCCTCAGCTGTCGACGGTCATGTAATTTCCCACCCCAGGTGGGTTCGGCGTCAGCCAATTCCCCATCCTCGAGGTCATGTTTCCCCATGGGGACGGCGGTCGCGTCGGCACTAAGGAATGGCGGCTGCCGGCTTGGGAGTGGCAGCCAGCCGCAGGCCGACTTCTACGAGGGCCCAGCCGAGACGGGTACGGAAGTCCCGGGGGCGCCGGGCCGCTGCGGCGAGACGGTACGCGTCGGCTTCGGCACGGAGTTCGGCGGCGCGGACATGGTGCAGGGCAAGGTGGATCTCGGGACGCATCTGGCTGTGGCCTTTCATTCCGTGGTGAGGGGGAACGCGTGCGTGTGGATGCGTACCTGGGCGGTGTTGGCGTCGTCCTCGCCGGAGGCCCGGTCACGGTAGGTGTCGACGAGCGCGTGCATCTTCTCGACGAGTTCCTGGGTCAGTTCGGGCGTCAGCCGCAGTGTCGCGCTGCTCATGTCCCAGGTGCGGTTCCATTCCTCTGGCCATGTCTGGCGGTTGCCGAGCCAGGTCCACAGGTCCCGGGTCTGGGTGGTGGCGACCTCGTGCAGATACATGTCGGCGGCCCCGCGCACGTCTGGGCTGGTGTCCGTGAGCAGTGCGTCGTCGAAGCGCAGGCCCTTGTGGACCGCCTTCCACCACCGCTCCCGGCCCTTGCCGCGCTCGGGGGCGTCCTCGATGAAGCCGTGAACGGCGAGCTGCCGCAGGTGGTAGCTGGTTGCACCGCTTGACTCGCCCAGTTTTTCGGCGAGTTGGGACGCGGTGGCCGGGCCGTCGAAGCGCAGGGCGTCCAGCAGTTGCATGCGCAGTGGGTGTGCGAGCCCGCGCAGGGATCGGGCATCGAGATTGTGGACGTGCGAGTCCTGGGGCTCGTTCATGCCTACAAAGATAGCGATGCAAAGGAGTACTTGCAATGCAATCTTTGCATTGCATTCTTTGGAATGGCTCCGCGCTGTACTGCGGAGCCACAGTCGCCAGACTTTCAGCATATGGGGCAGTTTGACAGATATGCGATCTCTATTCTGAATCCTCCTGATTGGCCATGGGTACGGCGGAGTTCGGGATCGAGGGACCTGGTCATCGCGGAGCTGCGGATGACCTCGCCCGGTGGGTCCCGAACGCCGATGGGCAGCCCGGATGGCAAGGAGAACGTTCGTCGTTGGTCGACATCACCGAGATCTACGTCCACTGGTACGCGGGCCAGGCGCCCACGTCCGCTTCGCCAAGACCAGCCGGATCCTCGCCGAACTCGCCGGTGGTCACGGGGACCGCACCTGGGAGAAACGGGTCCGTGAACTGGTACGACCCGACGTGCTCACCCTCGACGACTTCGCCATGCGCCAGCTATCCGCGGCCCAGGCCGACGAACTCTACGAACTCGTCAGCGAGCGGCAGGAGCGGTCCCTGATCATCACGAGCAACCGGGCGCCCAGCGACTGGTATCCCCTCTTCCCCAACCCCGTAGTCGCCGAGTCCCTCCTCGACCGGCTCATCAACACCAGCCACCAGATCATCATGAACGGCCCCAGCTACCGTCCGGACAAGCGCCCCAAGAACCTCACCGACAAGCCCGCCAAGCCGTCAGCCAAGTAGGCGCCATCGGCACCCGGGGCTGGGGAATTACGTGAACTCAGCCCCGGGGAAACACGTGAACGTCCACATCAGCAGGTCAGCCGGGGCGCAGGCTGGCGAGGGCCCCTTGCACGGTGGCCTGGGCGTCGAACGATGCCCGGGTGCCGGTCATGTCCAAGCGGCGCCCCAGCGAGGGCGGCAGTGGACCGGCCAGGAGGACGGGCTGCTGGCGGCGCAGATGTATCAATTCGCTGAAGAGGAACTCGTCGACCGACACCAGGCCACTGACATCGACGATGACGCTCTGGTCAGGATCGGCCGTTCAACCCCACCCCGTCTACAGGTCCGGGACGTGCTGCGCATTGGTCCTCTTCAGCACGCAGGGTGATCACCGGGGCCGGCGGGACGCCTCTCGGGGCATACGTCACCCGAAGCAGGGTTTTCGAGGGGTCCGGGTGCGCCTGGGCTGTCACGAGTCACAGCATGGCAGCCGCGCAGGCCTTTGTGCTGGCTGACGATGCGAGGACGCGGGCGGCAGTCGGGCGGTCTACTGTTCCTGTTCCGTCCCGCTGGGGCGGAACAGGAACAGGCGCGCGCCGGACAATTCCCACGATAGCGCGCCAACCGTGGGAGCTGTGGGCGCGGGTCGGCCGCAGGGTTCAGGTGTGCCGCACGTCTCCCGGCGAGGATCAGGGGGACTTCCAGCCGGCCCGAGCCTGGCCCCCGACACCGGCCGGGCGCGGCGTACGCCGTCGGCCTGGCGTAGGTTTCACCTCGCAGTGGGCCCGAGCGTGGGCATGGGCTGCCGAGCCTTTCTCGTCGCGATGTGTACGTGTGGGGCAGGTGGGAAGGCGGGGAGGGTGCCTGGAAAACGAAGGCACTGTTCGGGCCGACCCGGTGCGATTCACGGAATGTGCCCTGCGCACGCTTCGATCCTGCTCCGGCGTCCTCGGCCGACGTCTCTCTCGAAGGCTGTGCACACGATGCCTGTGCCCCGCAGCGCGAAGACTCGCACCTACGACGACGCCCCCGACACCGCTGGCACCTTCCGCAGGATGGCCGAGCTGCCCGACGGCCCGCGCCGGCGGGCACTGCGCAACGACGTCATCAGATCCTGGCTGCCCATGGCCGAACGTCTCGCGATGCGGTTCCGGGGCCGGGGCGAGAACCTCGAGGACCTGTATCAGATCGCGGCGCTCGGCCTGGTCAAGGCCGTGGAGCATTACGACCCGGACCGCGGGAGCAGCTTCGAGTCGTACGCGGTGCCTACCGTGACCGGTGAGATCAAACGTCACTTCCGTGACCACATGTGGTCCCTGCATGTCCCCCGGCGGGTGCAGGAACTGCGCAACCGGGTCCGCATCGCCTACCGGGACGTGGACCAGAGCGTCCCGGGGCGGGCGCCGACCGTGGCGGAGGTCGCTGCACAGGCGCGGATGAGCGAGAGGGAGGCCCGCGAGGGGATGGAGGCGCTGGACTGCTTCGCCGCGCTCTCGCTCGACGCCGAGGTGACCGGGACCGAGGGACACTCGCTGGGCGAGTCCGTCGGTGCGCACGACGGCGGGTTCGATCTGGTCGACGACCGCGCGGCGGCCTGGCCGGCGATAGCGGCACTCCCGGAGCGGGACCGCACGATCCTGTACTTGCGTTTCTTCCGCGAGATGACCCAGAGCGCCATAGCCGTCCAGCTCGGCGTCTCACAGATGCATGTGTCCCGCCTGCTCAACCAGTGCTTCGCACGCGTGCGCGAAGACATACATGCGGAGCGCGGGTAGCACAGGCTGCTTTTGCCGGGACCACGCCCGCAGGGGGCCGGCCTCGGCCTGAGCGGAGTGGAGTGGAGTGCGTTAACGGCCGAGGGCGTTCTTCAGCTGCTGCTTGGTCATCGAGGAACGGCCGTCGATGTTGCGTTTCCTGGCCTCTTCGTAGAGCTGGTCCTTGGTCGGGCCCCGGGCGCCGCTGTGCGAGCGCTGTCCACCCCGCTGGGAGGCGGACTTCGGGTCGCGGGTGGAGGTCTTGCTGCTGGTCTGGGATTCGCCCGACCTCGCCCGCTCCTTGTTGACCGTCCGCGCGGCGATCTCCTTGGCCCGCCCGGTGGACTCGCCCCGCTCCTCGGCGCTGTCCTTGATGTGTTCGTACTGCCGTTCCCTCTTGGGGCTGGATCCAGCAGGCATTGACTCCTCCGCTGCCCTTTGCCTTTGCGGCCGCTGACGCCCCGGCATCCGAGCCGCCATGGCCCCGAGCGGACTTCTGTCCGCAGGTGGGGTCACCGTCACGGGTTCCCCGGCGGTGGCAGTCGACTCGTTCATCAGGTGACGCCAGATACCGGGGCGCCATCGCCCGCGCAGTCCCATCAGGCGTAGATCCTCGACGGTGGGAGGCGACCCGCGGACACGGCACCTGTGCCCGGGACCGGCGTTGAGTTGGTCAGCCGGCGGAGGGTACCCGTCCGGGACGGAGAGAAGGGAGGACCGTCATGACACAGCACGTGCGGGACATCATGACCAGTGATCTGGTGACCGTGGAACCGCAGGCGTCGGTGGCCTCCGTCGCGAGGCTGATGCGGGATGAGGACGTCGGTGCGGTCCTGGTGACCGAGGACGGGCGACTGCGGTGTCTGGTGAGCGACCGCGACCTGGTGGTCCGCGCCTTCGCCGAGGGATCGGACCCGGACCAGACCACCGTGATGCAGGCCGCCACCGATGACCTGGTCATCATCGCCCTCGGTGACCTGGCCATGGAACGGGACGAGACCTCAGCACTCGGCGACATCAGCGCCGCCCGCCCGGACAAGTGAGCAGCAGCATCATCGTCAGCGGTCGCAGCTGACTTGTGCGTGACCGCTCTGCTGGCCAGGCGGCTCACGGCTTGTGCCCGTGAACGGCGTGGCGGCGACTGACAGTACGGCGCCCTGCGGAAGCACCGCAGGGTGATATCGGAAGGAGGTCTTCGTGACCGACAATCCCCTCCACCGGCATCCGCGCCCCGAGTTCCCCCAGCAGGGGCAGGAGCATCCGGGCTGGACCGGGCCGATGGACCCGCCGCCGGACCACGGCGAGGAATCGTACGAGGGCAGCGGGCTGCTGAACGACCGCAAGGCGGTGGTGACGGGCGGCGACTCCGGCATCGGCCGGGCCGTGGCGCTGGCGTACGCGCGCGAGGGCGCCGATGTGCTTTTCACCTACCTTCCCGAAGAGGGTGAGGACGCTGCCGAGACCAGCCGGCTGGTCGAAGAAGCCGGGCGCAAGGCGGTGGCGGTGCCCTGTGACATCCGCGATGAGGAGCAGTGCCGCCGGCTGATCGAGCGGGCGGTGGACGAGTTCGGGCGCATCGACATCCTGGTGAACAACGCCGCCTACCAGATGTCCCAGCCGGACGGCATCGAGGCGATCACGACCGAACAGTTCGACAGGGTTGTGCGCACCAACCTGTACGGCATGTTCTGGCTGAGCAAGATGGCGCTGCCACACATCCCGCCCGGGGGCTGCATCATCAACACCACGTCCGTGCAGGCGTACAAGCCGAGCCCGCACCTGCTGGACTACGCGATGACCAAGGGTGCGATCGTCACCTTCACCCAGGGACTGGCGCAGATGGTGGCCGACGACGGTATCCGCGTCAACGCGGTGGCGCCGGGCCCGGTGTGGACCCCGCTGATCCCGGCGACCATGCCGGACACCGTCGAGTTCGGCAAGCAGTCACCACTCGGCCGGCCCGCCCAGCCCGCGGAGATGGCACCCGCCTACGTCTTCCTCGCCTCGAAACACGCGAGCTTCATCACGGCGGAGATCCTCAACGCGACCGGCGGCACACCGTTGCCCTGACCTTCTCGTGCCTCGCGCGGGCCCGGACCGGCACCGCCGGGTCGGGTCCGCGCTGCACGAACCCGGCCCGTGTCTGCCCCCTCGTGGTCCGGGACGGGTACCCGGGGCCGGGCCTGACGTGCCTGCCGGTGGGTTGCGGGCATGACCTTCCGGAGATCGGGGACTGCGGAAGGCATGGCCTTCGACCATGAGGAAGCTCCCGTACTCGAGGCACTGGCCGAGTATCACGCGGCGAAGGAGGTGGGCTTCACGCCGCCCGGCCACAAGCAGGCGCGTGGGGCGGATCCGCGGGCGGTGGCTGTGCTGGGTGAGGCGGTGTTCGCCGGTGACGTGCTGGCCAGCGGCGGCCTGGACAGCAGGCTGAGCGGCGGCCGCGTCCTGGAACGGGCCGAGGCGCTGATGGCGGACGCGGTCCACGCCGAGCACACCTTCTTCTCCACCTGCGGCAGCTCGCTGTCAGTGAAGGCGGCGATGCTGGCCGTGACCCGGCCGCACCGCCGACTGCTCGTCGGCCGGGACGCCCACAAGTCGGTGATCGCCGGGCTGATCCTGTCCGGGGTGTGCCCGGTCTGGGTCGACCCGCAGTGGGACGCGGACCGGCACCTGGCCCATCCCCCGTCGCCCGCCGCCTACGAGCGGGCGTTCGCCGAGCACCCCGAGGCCGACGGAGCTCTGGTCACCAGCCCGACGCCCTACGGCTCGGCGGCCGACCTGCGCGCGATCGCCGGCATCTGCCACCGCCGCGGCAAGCCGCTCATCGTCGACGAGGCGTGGGGCGCGCATCTGCCGTTCCATGAGCGGCTGCCGACCTGGGCGATGGACGCGCGCGCCGATGTCTGTGTCACCAGCGTCCACAAGATGGGCAGCGGCCTGGAGCAGGGATCGGTGTTCCACGTCCAGGGCGACCGCATCGACCCGGCCGAGCTGGCCTCCCGCGCCGATCTCCTGGGCACCACCAGCCCGAGTGTCCTGCTGTATGCGGGCATGGACGCCTGGCGGCGGCAGATGGTGCAGCACGGACACCATCTGCTCGGCCAGGCCCTTGACCTCGCCGACCGTGTCCAGGAGGAGATCGAGAGCATCGACGGCATCCATGTAAACGACGCCGCCGATTTCCGCGGTCCCGGGCTCGCCGATGACTTCGATCCGCTGCCGACCGTGATCGACATCAGGGAGCTGGGGACGAGCGGGTACCGCGCCGGTGACTGGATGCGCGAGCACCATCATGTCGATCTGCACCTCTTCGACCACCGCCGGATCAGCGCCCAGTTCACGCACGCCGACGACGGCGAGACGGCGGACCGTCTGCTGACCGCCTTGCACGACCTGGTGCGGCAGGCGGATTCCTTGCGTGACGCACCCGGGGTCGACGTGCCCGCCCCGGACCGGCTGCGCATGGAGCAGGCCGTGCTGCCCCGCGACGCCTACTTCGACGAGCACACCGACGTGCCCGCCGAAGAGGCTGCGGGACGCATCGCCGCCGAGATGATCACGCCGTACCCACCCGGAATCCCGGTCGTGCTCCCCGGCGAGCAGCTTACCGAGCCCGTGCTGCGTTACCTCGTCACCGGCGTTCGGGCGGGCATGAACCTCCCCGACGCCGCCGACCCCGGCCTGACGACCGTGCGCGTGGTCGCAGAACAGTGAACTCGGCGGAGGACGCCGGCCTGACCCCATGCGCAGTTGGATCTGCTGTGGAACAGAGCCTATCCACTTGAAGTGTTCGATCCCGGCGCTACATCCTGTGCTGTAAATATGCAGACCGGGACAACTTTCACATTTATCTGAGAAGATCCATTTCCGGCTATTCTGAATAGATGCCCATCGATTACGCGGCGGTGTTCCAGGCCCTGCCGGGCGCGGTCGCGCTTCTCGACACCGAGCTGGTGTTCGTCGATGCCAACCTGGCCTTTCTGCGGCAGGCAGGCCGCAGCCGTGATCAAGTCGTCGGCCGGTTCCTCTTCGATGCCTTCCCTCCCAATCCCGGGGACAGAGGCGCTGCCGGCGCCAGGAATCTGGAGGCGTCCCTGCGCCGGGTCCTGGTCAAGCGCGAGGTCGACACCATGGCGCTGCAACGCTACGACGTGGAGTCCCGCGAGCAGAGAGGCCGGTGGGAGGAGCGGTACTGGAGTCCCGTCAACGCGCCGGTCTTCGCGCCGGACGGCCACATCGTCCTGCTGATCCACCGGGTGGAGGAGGTCACCGAACTCCTGCGTGTCAGCGGGCGGACGGGCGGCGAACGGCATCTGGAGGCCGAGCTGTACAGCCGGATGCGGGAACTGCACCAGGTCAATGAACGTCTCCGCAAGGCGCACGCCCGCGAGCGCGAGGTCGCCCTCGCCCTGCAGCGCGCCATGCTCCCGGTCCCGGCCGCGGTCGGCCAGCACCGTTTCGCCGTCCGCTACCGCCCCGCCGTCGGCTCCCTCAACGTCTGCGGGGACTGGTACGACCTGGTCAAGCTCGTCGGCGGGGACCGGATCGCCGTCGCTGTCGGCGACGTCGTGGGCCACGGCCTGGCGGCCGCCGGTGTGATGGGACAGCTTCGCAGCGCTCTCTCGGCCACCTCGCGGGTCGCACGGGGCCCCGCGCAGGCTCTCGAGGTCCTCGGCCGCTACGCACACTCCCTGGAGGGCGCCCAGTCCACGAGCGCGGTGACCGCGTTCATCGATTTCGACCAGCACACCATCACCTACTCCAGCGCCGGACACCCGCCGCCCGTACTCCTGCGCGGTGCCGGTGGCGCGGATCTGCTGGACCAAGCGACCGACCCGCCGCTGGACGCCGCTGTGGAGCCGAGCCCCCGCCCGGAGGCCACCGTCTCCTTTACCGGTGGCGACGCGCTCGTGCTGTACACCGACGGCCTCATCGAGCGGCGGCACCAGGACATCGACACGGGGCTGGGCCAGCTCCTGGACTCCCTCGACGGCAACCGGCACATCACCACCCCTGAGGCGCTGGCCGACGCCGTCCTGCGCGACCTGCTCCCCGCCGAGGGCATGACCGACGACACCGCCCTGGTCGTCGTATGCCTGTGACGCGGCGGTGTCGTCAGCGGGTGCGGGCCCGGCCCGCGCCGAGGAATTGCCGACGGCCCGCCGTCGGACAACGGCCGTTGGCGGACGGCGCAGGCTGACCTGCCGCAGGCATACCCTGCGGCGGTCTGTTTCTCGGACGAGCTGCGGGTCGGGTCGACGACCGCCGGCTTCGGCCCTGACGACGTAGACCTCCTGCGGCTCTGCTCAGCTGCTCCTCGGCCGCCGGACCGGCTCAGCCGTTGGGGGACGACCGGGCTTGCTGCACAGGGCCTCATCTGGCGGAGAGGACCATCTGCCGGGACAGTCGGTGGGCCTGGGCGAGCAGAGCGCCGTAGACGGCGACTCCGGCGGGGTCGTCGCCGCTGGTGCGGACCAGGTCCTGGCGCAGGGTCCGAAGGGTCTCGTGCATGTCGTGCACCGCGTCGCGCAGTCCGTCCTCGGCCGCGGGTCCGAAGCGGCTGTTGCTGTACAGGCGCAGGGCGTGAGCGGTGAGGCTGAGGTAGCGGGCGTAGTGGCGGGCGAGGCCGGGCTCCAGCCGGGTGGTCTCGTCGTCCTCGGAGGCGGTCTCCAGCACGGTGCGGGTGACTCCCGCGGTGTGTACGGCCGCGTACTCCAGGACGGTGACGGCGTCGTCGTAGCCGCGGCCGGGCTGCGGGATGGCCTTGGGGCGGTGGCGGAGGTTGATGCGCAGGCTCTCCCGGTTCCAGCCGACGGCGGCTTTCGCCTGCTCGACCAGCGGGTTCAGCCGCAGCGCGCGGTCGTGCCAGGCGTTCACCTCGTCAAAGTCCAGGCGGCCGTCGGCGAGGCCTTCGGCGACCTGCTGGAGGATGTCGTGGGTTTCGTCCGCGGCGTCCTGGAGCAGGGCGCGGGCGTCGCGCAGGTAGAGGGGCGGCCGGATCAGGGCGTTGACGGCGAGGCCGACGACCGCGCCGAACAGTGCCTCGCCGAGCCGGGCGGCGGAGGTGAGAGCGGAGACGGGTCCGGCGGTCAGGGTGAACAGGGCGCCGGTGGCGGCGTAGATGCCCTGGCTGCCGAGGCGGCGCCACTGGCCGAGCAGGAGGACCACCGGCAGGACGACGGCCATCGCGGCCTCGGTGTGCGGGAGCAGCAGTCCCACGCCGGTGGCCAGGACGGTGCCCGCCGCGATCGCCGCGAGCTGCTGGAAGCCGTGGGTGAGGGAGCGGTAGACGGTGGACTCGACCAGGACGACCGCGACCCAGGGTGCGACGAACGCTACGGGTGCTTCCAGCCACCAGCCCGCCACGGCCCAGGCGACCCATGCGGCCAGTGCCGCCTTGAGCGCCTGGACCACAAGATCGCGTTCCCGGCTCGGGGCAGCCCACGCCCGCCGCGCGGCGCCGGCCGCCGCCGAGAGGTCCGCCATCAGTCCCTGCCACGCAGCACGTATCCCTCGCACACGGGCCGGGTGCCACACGAAGCGGCCGGTCATACCCCGCGACGGCCCGGCGAGGCAGAAAACTTGGATGGTGTCACACGACCTTTTGTCCGGTGCAGGCGTCCGTGGACGGCCGGGCGCCTTGCAGGCCGTGGTTCAGGACAGGCGCAGTTGGTCGTGGGCGTTGACCGACCGGCTCCTGGTCCCAGTGCGCTCATCCCTGCCGGGCCGGTCAGCCGGTTCCTGGGTGCAGGAGGATCTTGATGGCCCCGTCCTGCTTGTGCTGGAACATGTCGTAGGCGTGCGGGGCGTCGGTGAGCGGCAGGTGGTGGGTGGCGAACTCCTCGACTCCGAGGGGGTCTTCGTCGGTGAGGTAGGGCAGGATGTCGTCGCTCCAGCGGTGGACGTTGGCCTGGCCCATGCGCAGTTGGATCTGTTTGTCGAACAGGGTGAGCATGGGGAGTGGGTCGGCCATGCCGCCGTAGACGCCGCTGAGTGAGATGGTGCCACCGCGTCGGACCATGTCGATGGCCATGTGCAGTGCGCCGAGCCGGTCGACGCTGAAGCGTTCGGCGAGCGGGGCGCTGATTCTGCCCGGCAGTACCGCGGCGGCTGTCTGGGCGAGCCGGGCCACAGCGCTGCCGTGCGCCTCCGTGCCCACCGCGTCGATCACGGCGTCCGCGCCGCGGCCACCGGTGGCGTCGCGGACGGCTTCCACGAGGGCCTTCTCGTCGTCGAAGGACGTGATGTCCAGCGTCTGCACGCCTCGGGCCGCGGCCCTCGCCAGCCGCTCGGGCACCAGGTCGATGCCGATCACCCGCTCCACGCCGCGGGAGAGGGCGATACGGCAGGCCATCTCCCCTATCGGGCCGAGCCCGAGCACGACGAGCGTCCCGCCGGGCGGCACCTCCGCGTAGGCCACGGCCTGCCAGGCGGTGGGCAGGACGTCGGACAGGTACACGAACCGGTCGTCGGGAGGCCCCTCGGGGACCTTGATCGGCCCGTACTGCGCCTGCGGGACGCGCAGGTACTCGGCCTGGCCGCCCGGCACGGCGCCGTAGAGGCGGGTGTAGCCGAAGAGCGCGGCACCCATGCCCTCGCTCGTCACCTGCGTGGTCTCGCACTGCGTGGGCAGCCCGTCCTGGCACATGAGGCACCGCCCGCAGGCGATCTGGAATGGAACCACGACCCGGTCTCCGGGACGGAGGTCGCCCGCCTCCGGGCCGACTTCCTCGACGATGCCCATCGGTTCGTGGCCGAGGATGTCGCCCGCCGTCATGAAGGGGGTGAGCACTTCGTACAGGTGCAGGTCGGAGCCGCACAGACCGGTGGAGGTGACGCGGATGACGGCGTCAGTGGGCTCCTCGATCCTCGGGTCGGGCACATCCTCCACCCGCACGTCCCGCCTGCCCTGCCAGGTCACTGCCTTCATGAGGTCTCTCCCTCGTCCGGATGGAGACGCACCCCGGTGCCGCGGCGCTGTGCCCGGGTACCCGTGGAGAACGGCGACGACACGGACTCCACCGCAGCGCGTAGCCGATCCGGCCGGCCTGAGAGATGCCCGGCCCCGACCGCGGACGGGTCACGTCCCTGTGCGGACTGTTGGCTGCGGGGCGGGGCCCTCAACTCAGAGCCTCCCACCCTCAGCTCTGCCCGAAGGGCCACGCGGCGCGGACCTGGGCGAGTCACGCACGCCGGGCATCGACCCAGTCGGTGGACAGGCGCACCAGTACGCAGACCGAGGTGAGGGACACCGGGGTGTCCTTCACCGTCACTTCGATCGCGTTCAGGACCTCGCCGCGGGAGATGTACGGTCCCTGCAGCGTGATCCGGATCTCCGGGTTTCGGCCGTCGTTCATCCAGCGAACTGACCGTCCCTGGGCGGGCAGTTCGAGCGCGGGTGCCCAGTCGTCCAGGTCCTCGGGCACTAGGCACACCTGACCGGGTGAGGAAGGTTCCTTCGGGCCTATACCAGACCAGCCATACCGACTCTCCTTCTTGAGGACCGTCAGTGCCAGCAACATTCATGAACGCCCAGCAGACCGCCGAGTATCTGAACATGTCGATCACATGGGTTTACCGAGACGCACGGAAACTCGGGCTTGTTCCGTACAAGTTCGGGCAGGGCCGCAGCGCGAAACTGCAGTTCAAGATCACAGATGTTCAGGCTTGGGCCCAGCAGCAAAAGCTGGGCTGAGAAATTCCCCAGCGGGCCCGGCCCTCGGAGGTGCCAGGCCCGCCTGAGTATCAGGCCGCGAGTGCCATGTCGAGCACCTGAGCCGCCTTGCCGATCGATCCCGGCATGAGGTGCCGGTAGATCTTGAACGTGATGTCGAGGCGTTTGTGGCCCATCCATTCGGCAACGTCCGTGATCGGGATGCCGTTGCTTAGGCAGTTCGATGCGAAGAAGTGACGGTTGCCATACAGAACCATCCCCTCCGGGACGTCGACAGCGCCCGCCGCCCGGATGCGCTTCCACTGGTTGTCCATCGCCCAATGCGGATACGGCTTATTGGGGTCAGTAGGCTGACGCAGGAGATAACCATCGAAAGTCCCGTGCTTCTCCGCGTACCACTCGATCGTCTCCCTGATCCGAGCGGGCAGGGGCACATCGCGGTACTCCCCCGCCTTCCGGTGCTTGAGCGGTCCATAGCTCTTGGTCGACAAGATGACCTGTTCACTGACCCGGTAGACGTCGTCGGCCACGAGGTTGTTCAAGTTCACCGCGGCCGCCTCCCCGTTGCGCAGGCCGCAGCCGCTCATCAGGTCGACCATCAGCATGAAGGCGTCGTCCCCGGCCACGCGTATCGCGCGGAGTTGATCAAGGGACGGGATGACGGCCCGCGCCGGGTCGTACTGCGGTGGCTTCACCCCGAGCAAGGGGTTGTCGGCGTAGATCCCCAGCCGACGGGCGTCCAAGAGGATCGCGCGGAGCTTGTCGAAGGCGTTGGCCTGGGTCGCGAGCCCAGTCTTCAAGCGCTCCATGGTGCGGATGAAGTGGTCCACCACCTTGTGGTCGAACGAGTTCATCCGCCGACTGCCGAGGGCCGGGTTGAGGTGGTGCTCCAGGAGCGAGTCCAGATGGCGCACCGAGGCGACGGCCAGGTGCCGCTGGCCGGCCTTCCACTCCTCGGCGTACTCCTCGAAGCGCATCGTCCCGTACTTCTGGATGCGCTCCGCCTTCGACTGGGACCGAAAGGTGGCCTTCTTCTCCTTGTAGATGTCCGTCAAACGCGTGATCGCATCGTCCTGGGTAGCGAACCCCGCCTCCTCAGTCTGCTTTCCCGCCGCGTTGCGGTACCGGATCTTGTACTCGTGCGGGCACTTCGACCAACGAGACTGAGGGTGCTCGCAGTCCTTGAAGCAGGTGCCCATACCGCGGGCGAGTTTCCGTACGGCCATGCTGTGCTGACTCCTCGGCGTCCGATGCTGACCTTTTGCTGACGCCCGAGGGTCCGCGATACCCCTGACCTGGGATAAACCGCCGATCACGTGGTATGTGGTGGAACTTCGTCGGGCGTACGCAGGAGGAGATCGAGGGGGCTCGGGAGGAGTGGATGAGGGGGGCGCGGTTCGGGGAGGTGAAGGGGTCGACGGGGACCGGCTCCTTGCGCCCGCGCTGCCGCCTGTGTCGCTGAAGCCTCGGGGGCGGGTGCGCTGAGCTGGAACTTCACCGGCCGCAGCGCACAATTGTCTGCTCGGACTGATGCTGACCCATACATCCAGCCCCCCATCACCGACGCGGAGTCCGGCGTCACGGTCCGACGCTGGGTACCCCACCTCCGAGCCGGCGACCCAGCGCGACCGGGCACCGTCACGCTCAGGGCCGAAGGAGTCGTCCTCATCCGCCGGGCCGCTTATGAGCAAGCCGGCGGCTGGACCGGTCACTTCTTCCTCTATGGGAGCGACGGTCTTGCCGGCGAAGTCGAGGCGCTCCGTGAACGTCGTCATGATCATGGGTGCCCGGACGTTCCAGATGGGGCTGCCCAGCAGCACGGTGTCGTAGGCGTCGAGGCTGGGAGGGTCGCCCTTGATGGCGGGGCGGGCGTCGGCGTTCTGTTCGCGGACGTTGCGTTCGACGGTCACGTCGTAGCTGTCGGGGTAGGGGTCGGCGGGCTCGATCCGGTAGACGTCGCAGTCGAGGAGATCGCTGATTCTGTAAGCCAGGACCTCGGTGTTACCGACCTTGAGTGTGGTGCGATCGCCGTAGTGGTAGTTCTCGCCGGCGCGCCAGAAGTACGCCAGCAGCGCTGCGCGCAGGATCCTGCGGCGCCGGGCCGTCGGGCGGTTGTGCTGTGTCACGGTGGTCCTTCGCACGGGAGGCGGCCGGGGGGCGAGCGGCGCCGGGGTGTCACTCGCCCCTGTGCGGGTGTGGGTCAGGCGTCCAGGCGGCGCTTGGAGAGCCAGGTGACCATCTCGGGGTCGTGGTGGTCGAAGAACAGCGTCGATCCGGTGTCCAGGGCGGCGATCCGCTCCATGTCGTCGCCGGTGAGCTCGAAGTCGAAGACGTCGAGGTTCTGTGCCATCCGGTCGGGGCTGACCGACTTGGGGATGGTGACGATGTCGCGGTGGATGAGCCAGCGCAGCACGACCTGGGCGACGGACCTGCCGTGCGTGGTGCCGATCTCGCTGAGGACGGGGTGGGTGAACAGGTCGTTCTTGCCTTCCGCGAAGCCGCCCCAGGCTTGGTGCTGGACGCCGTGCTCGCGCATGAGGTCGTGGTCGGTGGTGCGCTGGAAGAAGGGGTGGGTCTCGATCTGGTTGACCTGCGGGGTGATCTCGTTGTTGAAGATCAGGTCCAGGAGCCGGTCGGGGTAGAAGTTGGCGACGCCGATGGCCCGGGTCAGGCCCTCACGGTGGGCGTCTTCCATGGCACGCCACTGGCCGTAGACGTCGCCGAAGGGCTGGTGCATCAGGTACAGGTCGACGTGGTCCAGGCCCAGCCTGGTCAGTGATGCGTCCAGAGCGCGGCGGGTGTTGTCCTGAGCGGGGGCGTCCTGGACCCACAGCTTGGTGGTGACGAAGAGGTCCTTGCGGGGGATGCCGCTGTTCTTGATGGCGTGGCCTACGGCTTCTTCGTTGCCGTAGGCGGCGGCGGTGTCCAGGAGTCGGTAGCCGGCGGCGAGTGCGTCGGTGACGGCGCGCTCGGTGTCGTCGGCGGGGATCTGGTAGACGCCGAAGCCGAGGATCGGCATCTCGACGCCGTTGTTGAGGGTCACGGTCTGCATGAGGGGGATTCCTTCGCTGCGTGGGGCTGTTGCTGGGATGAAGGCCGGCTCAGGGGCAGATGAGGGCCTTGAGGACCTGGCGGTCGGCCATGGCCCGGTACGCCTGCGGCGTCTGGTCGAGGGTGTAGGTCTGGTCGAAGACGCGGCCGGGGGCGATGGTGCCGTCCAGGACGTCGGGCAGGAGCTGCTCGATGTAGGCGCGGGCGGGGCTGGCACCGCCGGTCAGGGTGATGTTGCGCATGAACTCGGCCGGGCCGATCGGACCCTGTTCGTACTGGGGGACGCCGAGGCGGCTGATGGTGCCGCCGTCCCGCACCGCGCCGAGCGCGGTGTCGAGGGCCGGCCGGGTGCCGACGGCCTCGATGACCTTGTCCACGTGCCCGGTCAGCTCGCGGATGCGGGCGATACCTTCCTCGCCGCGTTCGGCGACCACGTCGGTGGCACCGAAGTGCCGCCCGAGATCCGTACGTGCTTCATGGCGGCCCGCGAGGACGATCTGCTCGGCGCCCAGACGCCGGGCGGCGATCACCGCGCACAGGCCGACCGCGCCGTCCCCCACCACCAGCACCGTGTCGCCGCGCCCGACACCTGCGGTGACCGCGCCGTGGTGGCCGGTGGTCATCACGTCCGACAGCGCCAGCAGCGACGGGATCAGGACCGAGTCGGCCACCGGCAGCTTCACCAGGGTGCCGTCGGCGTGCGGGACGCGGACGGCCTCACCCTGCCCGCCGTCCACCCCGTCGAAGCCGTACCGGCCGCCGTCGCGGCACGAGATGTGCAGGCCCCGCGCACAGTAGTCGCAGGTGCTGTCGCTGTAGGTGAACGGCGCGACGACCAGATCCCCCGCGCGCAGACCGGTGACGTCCGCGCCGGGCTCCTCTACGACACCGAGGAACTCATGGCCCATCGGCCGCCCGGAGTCCGTGACGGGCATCGACCCGTAGGGCCACAGGTCGCTGCCGCACACGCAGGCGGCGACCACGCGGACGACGGCGTCGGTGGACCGGACGATCTTCGGGTCGGGCCGGTCCTCGACACGGACGTCTCCGGCTCCGTACATCACGGCGGCACGCATGACAGGTACTACTCCAAACGGGTGGTGCGGCTGGTGAGCGCCGATCGGCGTCGCCAGGAGGCGGAAGGGGGCGGTCAGCGTTCGAGCATCCGCGCCTGGGCCTCGGTGTGGGTGGCTCCGGCCGCGGGAGGCAGGCTGCTCAGCGTGTCGAGCTGCTCGGCGCTCAGGGTCACGGCGTCGGCGGCGGCGTTCTCCTCGACACGGCTCACGCGCTTGGTGCCGGGAATGGGGGCGATGTCGTCCCCCTGGGCGAGCAGCCAGGCCAGGGCCACCTGCCCGGGCGTGGCTCCGGCCTCGTCGGCCACGGCCTTGACCTCGTCGGCGAGGGCCAGGTTGTGCTGGAAGTTCTCGCCGGTGAAGCGCGGGTTGTCGCGGCGGAAGTCGTTCTCGTCGAACTGGTCGGTAGAGCGGACGGTGCCGGTCAGGACGCCGCGGCCGAGCGGGGAGAACGGGACCAGGCCGATGTTCAGCTCCCGCAGCACCGGCAGGACGCGCTCCTCGATACCGCGGGTGAACAGGGAGTACTCCGACTGCACCGCGGTGACCGGCTGCACGGCGTGCGCGCGGCGGATCGTGTCCGGGCCGGCCTCCGAGAGGCCGAACGCGCGGACCTTGCCCTCGGCGATCAGCTCGGCGACCGCGCCGGCGGTCTCCTCGATCGGCGTGTTCGGGTCGACCCGGTGCTGGTAGTACAGGTCGATGTAGTCGGTGCCCAGCCGCTTCAGAGAGCCCTCGACCGCGGTACGGATGTTGGCCGGGCCGGAGTCCAGGTTCCACGCACCCTCACCGCCGTGCGAGACCAGGCCGAACTTGGTGGCCAGCACCACCTTCTCCCGGCGCCCCTTGAGCGCCCTACGCAGAAGTTCCTCGTTGGTGTACGGGCCGTAGATCTCGGCGGTGTCGATCAGCGTGACGCCCAGCTCCAGTGCCCGGTGCACCGTACGGATGGACTCCGCGTCATCGGTGCCCGAGCCGGTGTAGCCGTGGGACATGCCCATCGCGCCCAGCCCGATCCGGGAAACCTCCAGGTCACGCAGCTTGATGTAGCGCATTTCGCCCTCTTCGTGTCGTGGCGTCGTCCGGCTCGCTCGCTCTCGGCAGGGCATGCCCGCGGCGGTGTGAGAGCCGGCGTCTTGCTCATCCACCCTCGCCTGGATTGCGCCGCCGTGGCAGGGCGAGCTCTTCGGGGGTAATGACAGGGCCCCCCACCGGCCCGCGCGGCACGTGCTCGCCGGGTGAGACTGGAGGCATGGCATCGACGAGCGCGCACAGCGAGGGCGCCGGGCTGGGCCGCTACCTGCGCGCCCGCCGCACCCAGACCAGCCCCGGACAGGTCGGCCTCACCGTCGGCGCCGGCATCCGCCGCACCCCCGGCCTGCGGCGCGAGGAGTTGGCCACCCTCGCCGGCATCAGCATCGACTACTACGTACGCCTGGAACGCGGCAAGGAGACCCGCCCCAGCCCCGCCGTCCTCGACGCGCTCGCCCGCGCCCTGCACATGGACGACCAGGAGCACCAGCACCTGCGCGAACTAGCCGCCCGCGCCGCCCGCTACGTCTCCGAACCGCCGCCCGCACCGAGCCGCACCGTGCGCCCCCACCTCAAGCTGCTGCTGGAGTCGCTGCGGCCGAACCCGGCGTACGTGATCAGCCGCAGCATGGACGTGCTCGCCTGGAACCCCGGTGGCCTCGCCCTGTACGCGGGCCTGGACGACTGGCCCGCCAAGCACCGCAATCTGGCCCGCTATCTCTTCCTGCACCCCGCCGCGCGCGATCTGTTCCCCGACTGGGAGCGGCAGATCACCGCCTGCGTCGCTCGCCTGCGGGCCATCGCCGGTACCGCCCCCGACGCACCCGACCTCACCAACCTCGTCGGCGAACTCCTTCTCAAAAGCGCCGACTTCGCGGGTCTGTGGGAACGCTACGAGGTGACCGGCCGCAAGCCCGCCCACAAGACGTTCCAGCACCCCCAGGTCGGCACGCTCACCCTCACCTCGCAGTCACTGCATGTCGAAGGCACCCCCGGACAGCGCATCGGCGTCTACACCGCCGAACCCGGCACCCCCGACCACGACGCTCTCCTCCTGCTCGACATGACTGCGCCCCGGCCCGCCGGACGTCCTGCCCCCGCCCCGAAAGCCACCGGCCATCAGCCGTAAGCCGCGTGGCCCGACCCTCTCTCCGGCACGACCACGTGCGTGGGTGAACGACTTCGCCGACTGGCGGCTCGTGAGGTTCATCGGAGCCTTGGACGTCAGGACCACAGGTCAGGAAAGCCGGCGCGGCGCGCGGCCGGGGCGGTGAGCCTACGGACCGCGCGTGCGGCCTTTCAGGTCGCGTCGGCCCCGGCACCAGCGGGGTGTTCGTGCCGGTGCCGGTGCCGACGGTCGGGATCGGGGCAGCGGTGCTCATACCGCGTGCTCGCCCTCCTTGGCGGCGTTCGACCCTGCGGGTCGTCGACGAGGAACCGGACGATGGTCGCGTGCGGGGTCTCGCTCACTGGGGAGGTCCCCACCCGGTGTGATGACAGGTGGGGGGTCAGACGGTCGTGGCCGTCTGGGTGAGGTGAGGGTCGACGGCCGTGACGACCGGGCGGTGGCTGCGGCCCTCGGTCAGCCGGTCGTTGAGGGGGCGTAGGTCGGCCACCGCGAAGGACCGGCGCAGCCAGCGGTCGTGGCCGTCGTAGCGGGGGGTGAAGCCGCTGCGGCCGTGGACCGCGTGCCGGTTGTCCACGATGACCAGGTCGCCGGGGTTCAGCACGAGGCCGTTGAGTGAGCGCAGCATGGCCCGCTCCAGCCGGCCCAGTGCCGCCCGCGCCGCGGGGGTGAGGGGAAGCGTCCCGTGGAAGTCGACGCGCAGCTCGGGGCAGCTGTCCGGGCCGGTGAGCACCGGCATGGGGTCGGTCAGCACCTCGGCCGCGTCGTCGGGCACGAAGGAGGTGCTGTACCGGGTGCGGAACTCCGGACGGCGCAGCGCCGCGATGGTGTCGGCGTCCAGGAGCGGCAGGGCGTCCAGGATGCCGCTGGTGACCGTGGCCGCGACGCCGTCGGAGTCTCCGCGCAGGCAGATCAGGCTGAGGAAGTGCGGTGGGGTGGGGTGGAAGCCGTCCTCGGTGTGCAGTTCCAGGAGGACCGAACCGCTGTTCTCCTGGCGTTCCTCGGCGCCCTTCTTCGGGCACACGTCCTGCACCAGGCGGCCGGACTTCTCGTCGCTGTAGGAGATGGAGCGGCCCAGCACCGACATGACCAGAAGCTGGCTGATGGTGGCCACCGGTACGTCCGTCCAGGCCGGTTCGCTCTCCGCCGCGTCCGGGGTGGGGGGCAGTGGGCCGATCGGCAGACCCGTCAGCAGCAGGCAGCCGCCGGTGTTGCCCTTGTCGCGGAAGGAGAGGAGGGCCTTGCACACGGTCTCGGGCAGTGCCGTGGCCGCGAGTTCCACGGCGTGCAGCAGATCGGTGTCGTGCAGGGAACGTCCCGCGTACGCGCGGGACAGGCGCCGCACCTCTCTTTCGATGCTCTGGCGCGCCGCGTCGTCGAGCGGGATGGCCGCCTCACGTAGGTTCGTGTAGCGGAACTCCTTCATGCCGTCGTCCTTTCTCCGACTCGTTTCCGGTGGGGTCGCTCGGTGCTCAGGTGGCGGGCCGCACGGTAGGCGGCCTTGGGGGCGAAGCCGTTCCACGCCTGTGCGGCGGGCAGGTGGGCGAGGAACCGGGCGCGCTCGAACTGCCGGGCCAGATCGCCCGCGAGGCGGCGCCCCCGGGTCCTGGAGATCCGGTGCACATCCACCGCGACCGTGCGGGGCAGGGTCCGGCCGGCCACCAGCACGTTCACCATGTGCACGGACAACGACCCGAACTGTGTCGCCGCTTCCGCGAGTTGCGGCACGCTGTAGTCCGGTCGGCCCAGCCCACCGCGCAGTTCACGGAACATCTCGCCGGGGATGTACGCCCGGGGCGCGATTCGGAAGACGACCTCCCAGGTGCCGAGGCGCTGCTCGTCGCCGGGGAGGAGCTGGCCGTCGAAGATCCGCCGGACCACGCGGTAGTCGAAGACCTGGGCGGCGAGCATGCCGGCCATGTCCCATCCCGTCACCAGGGGTTTGCGCTGCCGGCACGCCTCCTGATGCAGGCGCACCTTCGCGGCCAGCCCGGCCGCTGTGGTGACGTCGACCCCGTCGACGATGACGTCGGCCTGTGCGACCAGCGTCTGCGCGTTGGCGGCCGTCACACCGTCGGGGACGACCGTCACGTCGGTGTGCGGGTTGATGCCGCGCAGGGCCTGCGCGGCGACCTCCGCCTTGTTGCGGCCCAGGTCGTCGACCGTGGCGTTCTGCCGGTTGAGGTTGTTCAGTTCGTACGTCCCGACGTCCGCCAGGACGAAGTGCTGGTAGCCCATGCGCCCCAAGGGCTGGATGGTGGCACCGCCGATGGAGCCGCAGCCCGCCACCAGCAGCCGGGTGGTGCGGATCTCGGCTTGGAGGTCCGCGGCGACGAGTCCCCGGTTCCGCTGGGTCAGGCAGGCGTAGAACGTGTTCTCGTCCAGCTCGCGTGCCAGTCGCGGGGTGCCGATGTCCGGTGCGCTCATGCGTCTGTCTCCAGGAACTCGGTGAGTTGTGCGCGCACCGACCCCGTACGCCCCGACATCAGCACCGACGTGAGGAATTCCAGAGTCGGCCGCAGTCGGGCGGAGTCGGTCAGGAGAAAGGGGTACGACCGTTCGTGCTGGCCCCACATGGGGGCGAAGAGGTCGCCGGGGCCGGGTGGCAGCGGGGTGGTGGCGTCCAGGACCCGGGTACGGAATCCGAGCAGGCCGAGCTGGTGGATCGCCCCGGTCTTCTTGCCGTCGCCGACGATGGCGCCACCGGGGTGTTCCAGTACCGCGAGGCAGGCATGCGCCCAGGCGAGGTAGACCCACCAGGGGACCGAGGCGGCGGCCTGCGACCTGGGCATGGCCCAGTCCCGGACCAGCCGTTTGCCCTCCCCCACCGCCGAGGACAGGGTGCTCGGTCCGAGGTGCGCGGCCAGCCGGATGCCGTAGTCCCGCTCGACGACGAAGGGTTTGTGAACGGGGTCGCTCAGTGAGGTCCCGTCAGGGTCCGGGGACAGGGCGAGCGTTCCGTACCCGCGCAGTCGGCCGGTGTCCGGCTCCGTCACCAGGGTGTGGAAGTCGCGCAGCGACTGTCCGTCGTAGGGCTCGTGGCGCAGCCGTCTGTCCGACACCGCCACCGCGTCGACCCACCCGCGGTGCAGGTACTGCGTGAGGCGGAAGGTGTGGACGAGGTCCAGGTACGACGCGGGAAGCTGTTCGCCCCGGAGGGTGAGGACGAGGAGACCTTCGGGGGTGACGGCCCGGTAGAGGGGGGCACCGGTCACCCGGGTCTCCAGGTGGGGCAGGCTCAGCTCGGCGTTCTCGCGCAGGAGGTGGCCGGTGAAGCCGTCGTGGCCGTGGTGGCCGTCGATCGAGGTGGTCGTCACCGGACCCCCGGTATGTCGTAGAGCTCGTCGGTGATGACGAGGGCGAGAGCCTCGGGGGAGCCTTCGTAGATGCGCGGTCCGTAGGCGTCGCGCAGAACGCGGTCCATGCCGTCGTCGCGCTGGAACGCCTGAGCGCCGATGAGCGACATGGCGGCGTCGGCGTTGTCGATGGCAGCGCGGTCGGCGACCAGCTTCGCGACCGCCGGTTCGTAGGCCGGGGTGGGCAGGATGGTGTCCGCCTTGACGGCGGCGTCGACGTAGAGTGCCCGGGCCGCGGAGACGCGGGCCGCCATGTCGGCGAGCTTGCGCGCGGACATCTGGTGCTCGTACAGCAGCCGGCCGCCCTGTCTGCGCTCCCCGCACCAGGCGTGGGCGCGCGTCAGGCTGTGCCGGGCGATGCCGGTGGCTATGGCAGCGCAGCCGACTCGGGTCAGGTTGCCGACCGTCACGTTGAGGTCCCAGCCGCCGCGTTCGTCCCCGATGACGTTCTCCTCGGGGACCCGGGCGTCGGTGAAGACCAGTTCGCCGGCGGGGGCGGTGCGGTAGCCGACCTTGTCGTGGGTCTCGCCGCGTTCGACACCGTCCTGTTCCAGATCGGTGACGAAGCAGGTCAGGCCGGTGGAGCCGGGATGGTCCTCGAGGTTGGCCATGACGGTGGCGAAGGTCGCGAACGGGGCGTTGGTGATGTACCGCTTGGTGCCGTTGAGGAGGTATTCGCCGCCCGAGCGGCGGGCGGTCGTCATGTTCTGGGCGTGGGGGGAGTTCTGCGGCAGCACGAGGTCGGTGCCGTTGAACTGTTCGGCCACCGCGTTGCAGGCGAGTACGGGTTCGGGGCCGAGGAAGGGCGCCAGGTAACGCTCCTGGAGCCGGGGGTCGCCGCAGACCAGCAGCGGGGTCTGGAAGAGACCGGTGGCACCGAAGACCAGGGCCATGCCGGGGTCGGCGGAGGCGAGTTCCTCCAGCACCATAGCGAGGGCGAGCTGGCCCAGGCCGAGGCCGCCGGTTTCCCGGGGGATCGCCATCCGCAGCAGCCCGAGGGCGTGTCCTTCCCGGACGGTCGCCCAGTCCACCTGGCCCTTCTCGATGGCGTCCCGTTCGGCGGCGCCGGGGCCGACCACCTCGCGGGCGAACGTGGCGACGGTGCGCAGGACGTCGGATTCGTGGGGCTGGAGCAGCGGGTGGTCGGCGGGAGAGTGTGTGAACGTCATGGTGACTCCGCGTCTCGGGACGGTCAGTGGTCGAGTTCGAAGGTCGCCAGCGCCTGCCCGAAGGCGACGGTCTGGAGCACCGGGCCGTGTGCGGTGAAACGCTGGGAGGTGAGCGAACGCAGGAAGCTGCGGCGCCCTTCGGCGATGTCGCACAGCTCGGGCCAGCTGATGCTCAGCACATGGGTGGGCGTGGCGTCCGTCTCCTGGCCCTGAGGGTCGAGCGCGATCTCGACGCCGGGCTCGGTGAGCACGAAGCGGACGGTGGCGCCCGCGGACTTCCATGCGGGCGATGCCTGCGCCGCTTTGGAAAGCAGATCCTTCACGTGGAGTGAAGAGGTTGGCATGATGATCCCTTCGTTGTACATCCACCGGGGATGCACATCCGTCTGAGATCAAGTTCTAGCAAAAGGGCCTGGCACACTTCACCGTGAGCAACTAACGTCTGGCGTACCTGATTACTTACAGGTAACTGCCAACCACGGGGGAACAGTGGAAAAGCGGATATGCCCTACTCGTCCAGTACTAAGCCGCATAGGTGAGCGCTGGAGTATGGCTGTATGCAGCCAACTCGCGCGCGGCGTGACCCAATTCGGTGATCTGCGCACCGCTCTGCGCGGGGTCTCGGCCAAGGTCCTCTCGGAGACCCTGGTCCGACTGGAGCGCGACGGCCTGATACAGCGTGAGGTCATCGACGGCCGACCGCCGAGCGTGACCTACCGCCTCACCTCACTGGGAGAAGGCCTGCTCAGGGCAGTGCAGCCGATCGTCATATGGTCGGCCAAGAACGCCCCGCTCATCAACGCCGCGCAGCGTTCCTACGACGCCCGCAGCGCATTGCAGGCCGATCATCCGGCCGCATGAGGGAAAACAGGCCACACAAGTAATTTTCGGCCAAGGTTTCCGAGCGATGGAAATGCGATCAGTATCTGCTCGCGAGTCTCACTCCTCGAAGATCTCCGCCCGAGATATCCGGTGCGGTCTGCGGATAACGTTCTGCCCGCCCTGTTCTTGGCGCGGGCAGAACGTTATCCGCTGTTCACCGGGCGGTTTCGTTCCGCGGTGCCAGACCCGCCCGAACGGACCTGGTGACATCGCAGGGAATCTCCCGCAATACCCCGGTGAGCTGCCGGACGACCTGGGCCGCCGCCGCCACGGCCCCCCGGTCCTCCTCGGTGAGATCCTCCGGGCGAATGTTCGTCATCCGTCTTCTCTCCTCTCCTGCGCGGAACCTACGCGGGGCGCTGCTGGTGGTGGTCGGTGAGGCGCTGGAAGGCGCCGGCGACCGCGATGACCCGCTCCTCGTGCCAGTAGGGACCCACGATCGACATCGACAGCGGAAGGCCGTCCGCGGTGAAGCCGATCGGGACGACCGCGACAGGATGTCCCGTGACACTCCACGCCGTGGTGTGCATGGACCCCAGATAGGTCGACGGGTCCAGGGGGTGCATCCGGTCCAGCTCCGGGGCTCCCAGGTGGCAGGTGGGAGTGATCAGCAGATCGAACTCACCGAAGAGCGCGTCGACTTCGCGTGACAGAGCGGACCGTACTCGCTGGGCCCGCAGGTAGTCCCGCGCGGTGACGGCTTCGCCGGCCGAGAACACCCAGCGCGCACCCTTGCCGTAACTGCCCCAGTCGCGGGCGAGGAAGTCGTGGTGGATCTCGTGCGCCTCGGCCAGCATGATCACGTTGCCCACCACGTTGAGCAGCGGATAGGAGGGCACGCTGACGGCGGAGCGCCGTACACCGAGGGTGTCCAGATCCTTCAACGCGCGGGCGAAGACCTCGGGCTGGGCAGGATCGACGCCGGCGTCCGCGTGGTCCCCCAGCGCGTCGACGCCGATCCGCAGACCGGTCGGCTCGGCCCGCAGGGCGGCGAGGTAGTCACCAACCGGGTGGTCGGCGGTGAAGGGGTCGCCGTCCGGGTCCGGGCCGGCCATGACCTGGAGCAGCCGGGCGCACATCTCGACGGAACCGGCGACGGGTCCGACGGTGTCCAGGGAGGGGGCAAGGGGGTAGGTCCCGGTGGTCGGCACCCGGCCTCGGGTGGCCTTCAGCCCCGTCGTACCGGTGTAGGCGGCGGGGATGCGCAGGCTGCCGGTGGTGTCGGTGGCGACCGCCGCGTCGAAACAGCCGGTGAGGACACCGCTGCCGGAACCGGAGCTCGATCCTCCGGCCCAGCGGTCGGCAGCCCACGGGTTCCGGCTGACAGGGCCGGGCCCGCTGCCGTCCTGGACACCCAGGGCGTACTCCATCGTGGCCGTCTTGCCGACCACGACAGCACCGGCGCGCTTGAGCCGGGAGACCACGGTGGCCTCGGGTTGGCCCCGGGGCCAGTCGGCCAGGCGGACGCGGCTCCCCGCGGCGGTCGGGGCGGAGGACTCGAAGACGACGTCCTTGACGCCCAGAGTCACCCCGGTGAGCGGGCCCTCCCGGGGAGCGTCGCGGTAGGCCTTCAGGGCCTGGTCGTGCAGCGGTGTGACGAAGACGCCGAGCGCCTCGGCCTCCGTGGAGGCCTTACGGGAACGTTCGATCGCCTCCTCGACGACCTCGAGAGCGCGGGCCTTGCTGGTTTCGGTGCCGGACGTCACGGGCGAACACCTTTCAGGACTGCTGCGGGACACGGCTCAGGCCGCGCAGGGCCAGGGCGATGACGAGGGCGATGGCGGCGCAGACTGCCAGGGCGAGGAAGCCGTGGCCGACGCCGGTGGTCGTCGCGTCGGCGGCGGATGCGCCCGCGCCACGCTCGTCACGGACCGCGGTAGCGAGGATCGTGCCGATGACCGCGATGCCCAGCGCGGCACCGGTCTGGTTGAACGTATTGAGCAGTCCCGAACCGACGCCCGACTCCTGGAGGCGCACGTGGGAGCTGCCGAACCCGTACAGCGGGACGAAGCAGCTGGGGAGACCGGCACCGATCAGGGCCAGCGCGAGGACGGTCACGGCTACGCTGGAGGTCCCGGTCGCGAGCACCCCGGCGCCGACCAGCTGAGCGAGAGTCCCCGTGACGTACAGACCGCCGGAACCGAGCGCGGTGAGAAGTTTCGGTACGACCAGCGCGACGACGAGCGAAGCCAGCCCCATCGGCAGCAGCGACAGCCCCGCCGCCAGGGCGCTCATGCCGTGGACTCGCTGAAAGTAGATGCTGGCCAGGTAGGAGCTGCTGATCATCACGGCGGCGGCGAGCAGCAACCCGACGCTGGCGAGCCAGTACGTCGGAATGCGCAGCAGGTGCAGCGGCAGCAGCGGATCGCTCTCCTTGAGCTCCGTCACGGTGAGCACCGCGAGCAGCACGACGGCCGCGCCGACGGCGATCCATGCGGCCGGGGTACCCATCCCGTCCTGGAGCCGGATCAGCCCGTACGACAGACAGGCCAGCCCCGCCGAGGCCAGGGCGGCCGTCGGCACCCGCAGAGGTCGGGGCGTGGTCGCCGACAGGGCGGGCACCTTGCGCAACGCACCTGCGAAAGCGACGACTCCCACCGGAACGTTGATCAGGAACGCCCACCGCCAGCTGACCGCCGTCACGATCAGCCCGCCGAGCACGACCCCGATGGTCGCGCCCAGCACACCGAGACCGCTCCAGGCCGTGAGCGCGATCTTGCGCTGCTGCGGAATCTGGTACACGGCGAGGACGATCGAGAGCGCGGCGGCCGACAGCAGCGCCGCCCCCACTCCCTGGAGCGCCCGGCCCGCGACGAGCAGCCTGTCATCGCCCGCCGCCCCGCACAGCACCGAGGCGGCCGTGAACACGGTCAGCCCGCCGAGGAACGTCCGGCGTCGTCCCGCGACGTCGGCGACACGTCCCCCGAACAACAGGAGACTGCCGTACATCAGGACGTACGCGCTGATCGTCCACTGCAGCGCCGAGGGACCGGCCGGAAGGTCCGCACCGATCGAGGGTAATGCCACGTTCACGACGGTCGAGTCCAGCATGACCATCAACTGGGCCACACCCACTACGGCCATCGACGCCCAGGGCGCGGGCTTCTGTTGTTGTTCCGTCTCCGCCGGGGAGATCGCTTCAGTCATCGTCTCTGCCTCCTTCGGCGGCAACTTACATTCATGCGAATGAATCGACAAGGCGGGCCGAGGAACTTACACTCAAGGGCGTGGCGAACCCCCTTGGCGAGCAGTGGCTGTCCTACCTACGAGTCGGCGCGCGCATGAACCAGGCGATCGAGCGAGCCCTGTCCTCTCGATACGGCCTCTGCGTGAGCGCCTTTGAGATCATGGACGTCATGCGGCAGCAACGGGACTGGGTCCGCGCCGGAGAAATCTCCTCCCGCTCCTCCCGGAGCCAGCCCCAGGTCTCCCGGCTGCTCAGCCAGATGATCAACGCGGAGTACGTGGAACGGAAGCCGGCGCCCGGGGACGGGCGAGGCTCCGAGGTGCGCCTCACCGCCTCGGGCCAGGAGATCTTCCAGAAGGCGAGCGAGACCGTCGAAACGGTGCTGACTGAACTGGCCGAGGAAGATCCGGATACGGAGACCCTCATCCGCCCGTCGACAGCGACCGCACGGATCGGGTGACGGGCAGCCAGGCCCGACAGCTCGTGGGAACCACGAGTGCAGAACGGTCGCGGGTTGTGCCGATGCCGAGGTTGCTCGGGGACCGAGGCGGCCGCGTTCATCGTCCCGAGCCTGGCCGCCTCGCTGACTGCCGTCCCTGACCAGCGCAGGCTGCCGGCCGGACGGAGCGAGGAACTCCGGCGACATCACCGCCCACAGCAAGTGGTCCGTTCTCGTCCTGGGGATTCCGGCGACCCTGGCTCTGAGCTGGGCACTGCCGGTCCTGGGAGTCACCCCGCTCGGGTACCTCCTCATGAACCGTCCGGCGGTGCGATCAGGCCGCCGGCCGGGTCGCGCGGAGCACGACGTCGCTGACGTGGTGCGTGCTTGCCGCGCCGCCGGGGCGTGGCCGGGTCTCGTGGATCTCGACGCGCCATGCGTCGGGGTCGGCGGTGAGCGCGGCGGCGATCTCGTCGATCCCGACGAACGCCGCCGGGTCGTACATCCGGGTCTGGGTGGCCACGTCCGCCGGGCCGCTCAGCGGGGTGAGGTCGTGGTGCACGACGAGGAGCGTGCCGCCGGGGGCGACGGCGGCGAGCAGGCTGCGCAGACCGCGCTGGTCGGGCGTGCGCTTGAACGATCCGTACTGCAGGGAGACCAGGTCGAAGCGCTCGGTGCCGAAGGGGGCGGGGTCGTTCGCGTCGCCGCGTACGAGGTCGACGGGGAGCCCGCGGCGTGCGGCCTCGGCGCGTACCCGGGCGAGCGCGTTGCCGGAGATGTCGGTGGCGGTCACCTTCCAGCCGCGCTCGGCCAGCCAGAGGGCGTCGGCTCCCTCCCCGGCCCCGACGTCGAGGGCCCGGCCGGGGGTCAGGGCGGTGACCTCGTGGACGAGGGTGCCGTTGGGGTTGCCGCTCCAGGCGCGCTCGTCACCTCCGTAGCGGTGGTCCCAGTCGGCCTCCTCGCCCGAGTGCCGGACGGCGGCGCGCAGATCATCCTCGGCGAGGCTGAAGGCGATCATGGCACCGACCTGGCTGCCCCGGGCGGCCGACGGCAGCACCTGCAGGCTGGGGTCGGTGATGTTGCCGGCCGCGTAGATCCCCGGTACGGCGGTCTCGCCGCGCTGGTCGACCTCGAGGACGTCACCGGCACCGGTCGGGTGCGCGGTGGTGGTGAGCCCGGTCCCGGCCAGCACGTCGGCGCGTGCCCGGAAGCGAGAGCCGACCACGACGGCGTCGGCTTCCAGGACGCGACCGTCGCTGAGTTCGACCCCGGACACCTCGCCGTCCGGTCCGGTGAGCACTCGGCCGACCCTGCCGCGCTGGATTGTGACGCCGGCGGCGGCGAGTGCGTCGACGGTTGTCTCGTCGATCCCGGCCGGCTCGTGCAGCACGACGGTCAGCCGGTCCGTCAGGTGGCGGAACAGCGGGGTCGGGTGGAGGCCCATGGGGTGGGTGACGATCTGCACCAGACGCCGGTCGCGCACCTCGTAGCCGTGGCAGAACGGGCAGTGGATCACGCCGCGCCCCCATCCTTCGGCGACGCCGTCGATCCCGGGGAGCTCGTCCGACAGGCCGGTGGCGGCGAGAACGCGGCGGGCCACCAGTGTGTGCCCGCCGGTGAGGTCGAGCCGGAACCTGCCGTCGTCGCGGCGGTGCACCCCGACGACCCGGCCGGAGAGCACCTCCCCGCCGTACGCGCGCACCTCCTCGCGGCCGACGGCCATCAGCTCGCCGGGCGCGGCCCCTTCGTGCCCCAGGTAGCCGTGCATGTGCGCGGCCGGGGCGTTGCGCGGGGTGCCGTCGTCGACGACCACGACGCCGCGCCGCTGGCGGGAGAGCTGCAGTGCGGCCGCGAGACCGGCGGCCGAGCCGCCGATCACGGCGACGTCGCAGTGCCGCTCCAGGGTGGGGTGTTGGGGGTGGCTCGCGTGCTCGGCGTGCTCGGCGTGCTCGGACCGGGCTGAGGGCCCGCCCTGCGGGGGATGAGTGCTCATGGCTCCGACCGTACGACGTCCGGCGTTCTCCGCAAAGGCTCTTGCGGAATCAGCAAGGGATGCCAGGATGGGAGCATGAACGCAGCCGCCGACATCGAAGCCCTGGCGCGGTCCCGCCTGCGCAGCCTGCGCACCACCCTGGGGTACTCCCTCGACGAGCTGGCCCAGCGGACCAACCTCAGCCCGTCGACCATCAGCCGGGTCGAGACGGGCAGGCGGACGCTGAGCCTCGACGTGCTCGTACCGCTGGCCAACGCTCTCCAGGTGAGCCTCGACGTGCTCTTCGAGGTGCCCAGCGACGACGATGTCGTCATCCGTCCGGTCGCGCACAGCAGCGGCACCCGGACGACGTGGCCGCTGAGCCGTCCGGACGGCCGCATGGTCGCGATGAAGATGCGCGTCGAGCCGTCCGAGGAGCGGCCCGGCCAGCGGGTGCATCCGGGCCACGACTGGTTCCTCGTGCTCGAGGGGCGTGTGCGTCTGTGGCTGGGCGAGCGGCAGATCGACGTCGACGCCGGAGAGGCGGCGGAGTTCGCGACGATGGTCCCGCACGCGATCACGGCGCTGGACGCTCCCGCCGAGCTGATCATGGTCTTCGATCGTGACGGGCAGCGCGCGCACGTGCACCAGTGAACGAGGAGCGCCACTGGGTGCCTGCCTCGCCGTCCGGTGAACCCGGCTTCCGTGCCGAAGCGTTGATCCGGGGATACGTTTCCGGGTACAACGCTCGGCCACAGGAAGCGGGGAAGCCAGCATGGCGATTCAGCGGATGGACAACGTCGGCATCGTCGTCGAGGACATGGACGCCGCCGTCGCGTTCTTCGTGGAGCTCGGTATGGAGCTGGAGGGCCGGGGTGAGGTGCGGGGGCGCTTCGCGGACCAGTGCACCGGGCTGGACGGCGTGCACTGTGACATCGCCATGCTCCGGACGCCGGACGGTCACAGCCGGCTCGAACTGGCCCGGTACCGCAGCCCCGAGATGATCGACGCCCCGCGCGACCGGCCCCACAACGTCCTGGGCACGCACCGGGTCATGTTCGCCGTCGACGACATCGAGGACACCGTCGCCCGCCTACGCCCGCACGGTGCCGAACTCGTGGGCGACATCGCCCGGTTCGAGGACAGCTACCTGCTCTGCTACCTCCGGGGCCCGGACGGCGTGATCGTAGGACTGGCCGAGCAACTGAACGGGGTCACGCGGTGAGGTTCTCGTCGAAGAAGCCGGCGGCTCGTCCGGACGGGCCGCCACGAGGAGGCGTCAGCCCTCGTCGAAGCCGCGGAAGGTCCCTGACGCGTCAGCGGCGTCGGCGAACTCCGCGAAGTCCATGTTGGCGATGCTGAGGTTGGCCGAGATGTCGGGAAACCACCGCACGGGAACTCTGAACGTCCGCCCGGGCTCGTCCGAGAGGTCCACGGCCAGGAGCGGGTGCCCCGGAGACTTCATCGTGGCCGCGTCCGCCAGAAACATGTGGACGATCTGCTCGTCCTCGTCCGCGGCGGCCTCTTCGTCCAGCAATGCCTGAACTCCTACGTCGGCGAAGCGAGGCTCGCTGACGTACGTGGCATGGAGGTGGTCGCCGGCCGCGTCGAGTGCGGCTTTGACCGCGCTCCAGGCCGCCTCGTCACCGAAGTCGGTACGCAGGACCAGCGAGGTCAGATCATCGGGCTGAGGCAGAGGCATCTCGTGATCCTCTCAGCCGAGGCGCCTGCCATCATCGCCGTCATGGACATACACATCGCACCGGCCGAGGTGGCCGACTTCCATCGGGTGCTGACCGATCACTCCCGTTACTGGGGCGAACGTGATCTCCGGTCGCTGCACCTGCTGGCCCTGGTGCAGGAGTTCGGCTCCACCTGCCTGGTCGCCCGTGCCGAGGACGGCATCCGTGGGTACGTCTTCGGGTTCGTCACGCCGGACGGCACCGGGTACGTGCATCTGATCGCCACCCGGGACGACACCCGCGGCACCGGGCTCGGGCGTCGTCTCTGGACGGCGTTCGCCGAAGTCGCGGAACGCCAGGGCGCACGGCGGCTGAAGGCGATCACATCGATCGAGAACAGCGGCTCGATCGCCTTCCACCGCAGCCTCGGCTTCGATGCGAAGGTCGTCGACGACTACAACGGCCCCGGCCTGGCCATGGCCGTCTTCCACCGGGACCTGCCGCTCGACGTTCCGTGATGCTGACGCTCCGCTCGAAACGGGCCAGTGCCGTGGAAGTGGCCCTGGCGTCGAAGGGGGCCCGGCGGTCAGGGTGGTGAGCCATGCGCGCAGTTGTCTTCGACATGGACGGGACGCTTCTGGACAGCGTCCCCACGGTGTCCCGGGCCTACGCCGACGCCATTCGGTCGCTCGGCGGCCCGCCGGTCACGCCGGACGAGGTGGTCGCCGGCCGGCATGTCGGCCACACCGAACTGGTGCTGGCACACTTCCTCGGCCGCGCCTGCGGCTCCGCCGAGGTCGAGTGCTTCCACGCACACCTGGACCCGGCCGTCGCCGAGCTGCGGCCTTTCCCCGGCGTACCGGCGCTCCTCGACGAACTCGCCGGCGCGGGCCTGCGCCTCGGCGTGTTCACGGCGGCCACGCGGCGAGCGGCTCTGAGCATGCTCGCCGCCACCGGTGTCGAGGCGCGATTCGACGTGCTCGTCGCAGGGGACGACGTCGAGCGGCCCAAGCCGGCGCCGGACGGACTGCTACTGGCTCAGCGGCAACTCGGCGTACCGGCCGGGGAGACGGCGTACGTGGGTGATGCCGAAGTCGACCTCGGCTGTGCCGACGCCGCGGGATCGCTGGGCGTGCACGCCAGTTGGAGCGCACGTGCGGAATTCCGGGCCGGTGGCCACCCGGTCGCGGCACGTCCGTATGACGTGCTTGATCTGGTGGTGCGCTAGACCGCACCCGGCGGCTCACCGGACCAACTGACGGTCGGCGTTCGAGGAGGGGCAATCGTGATCGACATCGGGTCGTTGCGCGAGAAGGACCGTGCGGAGTGGGAAGTGCTGGCGCGCGGTTACAAGGCGTTCTACCGGACCCCGGTGACGGACGAGGGGTACGAGGAGACGTGGCAGCGGCTGCGGCGCGGTACGGGGTTCCACGCTGTCGGGGCGTGGTCGAACGGGCAACTGGTCGGCATCGCGCACTATCTGTTCCACCCGACGTTCTGGATGGAAGACAGCTGCTACCTCCAGGACCTCTTCGTCGCCGAGGAGTCGCGCGGAAGGGGGGTGGCACGGATGCTGATCGAGAACGTCGCCGATGTGTCGCGGGAGCGTGGGGCCGCCCGCCTGTACTGGACCACTCAGGAGACCAACACCGTTGCCCGCGCGCTGTACGACAAGGTGGCGAGCTTCAAGGGCTTTCTGCGCTACGACTACCCGCTGGTCTGACATGGTGGCAGGTGTGACGATCTCATTGGCGGCAGCCGGCGGAATGGCCCTGGTCGAATTGGGTATGGCACTGACGCCGGGCCCGAACATGGTGTATTTGGTGTCTCGGAGCGTCAGCCAAGGGCGCACGGCTGGGCTTGTCTCGCTGATCGGGACTGCTGTGGGCTTCCTCGTGTACATGACCCTGGCCAACGTGGGGTTGGCAGTGGTCTTCGTCGCCGTCCCCTGGCTGTACATCGGTTTCAAGGCCGCCGGCGCGGCCTACCTCGCGTTCCTGGCCTGGCAGGCGCTCAGGCAGGGCGGCCGCGGGCTGTTCGAGCCACGCAGCAACCTCCAGCGCGACTCGCACTGGAGGCTGCTGCGCATGGGGCTGATCACCAACCTGCTCAACCCCAAGGTCGCCATCCTGTACCTCGCGCTCATCCCGCAGTTCATCGATCCCGCACGCGGCCACACCACGGCCCAAGGGTTCACTCTCGGCGCCATACAGATCGCCGTGGGGCTTACCGTGAACGCGCTGATCGTGCTCGCCGCCGGATCGATCGCCGGTCTGCTCAAGAGCCGCCCGGCATGGGCCAAGTGGCAACGCTGGACGACGGGGAGCCTTCTCGGCGTCGTCGCGATCGCCCTCGCCCGGGAGGTTCCGGCCCGCGCGCGGGTGTAGCCGTATCAGCGTTTGTGCCGTCGCGGGGACGGGCACGGGCCGGGGACGCGCCCCCGGCCCGCCGCCTTCGGGGCGCCCCGGTGGGCGCCCGCCTCACGCGTTCGCGAGGGACACCTCGGTCGACTTGACCAGTACGACGACCGGTGAGCCCGCAACCAGGCCGAGGTCAGTCACCGCGTCCCGGGTGACGGCAGCCGTGAGCGCGCCGCCGTCGACGGTGACGCTCACCGTCGCCATCGCACCGCCCAGCGCGACGGAGCTGACCGTGCCGGGCAACTGGTTGCGGATGGACAGCCCCCGCACCCGCTCGGTGGCGAGCGCGACCTCTGTGGCCTTCATCAGCGCGCGGACGGCCGAGCCCTCGGCCAGACCGAGATCCTTCACGGACTCCAGCGTGATCGCGGCGGTGAGGTCGTGGCCGCCCTCGAGACGCACCTTCACGGTCGCCATCACCTCGCCGTGGGCGATGTCCGTGACGGTGCCGGCGATCTGGTTACGGATGCTCAGGCTCATGTCGCTCCTCGCGGGACGGGAGATCTGTTGGCTGTGCGCGTTCAAGGTAGCCGCGCGACTCGCCCTCGCGCGCCAAGCACCTACGTCGGCTGGTGGCAGTTGCGACGCAAAGGGGCTGCATTTGGTCGCATATGCAGCACCTGATTGCTGCATGGTTGGCATTTGCGCTGCGCTCAGTTTGTGTCCTCGGCCACACCAGGGACGCCCCGCGAAGGGGCGGGCCGTCCGCGCCGGTCGACATCGAGGCGCCACCCGCCCTCGGGGGGCCACAGGCGATTGTCGACCAACTCCACCACTCAGAAGGCTAGTTCACTCACCTCGGACAGTCCCCAGGTCGACGCCACCGGCAACCTGACGACATCGAGAGGCCAGCCTGATAAGCAGCTCCTATCAAGCGGTCGAAACCCCTTCTTTGACCCTGCCCCCGGAACGGGTGGAGTGTGGTTTTCGGAACGGGAACCGGAAAGGAACTCCGGGGTTATTCCGTCATTCCAGAGGAGGAAATCGTGGCTAAGATTGTCTGTGTTCTCTACCCGGACCCCGAGACTGGTTTTCCGCCGAAGTACGCTCGCACCGACCTGCCGAAGATCGAGGGTTATCCGGGCGGTCAGACCCTTCCCTCGCCGAAGGCCGTCGACTTCATCCCGGGTGAGCTGCTGGGCAGCGTCTCCGGTGAGCTGGGTCTGCGTGAGTTCCTGGAGTCCCGGGGTCACACGCTGGTCGTGACCTCGGACAAGGAGGGCCCGGACTCCGAGCTGGACCGTCACCTGCACGACGCCGACGTGGTCATCTCCCAGCCGTTCTGGCCCGCCTACCTCACCCCGGAGCGGATCGCCGAGGCGCCCCGGCTGAAGCTGGCCCTGACCGCCGGGATCGGCTCCGACCACGTCGACCTGGACTCCGCGATCGCCCGCGGCATCACCGTCGCCGAGGTCACCTACTCCAACTCCATCAGCGTCGCCGAGCACGCGGTCATGATGGTCCTCTCCCTGGTCCGCAACTACCTCCCGTCGCACAAGATCGCGGCCGAGGGCGGCTGGAACATCGCCGACTGCGTCTCCCACTCCTACGACCTCGAAGGCATGGACGTCGGCGTCATCGCCGCCGGCCGCATCGGCGTCGCCGTACTGCGCCGCCTCAAGCCCTTCGACGTCAAGCTCCACTACACCGACAAGCGCCGGCTGCCCCGCGAGATCGAGGAAGAGCTCAACCTCACCTTCCACGCCACCGCGCAGGACCTCGCCAAGAACGTCGACGTGGTCTCCATCCACGCCCCGCTCCACCCCGAGACGCAGAACCTGTTCGACGAGAAGCTCCTGAACAGCATGCGCAAGGGCTCCTACATCGTGAACACCGCCCGCGCCCAGATCGTGGACCGCGACGCCGTCGTCCGCGCCCTGGAGTCCGGCCGGCTCGGCGGCTACGCCGGCGACGTCTGGTACCCCCAGCCCGCCCCGGCCGACCACCCCTGGCGGACCATGCCCTTCAACGGCATGACCCCCCACATCTCCGGCACCTCGCTGACCGCCCAGGCCCGCTACGCCGCCGGCACCCGCGAGATCCTCGAGTGCTTCCTCGACGGCACCCCCATCCGCGACGAATACCTCATCGTCGACGGCGGCAAGCTCGCCGGCACCGGCGCCGCCTCCTACACCGCAGGCGACAAGCAGTAACACCGCTCCGGAGGGGAGCGGCGGATTCCCCTCCGATTCGAGAGGCCGTTTTTCCAGGGGTGAGACCTCGGGAAAAACGGCCTCTCGGCTTATCGCCGACCTGCCTCGAAGCAAGTCGCTCGGCATTTATCCGTCACTTCGGAACAGCCGAGTCATCGAAGAGGCCCGAAAGAACTTCCATAGAAGCCGCCTATCTGACGATGGACGGCGGCGACACCCGTCACGGGGCCAGCAGCAGGCTGTCGCCGCGCTCCTTGGCCGCCGTGTACCGCTTGGCGACGTCCTGCCAGTTGACGACCTGCCACATGGCCTCGATGAAGTCGACCTTCTGGTTCTTGTACTGCAGGTAGAAGGCGTGCTCCCAGGCGTCGAAGACCAGGATGGGGGTGGAGCCCTGGCCGACGTTGCCCTGGTGGTCGTAGATCTGCTCGACGATCAGGCGGCCGCTGAGCGGCTCGTAGGCGAGGACGCCCCAGCCGGAGCCCTGCGTCGTGGCGGACGCCTTGGTGAGCTGGGCCTTGAAGTTCTGGAACGACCCGAACGACTCGGCGACGGCGTCGGCGAGTTCGCCCACGCCGTCCTTGTCGAGCGGCTCGCCGCCGCCCTGGCCCGTCATGTTGTGCCAGTAGATGGAGTGCAGGATGTGGCCCGACAGGTGGAAGGCCAGGTTCTTCTCCAGGCCGTTGATCGAGCCCCAGGACTCCTTGTCGCGCGCCTCCGCCAGCTGCTCCAGCGTGTCGTTCGCGCCCTTCACGTAGGCCGCGTGGTGCTTGTCGTGGTGCAGCTCGATGATCTCCGGGCTGATCACCGGGGCGAGCGCTGCGTAGTCGTACGGGAGCTCCGGGAGTGTGTACACCGCCATGGCCGACGTCCTCCGACTTAATTGCGAATGATGTGCAGTTGCACGTTACCAGCGACAAGCTTCCCGGCTGATCCGGCATCAGTCCTGGAGCGCGGGGCTGACGGGCTCGGGTCCGCGACCCTCATTCGACATGTAGTCGCACCGGTCCGGCGTCGAGTTCCGCGTGGTGCGCCGATCCGGTGGAAGGGCGAGTCGCCGGTCGCGGGCCACCGGAGAGGACCCGGTGCCGCTGCTAGCTTCGCGCACCTGGTCCGAGGTCGATTTGCCCGTGTCACGGGCGGGTGCGGAGGCTGCGGTGGCGAAGACAGAGCGGTCCCCCGAGGGCTCGGCGGACACCGGGGTTCCGTTGCGGCGGCGCAGTGTGCTGGCGTCGGCCGCGCTGGCCGCGGGCACACCGGTGGCCCTGGCCCCCGTGGCCCACACCCCCGGACGCCCGGAGGCTCACCGGGCGCCCCCGCGGCGCGGCACGGCGGTGCGCCTGGTCGCCGTTCCCGCGGAGCGGCGTGACATCGCGTGGCTGAGGTCCGCGCTCCAGGTCGCGGTGGAGATCGAGTTCGCCACCATCCCGCCGTACCTCTGCGGATGGTGGTCGGTCAGGAACCGCAAGTGCGATGCCGCTCGGCTGATCCGGCGCATCGTCTCCGACGAGATGTACCACCTCGGCATCGTGTGCAATCTCCTGGTGGCGCTGGGCGGCCGCCCCCGGATCAGGGCCTCGGCGCCCGTGTACCCCGGGCCGCTGCCCGGTGGCGTGCATCCGGGGGTCGAGGTCTGCCTCTCCGGCCTGACCAAGCCGTTCGTCCACGACGTGATGATGGCCATCGAGGCGCCCGGCGTCCCTCTCACCGACAGCGCCGACGACCCGCTGAGCATCGGGCTCTTCTACGAGCAGCTGCTGTCGGCGTTCCTGGCCGTGGCGCCCGAGCTGCACACGGACCGGCAGCTGCACGAACGCATCGGCGAGGACACGCTCAGGCCCGTCCGGACCCTCGAAGACGTCGAGGAGGCCGTCGAGATCATCAAGGAACAGGGCGAGGGCACCTCGCACTCCCCCGCCGACGCGCCCAGGGACGGCCACATGGCGCACTACTACGCCTTCGCCGAGATCTACCACGGCCGCCAGTTGCGCGAGACCGGGGGCGAATGGGGCTTCACCGGGCCGCCGGTGCCGTTCCCGGACGTCCGGCCCATGGCGCGGGTCCCGGCGGGCGGCTGGAAGAACCCGCCCGCCGAGGCCCGGCACCTCCTCGACGCCTTCGACGAGACGTACGCCGGGGTGCTGGACGCGCTCGACACCGCGTGGGCCGAGGGCGACCGGGACAGCCTGCGCACGGCCGTGCGCGGCATGCGCAGGCTCCAGTCCCCCGGTGAGGAACTGATGGACATTCCGATGGCCGGCACCCACGAGACCTACGGGCCGCAGTTCTCCGTACGGCGGTGACCGGGCCCGCCGGTCCGTCAGACAGCCGCGGTGCCGGGGACCTCGTAGCCCGCCTCGACGATCGCCGCGCGCAGGACGGCGTCGTCGAGGCCGGTGCCCTCCACGGCGACGGTGCCCGCGGCGACGTCCACGTCCACCTCGCCGACGCCGGGCACCCCGCGCAGTGCCTCCTTGATGCTGGCCGCGCAGTGCCCGCAGCTCATACCGGTGACGAGGAAGTTCGTTCGTGCCATGGCGCCACTCCTGGGTCCGGGTGAGGCGTGTGTACGCCCCGGGTCGCTGATGGTCCGGCCGCCGTGTTCGGCGGGCCGTCCTCCGAACAGTCGGTCCGGCGGGCGGGCCGGTTCCCGGCAGGACTCCGGATCACACGAAGGTGAACCGCCTGGTGCCGGCGAGGACGCGGGTGCCGTGCGGGGAACGGACGCCCCCGCACGGCACCCTGCCGCGCCGTCGGCTCAGGCGGCGAGCGACGACGCCGGCTGCTCCGCCTCGTCCAGCAGGTCCATCAGGGTCGCCCTGGCGCGGGCGACCCTGGAACGGACCGTGCCGATGGGACACGCGCTGACCTCGGCCGCTTCCGCGTAGGGCAGACCCGCGACCTGGGTCAGGAGGAACGCCTCGCGCCGCTCCGCCGGCAGGGCGTCCAGCAGGTCCAGCAGCGCGATGCCGTCGTCGAAGCCGGGCAGGCCGCGCGGCTGCGCCCGTTCGACGGCCATCTGCCAGTCCGGCGCGTCGGAGATACGCGGTCGCGCGGCCGCGTGCCGGTAGCTGTCGATGACCGCCCGGCGGGCGATGGACAGCGTCCAGGAGCGGGCCGACGAACGGCCCTCGAACCGGTGGAGGCTGCCGAGCGCGCGCAGGAACGTGTCCTGCGCGAGATCGTCCACCGACTGCGGGTCGCCGCACAGTCGGGCGACGTAGCGCTGGACGTCACGGTGCAGCGCCAGGACGAACTGCTCGACGGCGTGGGCGTCACCGTCCCGGGCGGCCATCGCCCACAGGGTCGCCGGGTCGCCGTCGGGTACGTCGGGAGCGGTGGTGGGTGGGGGGACGGGCAGGGCGGAAGTGATCACCTGGTGTCCTTCTCGGGGGTCCGCGGCCCGGCCGGGGCGCCGCGACGGCATCCCGGTCCGGTGAAAGGGGGCGGCCGTACCGCGGGGCGACGACGCTCGTACGCGTCCGCGCGTGCGGATACGGCCGGGGGCCCGAGGTGCGTGGAGCGGCCTCGGGAAACCGGCTGTCCTCAGACGACAGCGGTCCCCGGCGGTGGTCCCCGAGAGGTGATGGCGTGGACGAGCAGAAGACCCCGCGCCCGTCGTGAACGGGGGCGGGGTACCCGGATGCGGGGATGGTCGGCGCCGCCCCGGAAGCCGAGCAGCAGTCGGAGCGGGGCGGCCAGCCTTCCGGCGATCGCCCGGATGATGCGGAACGCCGCCTTCTCGCCGTACGCGAGCCACAGCCCCGTGAGGAGGGCGGCGAGCAGGTGTGCGGCGAGCATGCCGGAGGCGGAGTATGCGCTGTGCGCGACCACATGGCCCAGGATCGAGCGGCCCATTGGTGGGTGGCCGAGGGCCATGTGGTCCAGGGCCATGTGGTTCAGAGCCGTGTGGTCCAGAGCCGTGTGGTCTGGCGCCATGTGGTGGGTCGACATGTGGGCCACCGACATGTGGGGCATCGACATGTGGCCCACGGCTCCCGTGCCCCCGCCCCCGCCCCACCCCCCGCCGCGAGCGAGGGCACCCCCGGTGGGCGCCTGGGCATGCGAGAACGCCGTGTGCAGAACCATCTGCGTGGCCACGACGCTCGTCACGATCAGCGGCCTGCCCCGCTCACGAACGGCCAGTGTCCAGCCGACGGCACCGGTGGTGACGGCGCCCAGGGCGAAGGCCCAGGCCGGCAGATGCGTACCGGACATCATGACGTGGCCGAGGGCGGCGAGCACCACACAGACGGCCGCGAAGACCGCGGCCCGTACGGTGCGCGAGCACCACCCCGCCGTCATGAGGCGCGTCCTCACATCCGGGTACCGGCCTGTGTGCCTGGGTACGGAATCCACCCCTGGCCACCACTCAACCATCCCGTGGTGATCCGGCACATGGCGAAACACCGGGCCGGCGGGTGAGTCCACCGGCCCCGCGGTCTCACCAGGCCACGGGCAGCTCCAGGGGGAACCGGCGGATCGTCTCGGTGTCCCAGCGCACGTCCTCCGGCGGAATCGCCAGCCGCAGTCCGGGGAAGCGCTCCAAGAGTCGCCCGACGGCCACCTCGAGTTCCGCCATGGCCAGGGGCACCGCGATGCACCGGTGTCCGCCCCAGCCGAACGTCATGTGCGGACGGCTCGGCCGGTCGGTGTCGATGACGTGCGGGTCCGGGTAGCGCTCCGGGTCGCGGTTGGCCGCCAGGTACGACACGTGGACGAAGTCCCCCGCCCGGATCTGCGCGCCGCCCAGTTCGACGTCCTCCAGGGCCAGCCGGGGGATGCCGACCCCGTTGCGGAACGGGATGTAGCGGAGCATCTCGTTCAGTACGCCGGTGACGTCCTCGGGCCGGTTCCTGAGGTGGTCGGCCAGTTCGGGGCGGGTCAGCAGGAGGTACGCGATGTTGCTGATCTGGCAGGTCGCCGTGTCCTGGCCGCTGAGGGCCAGGGTGAGGGCGGTGACCGCCAGTTCGCGGTCGCTGAGGCAGTCGTCGCCGTCCCGGGCCTCGGCCATCAGGCTGATGAGGTCGTCGCCGGGCGACTTCTGGCGCTGCTGGACGAGTTCGCCGAAGTAGGCCGTGAGGTCGGCCTTCGCCGCCACCGCGGCCTCCTTGGTCCCGGTGCCGACGACCAGCAGCCGGCGCACCCAGTCCTGCATCTGCGCCCAGTCCTCACGGGGCACCCCGAGCAGGTCCATGACGGTGTGCTGGGGAAGCGTGTCGGCCAGGGTCTCCACCAGGTCGGCGGGCGGGCCGTGCTCCTCCATCGCGTCGAGGAGGCTGTCGGCGAGGCGGACGATGCGGGGCCGCATCTCGTCGGCCCGCTGCTGGGTGAAGGCCTGCGCGGCCAGTTGGCGGACCCGGCTGCTCTGCGGCGGGTCCATGACGTTGATCGACTCGGGCGAGACGATGGGCTCGGGGGTGAGCCGGGGGTAGTCGTGGCCGATGATCGCGGCCCGGCTCAGCCGGGGATCGCTGGTCACCCGTTTGACGTCGTCGAAGCCGGTGAAGACCCAGGCTTCGGCGTCGCCGTAGGGAAGTCTGACCCGGGCGGGCGCATCACGTCCCATCAGGTCGGCGAGTGCGGGATCGAACTCGAGTCCGTCGCTGAAGTCGAACGGACAGGTCGCTGGTTCCTTGTCGGTGGACACCGGACGGCTCCTCGGAGTACGGCACGGGTGCGGGACGGGGCGCGCCCACGGTGCGGCGGAGCTCGTCGGCGGCGAACGGGGTGCCGGGAGCCCGATGGTGACGCAGAGTAGGCGCGTACAGAGTGTGTCCAGGTGAACGCTCATCTTCGAAGCCGCCACGCCACGCTCAAGCCAACCCGGGTCCGGCCGGACGCACCGCGCCGGACGCACCGCGCCGGGCGAGACCGCCCGGGCCGGACTTCCCCGCCTGCGCCGAGGCAGCAAACGGCACCGGCCCGAAACGCACGGCCATGGTGACGACAGCGGCCGGATCGGTCACCGTGGACTTCCGCACGTGCGGTTCGGTCATGTCGGGTGCTTCGGGCGGTCCGCCCGCCCGACCGGAGCAGACCGTCGACCGTCGTCGACGAGGCTCCTACGGCTTCAGGGGGATGGACGCACATGGCTCGGATCTTCGACATGGTGACCAAGCGGCTGCTGCTGACTGGGCTGGACGCCGCGCTGACCAAGTACGCGCGGACCGAGGACCGCACCCTGGCCTTCGACCCCGAGATGGAGAAGGCGCTGCCGACCCTCGCCCGGATCATCGGCGAGCCGGGCGGCGACCTGGACGCGTCCAGTGTGCTGGGGCGCATGCACTGGCTGCGTTACTGCCTGCTGCCCGAGGGCGAGGACCGCCCCGAGTACGAGGCCGCGGTGTACTGGCTGTGGCCGGTACGGCGGCAGCGGCCCGGCCACCTGTCGGCGCACCTTCAACAGGTGCTGGCGGAACCGGGCTACGGCCACTGCGCCACCGGCCGGCTGGCCCGGTTCGGGCTCACCGACGACGTGGCGGACCTGGACCGGGCCGTCTGGCTGCTGCGCGGCGCCCTGCGGGACCGGGCGCCGCACGAGCCGTACCACCGCGATCTGCTCGCCGAGGCGCTGCGGCTGCGCGGGGAGCGCACGGGTGACGTGGGCGACCTGGACGCGGCGGTGACACTGGCCACCGCGACACTGGCCGGCACCCCGGCCGCGGACGAGGACCGTCATGTGCGGGCCTCCCGCCTCGGTCTGGCGCTGCTGACCCGCGCCGCGCTCACCGGCCGGGAGGACGACCAGGAGCAGGCCGTGGTCCGCCTCCGGGAGGCGGCGGCCGCGTCCCCGGGGGACGAGAACCGGGCGGTCCACGCCAACAACCTGTCCCGGGCGCTGCGGGGCCGGGCGGAGGCGACCGGCAGCCTGGAGGACCTGGAGGAGGCGGTCGCGGAGGCGACCCGCGCGGTCCGGGGGTGCGCGCCCGAGGGCCCGCGGTACGCGACGGCGCTGGGCAACCTGAGCGACGCGCTGCGCGTCCGGGGCGAGTCGACCGGTGACCGTACCGACCTGGACAACGCCGTCGAGGCCGCCCGGGACGCCGTCGCCCAGCCGGGGCAGGCGCCCTCGGCCCAGGCCCGCCACCAGTCCGCTCTGAGCGGCGCGCTGACCGTGAAGGCCGAGATCGAGCGCGACGCGGACCTGGCGGGCCTGGCCGTACGAGCGGGCCGGAAGGCCGCGGACCTGTGCCCGCGCGACCACCCCGACCAGGGGCTGATCCAGGTCAACCTGGGCAACACCCTGCGGGTGCGCGCCGAACTCGTGGGGACGCCGGAGGCCGTGGGCGAGGCGGTGGAGACCGCGCGCAGCGCCGCCGGGCATCCGCTGCCCGGCCACGCCCGGCCGCTCGCCCTGTCCAATCTGGCCAACGCCCTGCTGAGCCGGGCGCTGTCGGTCCCCGGGCCGGTGTCGGGTGACGTCGACGCGGCGATCGAGGCGCTGGTCCGGGCGGCCGGGCTTCTCTCCCCGGGCCACCCGTTCGCGCCGACGGTCCAGCACAACCTGGGCAACGCCTACCGTGTGCGGTTCGAACTGGCGTGCCGGATCGAGGACATGGAGGCCGGGGTGGCCGCGTACCGGCTGGCCGCGGCCTCTCCGTCGCCCAGCCAGGCGGTGCTGGCCGCGATGGGGTGGGGCTGGCTGGCCGCCCTGGCCGAGCGGTGGGAGCTGTCGGCCGAGGGCTACCGGGCGGCGGGCGAGCTAGTGGGACCGGTGGCCGCCCGGACGGTCGCCCTGGCCGACCGCGAGTACCGCCTGACCAAGGTGGAGGGGGCCTCCTGGTCGGCGACCGCCGCCCTGCTGAACGCCGGTGACGTCGACACCGCGGTGACCCTCTTCGAGCGGATGCGCGGGGTCCTGTTCGGGCAGGCGCTGGACGAGCGGCCCGACCTGACGGATCTCAGGCGGCTCGACGCCGGTCTCGCGGACCGCTTCACCGCCTGCCGTGACACGCTCCGGCAGCTCGACGCGGCCACGGCCGACGGACCCTCGGCGCTCAGCGCCGGCGGTGCCCGCTTCTCCTCCGCGCGGCACCGGCGCGTGGGCGAGGAACTGGCGGACGTGGTGCGGAAGATCCGGGCTCTGCCGGGGCACGCGGACTTCCTGAAGCCGCCGCCGCTGGCTGACCTCCTCGCCTCGCTGCCCGACGGCCACACGGTCCTCGTCAACTGCTCGGTGCTGCGCTCCGACGCGATCGTGGTGAGCCGCGACGGTGTCCGGCCTCCGGTCGCGCTGCCCGGCCTGACCGTGACCGCCGCCGCCGAGCACGGGGCCGCCCTGCTCGAAGCCGTCGACGAGGCCGAACGGGCCGCCGGTCCCGCCCTGGCACCGGCGGCCCAGGCCCGGATCGATGAGACGCTGCGCTGGCTGTGGGACACCGTCGCGGGTCCCGTGCTCGACTCGCTGGGCGAGCCGCCGGACGGCGGTCCGGCGCGGATCTGGTGGTGCCCGTCCGGTGCCGTGTCGTTCCTGCCCCTGCACGCGGCGGGCCGGCACGACACGCGCTTCGACACCCGGCCGCTGACCGTCATGGACCGCGCGGTCTCCTCGTACACGCCCACCCTGCGGGCCCTGGCCCACGCGACCCGGCCGGCCGCTCCCGGCACCTCCGGGACCCCGGTACGCGTCGCGGCGGTCGGCGTGCCGCACGTGGCCGGCGCGCCGCTCCCGGACGGCCGCCCGCTGCCCGATCTGGAAGGCGCCGAGGACGAAGTCGCGCTGATCCGGACGTTGTTCGGCAAGCGTGCCGACACCGTCTGCGGGCCGGAGGTCACCTTCGCGGGGGTGGTGGACCTGCTCCGCCACGCCTCATGGGTCCACTTCGCCTGCCACGGCATCAGCGACCCGGCCGGGGCCTCGGCCGGCCGGCTGCTGCTTCCCGACCATCGCACCCGTCCGCTCACCGTGCCGGAGATCGCCGCACTCCCCCTCGATCACGCCGAGTTCGCCTTCCTCTCGGCGTGCCGGACCGCCGCCGCCACCCTGCGGCTCACCGACGAGGCCCTGCACCTCGCCTCCGCGTTCCAGGTGTCGGGCTACCGGCAGGTCGTGGGCACCCTGTGGCCGGTGGACGACGCGCTCACCCTCGCTCCGGTCCGGACCGTGTACGAGCGTCTGGCGGCCGACGGCGACGCGGACGGGGCGGCGACAGCCCTGCACGAGGCGGTTCTGCGGCTTCGCGCGCTGTGGAGTAGGGCTCCGTCGGTCTGGGCAGGGTACGTCCACTCAGGTGCGCCCGCGGGGCGGCGGTGATCCGGCCGTCGCGGCGGGCCGAACCCCAGGAGGAGCGATGGCCACGGAGTCGCCGCACGGCATGGCGGAGGCCGCCCGCGCCGTCCGCCCCTACCTCGCCGAGCTGGTCGGTCCCGTCGCCGCGCCGCCGCTGGACGATTTGCTGGCCGACGCGCTGGCGGGCGTCCCCGCGGAGCCGGACGCCGGGTCCGAGGCGGTCGCCCGGCTGCGTGAGACGCTCCACGCCGATGCGGCGACCTGGGCGTTCACCGAGGCGGTACTGGAGGACGCGCCGCTGTTCCGACCGGTGTACGTGCGCCCGGCCAAGGGCAGCCGGGGCGGCGACGGGCCGCCGCCCTCGGCTGCGGGGGACGTCGGCCCCGTGGAGGCCGACCGCTTCGACTGCCCGCAGGGCAACGACTACACCTGGTACCGCGACCAGGTCGGCTCGCGGGTGCCGGACTGCCCGACGCACGGTGTGCCGGTGGAGACGCGGGACGCGGGGGCGTGATCGGCCCGTTCCACTCGGCCGTCGCCGGGCGTCTCGCCGCGTCCTGGGCCCAGTTGTCGGTCCAGGCTCTGGCGTTCTGGCTGACCGCGGGTGCCGCCTGGCTCGCGGGCCGCCACAGCCTCGCCCCGCTGCGCGACGTCTCCGCCTCGCTCGCGAAGCAGCCCGCCGTGGCGCAGGGCGGCATCCTGCTGGCGGGGCTGCTGGCGGTGGGAGGGTCGGCGCTGCTCGTACGGCAGACGGCGCAGCCGGTGCTGCGGCTGCTGGAGGGGTACTGGCCGCGCTGGGGGTGGCCCCTGCGCGCCGGGCTGACGGCACGGCACCTGCGCCGGGCCCGGCGGGACGACGCCCGTTGGCAGCTCCTGCACCCCAGGGTGGTGGCGACGGGCTCCGCGCCCCGGCCGGGCGCGCGGGACCTCGACGACTACGCGCGGCTGGAGCGGCGCCGTCGGCTGAGGCCCTCGGGCGACGAGTTCTTCATGCCCACCAAGGTCGGCAACACCCTGCGCGCCGCCGACCGCCGGGTGCGCGACAAGTACGGACTGGACGCCGTCGCCGTGTGGCCGGCGCTGTGGCAGGTCCTGCCCGACCAGGCCCGGCAGGATGTCGCCAGGGCCGCTTCCGAGCTGGAGCGGGCCGTCACGGCGACGGTGTGGGCCGTGCTGCTGTGCGTGGTGTCGCCGTGGGCTCCCTGGGCGGCCGCGGCGGGCGCCGCGGCCTGCGCGGTGACGCTGTTCGTCGGGCTGCCCGCGCGTGCCAGGCTGTTCGCGGAACTGATCGAGACCATGTTCGATCTGCATCGCCCCGCCCTGTACCGGCAGTTGCGCTGGCCGCTGCCCCGCGACCCGCGCGCGGAGCAGAGCGCGGGTCGCCGGGTCACCGCCTATGTGTGGCGGGGTTCGGACCGTGCCGAGCCCGTCTTCACCGACTCGGGGACCGAGCCGTCCTGAGCCGGGGAGCACCCGGGACGGCCGCATCCGTCAGCGCAGGCTCCGGACCGCCTGTTCCAGCCGCCCCAGCCCCTCCTTGATGCGCTGGTCGCCGCGCGTCTTGAGCGAGTGGTCGACGAACGGCTTCTTCTGCGCCGCCATGTAGTCACCGAACCCTGCGGCGATGCTGGCCACACCGGCCACGGCGTGCCCCAGCGCGGAAAGCGGACGTGCCACTTCGACCCCCCGTTGAGCGCTGATCCGACACGGGCGCGCCGCGTCGGCGGGGACGGTCCCCCGACAGGGTTGTCGCCCGCCGCGCCGGACCTCAACCGGTGCCCCGCGCGAATACGCGTTTCACCGCATGTCCGTCTGCCCGGAAGTCCTGCGATGTCGTAGAGGGACTGCGTCCCCTCGACGGGCGGCCCGTCGCGGGGACGCGTCCGTCATCCGGTGTATGCCTCCAGTTCGGACAACTGGGCCGCGGGCCAGCCCGTGTTGGCGGTGACGGTCACCCGGAGGTAGCGGGTGGGTGTGCCGGTCAGGCTGACGGTGGCGGTGTTGCCGGACGACGGGGAGAAGGTGTACGCCGCCGACGGCTTGAGCGTGCCGAACGTGGTGTTGTCGGTGCTGCCGAGGACGCTCAGCGTCTGGGTGCGCGTGGCCCAGGCCGCTGCCGGTGGCAGCTTGAGGACGACCCGCTTGACGGCCTTCGCCGCGCCCAGGTCGACGGTGACGGACTGCGGGAAGGCGTTGTTGGCGCTCTCCCAGTACGTGTCCGCGTTGCCGTCGACGGCCTTGGCGGCGGGATAGACGTCGGTGTGGCTGGTCTCGGTGACGGGACGGTTCAGGGCCAGGTTGGCGGTCGGCGGGTCCGTCGGGGGATCGGTGGGCGGATCGGTCGGCGTGGTGCCGCCGCCGGGCACTCCCCCGTTGGTCCACTTCGGGTCCGGCCAGGTGCCGGTGCAGGCGGGCGGGTCGGCGTACCAGCCGCTGTTGCCGGAGCCCCGGGTGATGACGAAGCCGGAGCCGACGCAGTTGTGGATCGGGTTGGACTGGCCGAGGTGCGTGGCCGTGACGTTGGTGAACGAGGCGTTGCCGGGCGACTGGATCTGCAGGGCGTAGGTGCCGGCCCCGTCGATCCGGACGTTCTCGAAGTGCAGCCCTTTGGTGGCACCCTCGATGTTCATGATGGCGGCGTAGGAGCTGTCGAGGATCTCGGTGTCGGTGATGTTCACCGTCGCGTCGAGGGCTTCGTTGAGGCCGCTGAACCAGACCGCGCCGACGCCGAACTGCCAGTTGTAGTCGCTGTTCCCGGCTCGGATCAGGGTGTTGCGGGCGGCTGTGGTGGTGCCGGACACGGCGGTGCCCTGACCGGAGTTGACGCCGGGATACCGGTTGGCGACGTGCAGGCCGCCGCCGTTGGTGACGGTGTCCGCCATCACGTTGTCCGAGATGGTGATGTCCTTGCCGCCGTACGTGACGATGTTGTTGGCGAGGATGGGCAGGATCACCGTGTTGTAGGTGAACTTGTTCTTGACGTTCGGTACGGCTTCCGCCCACATGGCGAGGCCGTCGTCACCGGTGTTGCGTACGAACGTGTTGGTGACGGTGGAGTTGGTGACGCCCATGTGGAAGTTCACGCCGTCCGCGGTCTGGTCCAGGATGCGGCTGTTCTTGATGGTGAGGTTGTCCATCGGGCCGTCCATCCAGGCCCCGCACTTGGTGTGCTGCATCCACACGTTGTCGACGGTGGAGTCGGAGAGCGCGCCGCCGATGGCGTTGACCTGGTCGTCGTCGACGCGCTCGCGGATGTCGCCGATGATGGCGAAGTTCTTGAGGGTGACGTTCCTGCTGCCGCCCTGGTTGGCGTACTTGCCGTACACGCCCACGGCCTTCGACCGGTTCACCGGGTCGCGGCCGGTGAGGACGCTGTACCAGGGACCGGCGCCGGCGAGGGTCACCTGATCGACGACTATGTGGTCGCGCACCTGGAAGGTGCCCCGGGGGATGTAGACGGTCCTGCCCTGTGCCTTGCCCGCGTCGACCGCCGCCTGGATCTTGGCGGTCGAGTCGGCCGCGCCGGTCGGGTCGGCGCCGAAGTCGCTCACCACGTCCAGGGCCCCGGACGGCTTGGCGACGGGCGCGCCCGCCTGCTCGAAGTCGGCGAGGTCGATGGTGAACGACGGTGAGGCGCTGGTGGACGACACCTGGAGGCGCACCTTGGTCCCGACCGGCAGGGTCGAGCCGAGCAGGGTGCGGGCCTCGTCGTAGAAGTGGTGGGGGTTGGTGTCGCCGGGGTTGTTGTTGAACGGATAACCCCCGTAGTACCACCCGTACTTCGAGGTCACGGGGACCGACTTGAGCTGGTTGCCGTCGATCTTGACGTCGAGGCTCGCGTCGCGTCCGGTGCCCGCGGCGTTGTCGGGCAGCGAGTAGCGGAACGACATCGCGTCGGCCGGGGCGGTGAGGGTGAACTCGACGTACTCGCCGGGCGCGTCCAGTGTCACCGCCTGCCGTCCGGACGCCTCGGAGGGGAGGTGGCCGTAGAGGCGGTCCGGTCCGGCGAGGGTGCCGTTGGTGGCGGCGTACTCGGCCTCCTGCTCCTTGAACGGGACGGTCGCGCCGCGGCCGGAGATGCCGACCGGCGAGGGGGCGGGCACTCCGGCCGCGACGGCGGCGGGGGCGAGTGCCACGGCGACGAGCGTGCCGGCGGCGGCCAGGGCGAGGGAGAGGCCGGATGCCAGTCCTCGGCGCAGGGGTCTGCCTTGGGGAGATGAAGTCACAGGCGTGCGTCCTTTGGGCTCGTGGGGTGAGCGGACGCAAGAAGGCTAGGAGCGGCTGAAAGGTAAGTCCATGAACATGCGCAAGATTGATACAGAACTCCGCAGATTATCGACTGAGCGCCAACTGGACGCCGTCCGGCCTCAGTTCACCGGCCCCTCGGGGTCGGCGTCCGTCCCCGTCCAGGCGAACGCGGCGGCGAGGTGGTCGTGGAGCGGGGCCGCGTGGGGGTGGGGATCGCGGCGCGGGGTGAGCGTGTAGATGCCACGGGTCGGGGGGTCGGCCAGGCCGACCGTGGTGAGGTCGGCCCGCAGCGCCCGCGTCAGTACGCCGGGGATGAGCGCGATGGCGTGACCGGCCGCGACGAGGGCCAGCTTGCCGTGCAGGTCCGCCGCGGTCAGGTCGATGCGGGCGACGGTTCCGGCACGGGCGGCGTGCCGGCGCAGGAGCGCGGCCGAGCCGTCGTTGTCCTCGACCCAGGTCTCGTCGGCGAGCGTCCGCATGCGCACGGGGCCCTGTCCGGCCCGCGGATGTCCGGCGGGCAGCACGACGACCATGTCGTCGAGGCCGAGGAACCGCGCCTCGACGCGCGGGTCCTGGGGGAGCCCCGGCGGTGCGTCGGTGACGACGGCCATGTCGAGACCGCCGTCCGTCACGCGCCGGTGCAGGTCCGCGCTGAGGCCCGGTGTCAGGCTCCAGCGGAGAGGACCGGTCCGCTCCAGCAGGCCCCGTACGGCCTCGGGGACGAGCCCGGAGGCCAGGGAGGGGGCGGCGCCCACGGCCAGTGGGCGGCCGGCCGCGCCGTCGCGGAACTCCCGGGCGGCGCGCACGGCGCGGTCGGCCTCGTTGAGGGTGGCCAGGGCGTGACGGCGGAAGACCTCCCCGGCGGGTGTCGGGCGCACCCCGCGCGCGTGGCGTTCCACGAGCCGCACGCCGAGCTGTCGCTCCAGTCCGGCGATCTGCCGGGAGACGGCCGACTGGGTGTGGTTCAGCTCGGCGGCCGCGGCCGACAGCGATCCGAGGCCGCACACCGTCACGAAGGTCTGCCACACGGTCAGTTCCATCGCGCCAGTATGGCCGCGGGGTATGCGTGGCCCGCAGGGCGGGTCTGCGACATCTGCGCTTGTCGCAGAGGGCGCGGTGCAGCACTGTGGCCCGCATGACCGCACCGCACACTCTCGCCGTACTCGGCCTGGGGCGCATGGGCGCCGCGCTCGCGAAACGACTCGCCGGGCAGGGCCGGGACGTCGTCGGCTGGACACGTTCCGGCCGCGCCCCGGACGCCCGCGTGAGGACCACCGGCGATCCGGGCGCCGCCGTGGCACGGGCCGGTGTCGTGATCCTGTCGCTGTTCGACGGAGCCGCCTGCCGTCAGGTCCTCGACGACGTCCGCGACTCGCTGCGCACGGACACGGTCGTGGTGAACACCAGCACCGTCTCCCCCGCCGAGGCGGCGGAGCTGGCGGACCGGTTCGGCCCGTCGTACGTCCACGCGCCGGTGCTCGGCTCCGTCCCGGCCGTCGCCGCGGGCAGCCTGCGTGTCCTGGCGGCCGGTGCGCCCGAGGCCCTCGACCGGGTCCGTACGGTCCTGGAGACGCTCGGGACGGTACGGCACTTCGACGACGCCTCCACCGCGGCCGCGCTCAAGCTGGTCGCCAACCACAGCCTCGCGGGCGCCGTTCTCGCGCTCCGCGACTCGCTGCGGCAGGGCGACGCGCTCGGCCTGCCGCGTACGCAGGTGCTGGACGTCCTCGAACTCGGCAGGCTCGGCGCGCTCGTGGCCGCCAAGCGGCCCTTCCTCACCGGGCGGGCCCCCGCCGAGAGCGCCGAATTCACCGTCGACGCTCTGGCCAAGGACATGGCGCTGCTGGCCGACGCGTCGCACGTCCCTCTGCGCACGGACGACGCTCTGACCGGCGTGCGGGGCGCGCCCGAGGCCGACATCGCCGTCGCCGCGGCGGGCCCCGCCCCCGGCGACGGGGTGCTCGGACCGCTCCACGCGTACATACGCGGACACGCCTCCGGCGATCCGGCCCACTTCCGGGAGGCGTTCCTGCCCGGCGCCCACGTCGAAGGGGTCCGCGACGGCGTGTTCGTCTCGTGGACCCTCGATGAGTACTGCTCCCTCTTCCGGGGAAGTCCGGCGCCGGACGAGGAGATCCGCTCCCGCCGCGTCGATTCCGTCGGCGTCCACGGCGGCGTGGCGAACGCCACCATGACGCTTCGGCACGGCGCGGACACGTTCACCGACATCTTCCTGCTGGTCCGCGGTGACGGCGGATGGCGCATCGCCAACAAGGCGTATCACCGCCACTCGTGAGATCCCCGGTCAGACGAGTTCGCCCGCGAGCAGATCCATCAGCAGCCCGTCCCGCCAGAGGCCGGTGCGGTGGTCGCGTTCGTAGCGCCGCATGACCCCGACGGGCTGGAAGCCGACCTTGCCGTAGCAGCGGATCGCCGCGGTGTTGGCCGCGGCGGGGTCGATCGTCAGCCGGTGATGTCCTCGCACACCGACGAGCCAGCGGGCCAGTGTGCGCACCGCGTCGGTGCCGAGTCCTTGTCCGTGATGGCGCGCCGACAGGAAGATGTCGATCCCGGCGTGGCGGTATTCGGGGTCGGTCTCCTCGTGGAACTGCGCGGCGCCGATGACCTCGTGGTCGAGGGTGACGGCGAGCTTGCCGTCGTAGGTGTCCGGAGGTGGCCACCAGACCGCCACCTCCGGTTCCCGCACGATCCTGTCGAGGGCGTCCCTGTCGCCCTCGGTCACCGGCCGCAGCAGCACCCTTGCTCCACGCAGTTCCATGGGCTCATTGAAACCGAGCGGCAGGGGTGCCGGGCCGGGAAATGGGACATCGCCATCGGGCTACGGCGCGTGGGGCCTCAGCCCTCGGCCCTCTCGTACTGCGCGAGGGCCTGGCCGAGACCGAACCAGGTCGCGGGCCAGGTCGCGACGAAGGTGCCCCATCTGTCCGCCCGGTCGACGCCGCCCGGTTCGACCTCCAGGGACGTGACCCAGGAGGCGACGGACAGCCCGATGCTCAGGCAGGCGACGGAGTAGGCGTGGTGGCTGCGCAGGCCCTTGTCGTACAGAAACTTGACGATCATGGCTTCTCCAGTGGGGTGTCGCTCCTCGGCCCCAGGTCCGAGATGTACCACTTGCCACTGCCTTCTTCGCTCGCACCGCGGCGATCGGATGCGTCCGGCCGGCCCGTTGTCGGGCCGGCCGGATCAGGTGGTGCGGGCGGCGGCCGGGCCGTCGCGGCTCGGTCGGTTCAGTTGACGCCCACCGAGAATTTGGTGACCGCCAGTCCGGCTCCGTTCTGCCAGGGTTCGAATCCCGCCTGCACGCTGGTGAGGTACCAGTCGGGGGTGGCGAGGCCCTGGGAGACGGCGCCGTTGACGAAGTGCTTGACGTCGAAACTGAGGCCGGTCAGGGCCGAGGGGGCGACGTAGGAGATCACGTCGTTCTGGCCGTTGCTGCCGCGCCACACGTCCCAGGTGCGTCCGGCGACGGAGGCGGTCCCGGTCTTGGAGCCGATCGGTTGAATGGGACCGCTCCGGTTCAGCCAGATCATGATCTCGGTCCGGTTGACGCCGTCCTTCCTCGGCGTCGGGTCCAGCCAGATGTCGTACGCGGCGTCGTACACCGCGCCGCCGACGTACCGGAACTCGATCGTGCTCGGCACGCTGCCGATGGTCCTGATCTGCTTGGGGAGCCTCGTGCCCGGCGAGCAGTTCGTGTAGTGGCATCCGGCGAAGATCGAGGGGTACGACTTCGGGGCGCCGTTCGTGGGCACGGAGCCGTCGGCGCGGGTGACCTGGAAGCCGTCGCCGGTCTGGTTCACGCACTGCGGGGCGGAGGTGCCCCAGGCGTTGTTCTGCACGACGTAGCCGCCGGGCGTGGTGGCCGAGCCGAACTGGGCGCAGATCTGCGTGTCCGCCTGGGCGGGGCCCGTGGTGGCGGTGACGGCGGTGAGTGAACCCGCGGCCAGGAGGAGCCCGGCGGCGAGCCCGCGGACGGTCCGCGATGTGGGGGGTTCGGCGTTCATGGGGGGGGTCCTTCCATACGGATGTGGGGGGTTACGGCTCGACGCCCCAGACGAGCGTGCCGTTGACGTAGACGGTCGCCTTCGGGGCGTCGGCGTACGAGGTGCCGCCGCCCCGGCTGTAGTCGTCGGTCTCGTCGAAGGCGGACCAGTCCGACTTGGCGAGCCGGAGCTGGAGTTCGCCGGTGCTCGCTCCGGCCGCCAGCGAGCCGGAGGCGAACGTGACGTCGAGCGTGTGGTCGGCGCCGGTGCGGGCCGCCGGGAGCGCGGTGACGGACGTCCGCACGGACGGGCAGCCGAGCTGGGCGTAGTCGCACCAGGTCTGGTAGCCGGCCGAGGCGGACTCGCCGGTGAACCAGTACCGCACGGTCACCTTGGACAGGTCGACGGCGCCGGAGCCGGAGTTGACGAGCTGGAGGCCGGGCCTGATCTGGTTGTCGGTGGCCGAGGAGTCGTTGTTCTTGTACTGCGCCTTCAGACCGGTCTGGCCGCCGCCCCCGCCGGACGACTTGGTGGTCGCGGAGAGTGCCGCCGAGGCCGCCGAGACGTTCCCGGCCGCGTCCTTGGCCCTGACGGTGTACGTGTAGGTGGTGGCGGCCGACAGGCCCGTGTCGGTGTACGAGGTGCCGGTGACGGTGCCGGTCCTGGTGCTCCCGCGGTAGACGTCGTAGCCGGTCACGCCGGTGTTGTCGGTGGCCGCGCGCCAGGTCAGCGAGACGCTGTCGGCCGTGGTGGTGGCGGCCAGCTGGGTGGGGGCGGACGGCGCCTGGGTGTCCCCGCCGCCGCCCGAACCGCCGACCGGCGGGTAGGCGTTGGCGAGCAGTTGCCGGAATCCGGCGGAGAACCAGTGCCCGGCGAGCGGCGAGTCGGGCAGCGCCCCGGTCGGGTTGTTGCCGTTGCGGGCGTTGCCGGTGTACGTGGGGTCGCACATCCGGTCGAAGCCCTTGCCCTCGTCGTTGTCGACGGCCTTGCTGGCGCCGTCGGACTCGCCCGGCGGCTTGGCCCACACGTAGGCGTCGATGCCCTGGTCGGGGGCGGTGGCCGGTCGTTCGCCGAGTCCCGCGCCACTCTGGTTGCACCAGTTGCCGGCATGGATGCGCCGGTCGGTCCGGCCGCCGTCGACATAGGCGTCCACGCTGGTCGTGGGGCCCGGGCCGGCCGGGCGGGCGGAGCCGCCCCAGCCGTTGCGGGAGGTGTCGATCAGCATGCCGATGCCGCTGTCGAAGCCCTGGGCGACGAGGGCGGAGCGCAGCCCCTGGGCGAACGTGGTCTCGTCGTCGTACTGGTTCCAGTCGATCCACTTCGACTGGCGCACGGTGGTGCCGCCGACCGTGTCGGTGATCTTCACGTACGGTTCGCGGGTGGCCGAGTAGTTGGCCGTGTTGACGATGAAGCCCGTCACGTCGCTCACGGTGGCGCCGCCGGTCGTGGCGGCCTTCTTGAACTCCTGGGCGGACGGCACCAGGTTGGAGTCCCAGCCGAGCCAGCCGTGGTGGCCGGCGTCGATGTAGTTGTAGGCGTTGGGCAGCGCGCCGAGCTTGCGCAGGGCGTAGCCGACGCCCTTCTCGTAGTTGCCGTTGGCCTTCATGGTGGCGCACTGGGGCGTGGAGCCGGCCGTGCCGCCCGCGTTGGTGACGAGGTTGGGCAGCGAGTCGGGCTCGATGAGGTTGACGATGCGCAGGCTCGCGTAGGCCGGGTCGGCGAGGACGGCGGCGATCGGGTCGATGTAGTCGGTCTGGTAGCGGCCCAGTTCGTCGGCGCCCAGTTCGCCGTTGGAGGCGAGGGCCGCGCAGTCGCGGCCGGGCAGGTCGTAGATGACGAGCTGGACGAGGTTGGCGCCCTGGGCCTTCGCCGCGTCCAGGTGCGCTTTGAGGCCGCGTGCCTGCGAGGTGCCCTGGATGGCGGCTATGCGGTCCAGCCACACGAAGGTCGGCTGGTTCGACACCGCCGAGCCGCCCGGCTCCGCCGCCGCCCTGGCCGACCAGTCGGGGTTCACATAGGGCTTGGCGCCCACGTAGGGGTTGTCCAGCTTGGCGGCGGCGGAGGCGGTCTGGGGCAGCGCGGTCAGGGAGAGCGTCCCGAGAAGGGCGGCGGTGGCCAGTACGGCCGCCCGTCCCGGGGAGCGGAGGTGGGGAACGGGCGCGGCTCTGCGGGTGGACATGGGGGGTCTCCTGAAGGTGGTGACGAGCGGGTGGGGGCCTCGCACCGGGCGCCCCACAGCTCGGAGGGCGCCCGGCAAGGGAACGTGCACGTACCTTGGGAGCGCTCCCACCGTGCGTCCGCCCGCCTCAACTGTCAACACTCGGCGCGTTGTTGAAGCCTGAACCCTCGTCGCGGGCGCGGTCGGCCCGCAAGAAACCGGCCGGGCGGCCCGCGGGTCGCTCACCCCCGCGGGCCGCCCGGTGCGCGAGCCGTCAGGGCGCCCAGGGGGCGGCCAGGGTCCAGCTGCTGTCGGCCGTGAGGGTCTGCGGCCGGTTGAAGCCGTCACCGGCGGTGCCAGCGGCGATGTGCACCTTGGCCTCGAAGTGGCGCAGGTAGGAGCCGGGGAGGTTGAGCGACTCGAAGGTCACCCCGGTGCCGCTCAGGCCCGGACGGGCGCAGAAGGTGGCGTCGTCCCGGAAGAGCGCCGAACCGTCGTCGGGCGAGTTGCGGGCCCGGCTGTCGGCGTGCCGGAGGAACTGGCCGGGGAAGTTGACCGACTCGAACGAGTAGCACGAGGAGTCGGCGAGCCCCCGGCGCACCGTGTAGGTGGCGTCCTGCTTGAGCGTGGCGCCGCTGCCCGCGTCCACGACCTCGGTGTACGCGAGGCTGTCGGAGTGGCGCAGGTAGCGGTTGGTGAAGCCCCAGGTGGTCACCTTGAGGGAGCGCCGCACGTCGGTGGGGAGCAGCACGGAGCTGCGCCACAGCGCCGGCCGGCCCGTGTTCCAGGTCGCGTCGGCGGCGAACGAGGTCGCGGTGTCCCAGGCGTTGGGGCCGCCGCTGCGGGCCAGGTACACGCCCTCGGCGTAGTGCCGCAGGTAGGAGCCGGGGAAGTTCTTCGACTCGAAGGAGGTGCCGCCGGAGGCCAGTCCGGTACGCGAGCACCAGGTGGCGTCGGCGGCGAAGGAGCCGCCGGTGTCGGCGTCGACGCGTACCCGGCCGGACGCGTGGCGCAGGTAGCGGCCGGGGAGGTTCACCGACTCGAAGGAGTAGCAGCGCGGGTCGGCCAGTCCGGTCACGGTGCGGAACGAGGCGTCCTGGCGGGCGGTGTCGGACGAGGACCCGGTGAGGACGTCGGTGCGGGCGAGCGAGTCGGCGTGGCGCAGGTAGCGGTCCGTGAAGCCGGGCGTGGTGACGTTGAAGGACCGCACGTGCCCGAGGGTGAGCGGGACGGGCGAGTTGAGGTTGCGGGAGGCGGCGATCAGGCCCTGGTGCGCGGCGCGGACCTGGCCGGTGTCGACCTTCTGCACGCGCCGGTCGTAGCTGAACAGCCCGTTGTACTCGCCCTCCACGTCGGTGATCTCGGTGTAGACGTAGGCGGAGACGCCCTTGGTGGTCATGAGCTGCTGGACGTCGCGGACCATGCCGGTGTACCGGTCGTTGAGCTGGGCGTTGCTGGACACCTGCTCGTAGGCGAAGAACTGGCCGTTGGGGCTGTACTCGTGGCCGGGGGTGCGCAGTCCGATGCCGCCGAACTCGCCGAGCACGGAGACGCGGGTGTCGGACGGTCTGGGCGCGTCCGGCCCGGTGTAGACGTGCCAGTCGAGGATGTCGCCGGTGCCCGGATCGCCCTTGGACTGGCAGCAGTTGTAGCCGCTGTGGGCGTCGACGAGGCGGGAGGTGTCGTAGTTCTTCAGGTCGGTGGTGACGCGCCGGGTGGCGTTCAGGTCCCACTCGCCCCAGCCCTCGTTGAAGGGCACGTAGGTGATGACGGCCGGGGAGAAGCGGTGCTCGTCGATGATCTCGCGGGCCTCCGACTCGAACTCGGCGGTCTGGGCGGAGGTGCGGTTCTGGTCGGCGGCGGTGGTGGAGGGGATGTCCTGCCACACCAGGAGGCCGAGCCGGTCGGCGTGGTAGTACCAGCGGGCGGGTTCGACCTTGATGTGTTTGCGGACCATGTTGAAGCCGAGGTCCTTGTGCTTCTGGATGTCGGAGGCGAGGGCCGCGTCGGTGGGTGCGGTGTACAGGCCGTCCGGCCAGAACCCCTGGTCGAGGGTGCCGATCTGGAAGACGAACTCCCCGTTCAGGGTGGGCCGCAGCACGCCGTTCAGCATCTTCTTGCCGATCTCGCGCATGCCGAAGTAGCTGGTGACGCTGTCGACGCCGGCGCCGGAGGCGTTGCGCAGGGTGACCTTCAGGTCGTAGAGGAACGGGTCGTCGGGCGACCACCGCCGGGCGTTCGGCACGGGTACGGAGAACTCGGTGAAGCCGCCGGTGGCCCGGCCGACCACGGTGGTGCCGTCGAGGGCCTCGGCGAGCACGGTGTGGCCGCTGACGTCGCCGCGGGTGAAGACCTTGACGCGGGCGGTGCCGGCGGCGAGGTCGGGGCGGATGTCGACGGAGTAGAGGGAGGAGGCGGCGGTGGGTTCCATCCACACGGTCTGCCAGATGCCGGAGGTGGGGGTGTAGAAGATGCCGCTCGGGTTGGCGACCTGCTTGCCGACGGGCTGCTTCTCCCCGCGCCCGTCGGTGGGGTCGTACACGCGCACGACGATCTCGTTGGTGCCGCCGTTGAGCTGGGCGGTGATGTCGGTCTCGAAGCGGTCGTAGCCGCCCCGGTGGGTGGTGACCTGGGTGCCGTTGACCCAGACGGTGGCCTCGTAGTCGACGGCGCCGAAGTGCAGTTGGACGTGGCGTCCGTTCCAGCCCTGCGGGACGGTGAAGGTGCGCCGGTAGAACATCAGGTCGCGGTTGTCGTTGCGCATGACGCCCGAGAGCGCGGACTCCACCGGGTACGGGACGAGGATGCGCTCGGGCAGCGTCTGGCCCAGCGGCGGGGCCGCGTTGCGGTTGACGTTCCCGGCGCTGTCGGTGGGCGGGTTGAGGAACTCCCACTCGCCGTTGAGGGACCGCCAGTCGGGTCTGGTCATCTGCGGGCGCGGGTACTCGGGTAACGGGTCGGTGGTGGACACCTGGCTGGTCCACGGGGTGGTCAGCGGTGGTGTCTTGGGGGTGACCGCGGCGACCGCGGCGGCCACCGGGCCGGCGGTGCCGGCGAGGATTCCGCCGGCGGCCAGCAGCAGGGCCGTCAGGCAGGCGAGCAGGCGACGCATCGAACTCCTCCAGAGTGGGGCTGGACGGGCAGGACGGTGCGCGGGAACGTAACACGGAACATTCTTCAACGGAATCACTCAGGAACAATCAGAAACCAAACAACGCTTCCGACCGGCCGGGGGTTCGTGATCTGTGATCCGTGACCTGTGGCCCGTGATCTGTGGTCACGACGACGGGGACGGGCGGTCCGCGTCGCACTCCTTCTGCGTCAGCTGGCGCCGGTCGCCGGCGCGGCGGGAGCACAGGACCGTGCGCTCGTAGTGGGCGCCGCCGGTGTTGGCGACCCGTACCAGCGAGATCGCGTAGTTGTCGCGGGTGCCTGGCTCCAGGCCCTGTTCGCGGGCCTTGTCGTGGGTGGCCGCGGTGAAGTCGACCCGGCCGGTGGCCAGGTTGTCGATGTCCGTGCGCAGCAGCCCGGACCACGCCTCCGCCCGCCCGCGCGCCTGGCCGCCCCCCGCGGCGGCCCGGTACAGCACCTCGGTGGCGTCGTGCATCAGCATCGTCTGGCCGTCGCTGAGCGCGCTGTCCGTCTGCGGGGTGGCCGCGCTCAGGCCGAGGGTCTTCTCCTGTGCCTCGGCGAGCTTGCGCAGGTTGTTGACGAAGATGGTGCCCTGGTCCTTGGTGCCGGGCGCGGTGAGGACCAGGTGGTAGAGCGTGACGTTGGCGGCGACGCTGCTGCGGTCGGTGTCGAAGCCCGCCTGCGAGAGGTCGTCACCGGCGAGGAGCGCGATGCGCTTGCCGTTGCAGCCGGGCTCGGACGTGATGCCGTCCATCAGGGCGTTGATGTCCTCGGTGCGGCCGGCGAAGTAGACGACGCGGGGCACCTCGCCCTCCTCGCAGATCTGACTGACCTGGCGTCCGAGCACCGGGCGGCCGTTGCTCAGCCCGTAGCGCTCCAGCCGGTCCACCCGGTAGCCGACGTCGGTGAGCATCCGGCCGCCGTGGTCCATCTGCTCGCGGGTGTAGCGGTCGCGGGTGCTGCCGGGGTTGCGGCCGAGGACCACCGCGCGGCCCGCGGTGCCGTACCCGCTGCTGCCGGGGGCGCGCAACTGCTCCGCGAGCAGCTTGAGCTGCCGCACCTGCCATTCGTCGGTGGCGGCCAGGTTGAAGAAGTTGGGCTTGTCGAGCAGCCAGGTACCGGAGTTGGTGCCCGAGACGACCGGGAGTTCGGCCTGGCGCAGGGTCTCCAGCACCTGGTCGGTGTCGGTCATGTCGCGGCCCACACCGACCACGCCGACGACCGTGCGGTCCCGGCGCGCGACGTCGACGATCCGCTTCGCCATCTCGACCTGGCCGGCCATGTCCGTCCCGCCGTTGGCGACCAGCAGCCGCAGCTTCACGGGCTGGGAGGCGTTGTTGGCGTGCTGCGCTATGTAGGCGCCGCGCAACTCCTCGAATCCCTTGACCAGTTGGTTGTCGTTCTTGCCCTCCGGGTCCGGTCCGCTGAGTGGACCCGCGTAGACCAGGGTGACGTAGTTGCTGCCGCTGATCGCCTCGTTCTCCTTGTCGATCAGCTGCTGGAGCTGCCGGCCCACGGGGAAGGTGACCCCGCCGGTCGCCACGCCGACGCACTCCGAGCTCTCGCCGTCGGGCGAGTCGATCCGGCGGGTGTCCTTGTTGGCGCCGCTGAGGTCGCTGGCGCAGTACCGGCTGGTCAGCCGGTGGTCGCGGACGCCGAGTCCGACTCCGGCCGCGGCGAGGACGAGGGCGAGCGCGGGCAGCGACCACAGCCAGGTCCAGCGGGGGCGCCCGGTGGACAGCCGGGAGCGGCGCGGGGTGCCGACGCCGAGGTCGGGGTGGAGCAGCAGTCCCTCCGGCAGCGGTACCCGCAGCACCCAGGGCAGGGTGCTGCCCTCCAGGCTCGGCGACTGGCTGACGCGGCGGGCGCGGTTCCAGCCCGCGTACCAGGCGGGCAGGTCGGCGGCCGAGCCGGTCAGGTGCCTGGCGGCGGGCTCGGCCGAGTAGCTGCGCTCCAGCAGGCCGATGTCCTCGTGCCGTACGGCCGCGACGACCAGCAGCGGGTCGAGTTCGCTGCGGATGCTGCGGATGTCGCTGACGGCGCGGAGCAGTTCGATCAGACCGTTGTCCGCGGTGGCGTCCGGCAGCACCAGGACCGGCGGGGTGGGGCGCTTGCGCCCGCGCAGGTCCAGCGACCATGCGCGGTGCGCGTCGCGCAGGTCCTCGCGCAGGGCGTGCACGCGCAGCTGCAGGTGGCGGCGCTGGGCGTCCTCGTCCCCGCTGCCGGCGCGGTGCTCGTCGAGGAGGGCGCCGTCCTGGATGTCCCGTGCCACGGCGGCGACGCGCTGGCGTACGGGGCCCGGCGGCCACAGCCGCAGCACCCGCCAGGTGAGGCCCTCGCCGCGGTCGGCGCGCGGGCCCTGGTTGAGGTAGGTGGTGCTGAGGAACCAGCGGACCTCGCGGCGCAGTCCGAGGAACACCGGCGCCCGGCCCGGCAGGATGCTGAGCGCGAGCAGCGCGGCCATCACCACGGCGAGGAACAGCAGCGTCACGTACCAGGGTTTGTCGGTGATGAGTACGGCGACGACCGCGATGAGGAGTGCGGGCACCGTGCGGGAGGCGTCGGTGACGGCGTCGCGCAGCCGGGCCGTCCACTGGACGCCGCCGGGCCGCCAGCCGGTGCGGTTGAGGCCGTGCAGCAGCTCGTCCGGCTCGGCGTCGGGGCCGTGTTCGCGTACGACGCTCTCGATCGCCAGGAGCAGCTCGCTGCGCGGGAACTCGTACTGACCGTACTGGCGCCGGCTGCCGCGCCAGGCGTGAGGTTCCACGTACGGCTCGCTCCCGGCGTCGGCGGGCTTGCCGCCGAGGGCCTGCACCACCCGCAGGGCGCGCACCATGGGGCTGCCGCCGTCGGAGGCGTCGACCAGCGCGGACTGCCGCACCGAGGCGAACGGCACGCCGCGGGCCCGCAGTTCCTGCCGCAGTTCGGCGAGGCTGCCGCGGACCGCCTCGTCGGCATCGGGTGAGCCGCTGTCCGCGTGCAGCACCAGTTCCGGCAGCGCCATGGGACTTCGGCGCCGGAACGCCTGGAAGATCGCCTCCATCATCTCGACGAGATGCGGTGTGGTCGCGTAGTGCCGCCGACTGTCGTCGCCGCCCGGGCCGGTCGCCAACTCGTGCTCCTCGTCGTCGCGTTCACATGTCGTTCGGGCAAAGGGTGACCTGAAGTCTGCCCAGCCCAAGGGCACCGTGCGACGGAGAGTGCCACAACTGTGACCAGCTCGCAGCAAGTCGGCGGATCTGGACGCCGCGGGCATCTGGGGCAGGAGAGGCGTCGAGGCCCGCGCGGCCGGAAATGGTTGGACGTGACGGCGGCCGGGCTTGTAGCGTGCGGTCCGACCGTGACACCGTCCGAGGAGGTGAGACCCATGACCGCAGTACCGACGTGGGTGCTCCCCTTCTTCCGTCACGGCCGGCGACCGCTGTAGGTGCCGCCGGGAGCGCCTCGACCTCATGGCACTCCCGAAAGGCAACACCTGTGCGTTCTCTGCAGTTCACCACCGAGTCGTCGTCGGACGGCATGACCGGGCGCGACTTCCTCCTGGGTGACATCCCCGGCGTTCTGTGGTCGCCCGACCCGGCCGGCGCCCCCGCACCCCTGGTCCTGATGGGACATGGCGGCGGCGCCCACAAGAAGCACCGTGCGATGGTGGGCCGCGCCCATCTCCTGGTGAAGGACTGCGGCTTCCACGCCGCCGTCCTCGACGCGCCCGGTCATGGCGACCGGCCGCGCACCGCGCTCGACGAGCGGGACATCGCCGCACTGCGTACGGCGCAGGCGGCGGGCGAGCCGGAGAGCCCGGTCGTCGTCCCGTACAACGCCCGGCTGGCCGAGCAGGCCGTGCCCGAGTACCGGGCGCTGCTCGACGCCCTCCGGGAGCTTCCGGAGATCGGCGCCGAGGGGCCGGTGGGTTACGTCGGCATGGGCCTGGGCATGGCGATCGGGGTGCCGCTGGTGGCGGCCGAGCCCAGGATCACGGCCGCGGTCTTCGGCATGGCGTGGCCCGACGCCCTGTTCGACGCGGCGAGGCGGATCAGCGTGCCGGTCGAGTTCGATGTGCAGTGGGACGACGAACGTGTCCCCCGCGAGTCCGCCCTCGCCCTGTTCGACGCCTTCGCCTCGAAGGAGAAGACGCTGCACGCCAACGCCGGAACCCATGTCGCGTGGCCGCTGTTCGAGGCCGAGAGCGCGACCCGGTTCTTCGCCCGGCACCTCGGCGGGCAGGTGACCCCGACCGCCTGACGGCGACCGGCCGGCGGGCGGGATCCGTCCGCGCCGGGCGGGGTGACCGCCCGCCCGGCGCGGGGCTTCAGCGTCTGCGGCCGCGGGCCTTCCAGCCGGCGCCGATGCCGGCGACGTGCAGCGCCAGCAGGGCGAGCCCGATGAGCATGACGTTGGTGGAGCTGAAGGTGTCGTTGGTCGAGATGTCCGCCGCGTTGATGAGGAAGGCGATGAAGAACAGGACCGCCGAGATGATGGCCAGCACGAGGTGCTCCCCTTCGGGTGAGTGAGGACTTCCGGAACACAGTCCGGATGCCCCTGGAAGGGGCTCCCAGTCACCCCGGCGGGCGGGCTTCTCAGTCCTCCACGCGGGCGGCCTTCGCGCAGGCTTCGGCGCCCTCGCATTTCTGAAGCTCCGTCAATGTCTTGTGCAGAGCGTCCTGTTGGGACTTGGGCAGGGAGGCGGCCCGGTTGTGCAGTTGGTCCGGGTCATGTGCGACGTCGTAGTACTCGCGCTCGCCGTCCGCGTACTCGACCCACAGCGCGTCCGTGGTCCGGACGGCCTCGTAGGAGGGCGGGTTGCCGCTGTCGTCGGGGGCCGCGTCGGGGTCGTCCTTCCTGGAGGCGGGACGGTGGTGTTCGATCAGCACCGCCTGCCTCCAGCCGGTCACCTTCTCGCCGTGGAGCAGCGGGGCGAGGCTGGTGCCGTCGGCCGTGCCGCCCGGTGTGGCCCCGGCGAGGTCCTGGAAGGTGGGGCTGAGGTCGATGTTCGATGCCTGCCGGGTGACCTCCCGGCCGGCCGCCACGCCCGGCCCCGCCACCACGAGCGGCACCCGGATGTCGGTGTCGTACGCCGTCTGCTTGCCGGGGCGCAGACGGTGTTCGCCCATGTGGAAGCCGTTGTCGGAGCTGAACACGAAGTAGGTGTCGTCGGCGAGGCCCTTGGCCTTCAGCTCGTCCCGCAGGCGCCCGATCATGTCGTCCACGGCCTGCACGGAGCGGGCCCGCTTGGCGAACTTCTGGTCGATGGTGCGCTGTTCGTCCCCGGACAGCGGCTTCAGCCCGCGCTGCCATGCCGGTGCCGGGTCGGACGGCTTGTCGTAGGCGGGGGTGCGGGGCGCCTTGAGTCCGGGGAATGCACCGGCGTCGCGGGGCGCGGGGGTGGCGGGGCCGTGCGGGGCGAAGGTCGCCAGTTCCAGCACGAACGGTTTCCCGGCCGCCGCCGAGGAGTCGATGAACGACGTCGCCTTCTTCGACACCACGTCGGTGAGGTAGTCCTCGGGTTCGTGACCGTACGGGACGACCTTGCCGTTCTCGTTCAGGCTGTAGCCGAACTCGGGGTAGCCGTTGCCGGCCACGTCCCACTCGTCCCAGCCGGGCGGGACGTAGGGCTTGCCGGTGCCGTGCCGGTCGGCGGGCAGGTAGCCGTTGAGGTACTTGCCCATGAAGCCGGTGCGGTAGCCGGCCTGGTGCAGGGCGGGGCCGTAGCAGTCGCGCTCGTTGCCGCCCCGGTTGTAGGCACCGTAGCCGCCGTCGTCGCCGTTGTTGGTGAACACCCCGGTGTTGTGCGGGTACTTGCCGGTCAGGATCGAGGAACGGGAGGGGCAGCAGAGCGAGTCCGTCACGAAGTAGTCCGTGAACGTGGTGCCGTCCTTCTGTAACTCCTTCACGTGCGGCATGTAGGGGACGAGGTTGGTCGCCAGGTCGTCGGTGAGCACGAAGACGATGTTGGGCTTCTTCGCCGCGCCGGACGTGTCGCCGTGCGCCTCGGGGGCGGCGGGTGCGCCGCAGGCGCCGAGCAGGAGGGCGGCGGCCGCCAGGCCGAGCAGCCGATGTCGCTTCATCGTGGTGAGACCTCCAGGCCGGTACGGTTCCCGGCTGCCGGGAACGGGACGGCGGCACCGTAGGAGGCGACATTGTCGAAACTCTGTGGAGGGCGGCCGGTCAGAGCGGGAAGTCGGTGTCGAGCCCGGCGAGCCCCTCCTCCCAGCGCCGGCGGCGCTCCTGCCCGGACTGCTCCCACCACGGCGTCCCCCGCTCCCCCAGCGCGGTCTTGGCCCGCCGCACCCGGCTCCGCGCGGCCCGCTCCGCCGCCTGGTCCGGGGCGTCGCGCACGGCACGCCGGGCGGCCATGAGGTGGCGGCGCAGCCGGGCCGCGTCCTCCTCGGGGATCTCCGGGTCCGTCGCACGCCAGCGCCGCCCGCCGATGACGACGAAGTGGCCGTCGGGCGTCTTCTCGGGCGGGGGGTGCTCGGCCATGGGGCCGATTCTGACCGGCCGGGCACGCGAACGGTGCGGGACACGCGCTCGTGTCCCGCACCGTCGTCGCTCCGCTCCCGGCCGGGGACCGGTCAGTGCCGGGGCGTGCCGTCGGCGTCGGGGCGGCCGCTCCCGTAGGAACGGCGCACGGCGTCGGCGGCCTTGTCGGTCTGCGCGTCGTACTTGTGGCCCGTGCGCTCGTCGATCATCCGCTCGACACTCGCCACACCCTTGTCGGCCTGGTCAGGGTGACCCTTCGCCAACTCCTTGGCCTTGTTGGCCAGATCCCCGAACTTGCTCATGGGAAGCCTCCTGCGATCGAGCGCGTACGTCGTTCCCGACCACGCCTACCCTCGATCTCCGTTCACCATCAGGGTGCTTCGAACAGTGTGGGGAACCGGAGCGCGAGCCAGGGTCTGCGGCCCCAGGCGAGCACGCCGCCGCGCGCCATGGCCTGCCAGGGACCGAGGCGGCCCAGGGCGATGAGGAGGAAGGTGACCGGTTCGGTGACGATGGTGCAGTCCGGGCTGCGCGGCGGGTCCGGGTGCACCTCGGCCGTGCCGTCGGAGAAGGTGACGCCGAAGCTCTCGCCGCCCCGGACGCGCAGGGCGTAACGGGCCTCCAGCCCGGCGGGGGCGACGGCGACGCGGGGCATCGCCGTCTTCAGGAAGGGCAGGCACAGGCCGACCCGTGCCGCATCGATCATGTGCGGGCGGCCCAGCCCGCGCGCCAGGTCCCAGCCGTGGCCCAGCATGTGGGTCAGCAGGTAGGAGGCGAGCACGTCCGGCTCCATGGGGCCGAGCGGGGTCAGGAGCGTGCGGCCGGGCCCGGCCTCCTCCGTCGCGGCGAGGAACGCGTCGGCCCCGTCGACGATCAGCGCGGCCAGCGGCTCCGCCCCGCGCTCGGGGAACTCGTCGAGGCTCCGGGCGTTGGCGGCCGCGAGACTCCCGGGCGTGCCGTCGCCGTAGGGGCGTTCCCGCCCGGCCGCGAGATCGGCCATCAGGGCGCCTGCCAGGGCCAGATGGGCGGCGGTCTCGCCGACGGACCACTCCAGTCCGGGTACCGGGACGGTGGTGTCCGTCGCTGCGCGCAGCAGGCCGGCGATGTCGCCGGCCGTCTCCCGTATCGCCTGTCCGAGCCCCTCGGGCAGCGGGTTCCTGGCGCTTCTCCTCGTTCCCCGCTCCACGCCGCTCGTTCCCCTCGTCTCTCCGTGATCACGTACTGGCACCCGCGGTACGGAACCAGACCGGCCCGTCCGGGGCAAGGGGCGGGGCGTCCCCGGCGGCCGGGTCGGGCCGGGGTGGGTCGCGCTGCGGTCCGCCGCGCGCCTCACTCCACGGTCACGACGACGGAGTGCCATCCGCTGGCGCCGTCGGGGACGGTACGCGCGCGCTTCTCGGTCTGCACGCTTCCGGTGCGGTCGGTGGCGCGCACGGTGAGGGTGTGGGACCCCTTGTCCGCCCGCCAGGGGAAGGACCACTGGCGCCAGGTGTCGCGGGAGTCCTCGGCGGCCAGGTGCGCCTCCTGCCAGGGGCCGTCGTCGACGCGGATCTCCACCTTGTCGATGCCGCGGTGCTGGGCCCACGCGACGCCGGCCACCATGACGGTCCCGGTCTTCGGCCGGGCGAACGGCTTGGGCGTGTCGATCCGGGACTGGGTCTTGATCGGCGCCTTCCGCGCCCAGCCGCGCTTGACCCAGTACGGGTCGTAGGAGTCGAACGTGGTCAGCTCGATGTCCTGGATCCACTTGCAGGCGGAGACGTACCCGTACAGCCCGGGGACGACCATGCGGACGGGGAAGCCGTGCTCGAAGGGCAGCGGTTCGCCGTTCATCCCGACGGCGAGCATGGCGTCGCGGCCGTCCATGACGTCCTCGACGGGGGTGCCGATGGTCATGCCGTCCACCGAGCGGGCCACCAGCTGGTCGGCCGGTCCGCCGCGCGAGGGTGCCTGGACCCCGCATTCGGCGAGCAGGTCGGCCAGGCGGACGCCCACCCAGCGGGCGTTGCCCGCGTAGGGGCCGCCGACCTCGTTGGACACGCAGGTCAGGGTGATGTTGCGTTCGATCAGGTTCCGGCGCAGCAGGTCGTCGAAGGAGAGGGTGAGCGGCCGGGTCACGCCCTTGCCGTGGATGCGGAGCCGCCAGGCCATGGCGTCGACCTTGGGCACCACCAGGGCGGTGTCGACGCGGTAGAAGTTCTTGCTGGGTGTGAGGTAGGGGCTGACTCCGTCGACCCGCAGCGCCGCCCGCGCGGGCACCGGCTCGGCCGGGGAGCCGGGGCGGGGCAGGACGACCTGCTTCCGGGAGGCCGCCGCGTCGCCGGCCCGGGAGGAGGTGAGCGACCGGCCGGCCCCGCCCACGACGGCGGACGCGGCCGCGGCCGAGGTGGCCGCGATGACGAAGCCCCGGCGGTCCCAGGCGCCCGGTTCGGCGGGCGCGCCGTCAGCATCCGCTGTCGGTACGGGGGTTGTGAGGCGTCCCGCCAGGAAGTACAGGAGGGCGGCTCCGGCGACGGCTCCGGTCAGGGAGGGCAGCGCGTCCGTGAAGCCGCGCGAGTCGGGCCGGGTGAGGGCGGCGGCCGCGCCGATGACGCCGAACAGCAGGATTCCGGCGGCCCCGGCCGCCCGGCGGCGTACCGCCAGGGCGCCCAGGGCCAGGGCGAGCAGGGTGAGGACCGCGAGGATGCCGAGCTGGAGGACCAGCTTGTCGTCGGTGCCGAAGTTGCGGATCGCCCAGTCCTTGACGGCCGCCGGGGTGCGGTCGATGGAGGCCGAGCCGACCGCGACGACCGGGCTGGACTGGGGACGTACGGCCGCCGCCACCAGCTCGGCCAGCGCCAGGGAGGCGAAGCCGGCCAGGAGGCCGCTCAGTGCCCCCAGCGCCCCCAGCGCCGGCCGTGACAGACGTGACGGTGTCCTCGGGCCCTGCTGTTCCTCGCTCATGCGGGGAATCCGGTCCCGGGGCGCGGGCGGATTGGTGGCGGCTTCTACGGCTCCTCGCGCGGCGCCGTCCCGAGGGCGCCGAACAGTGCGTGGACCGCCGCCCGGACCTGAGTGCCGACCGCCTCGGGCGAGGAGGCGTCGAGTTTGCCGTCCAGGTGGAGGAAGGCGAGGCCGTGGACGAGGGCCCACACCGTCGTCGCCAGGCTGTCCGGGTCGGCGCCGGGGAAGGCTCCCCGGACGATGTCGCGGACGTACTCCGAGATCGCGGCGGTGGCCGCGACCCGCTCCTCGCTGGTGGGGTCGCAGGGCTCGGCGAACATCACCCGGAACATCGCGGGCCGGTCGAGCGCGAAGCGTACGTACGCGACGGCCACCGCCGCCAGTTCGTCGGGGGTCACGGGCGAGGGGTGGGCGGCGACCAGGTGCGCGGCGAGTTCGCGGTACCCCTCGGCGGCGACGGCGGAGACCAGGGCGTCGCGGTCGGCGTAGTGGCGGTAGGGGGCGGTCGCCGACACTCCCGCGCGTCGCGCCACCGCGCGCAGGGACAGGCCGGCGCTGCCGTCCTCCTCCAGCAGCTCCCGCGCGGCCCGCAGGCAGGCCGCGCGCAGATCGCCGTGGTGGTACGAGCTGGTCGCTTGCGGCATAGGTCACACTCCCTGAAGTTTACGGCGCTTACATCTCTGACCTAATGTGAACGCTGCACACATTGTAAGCGATGGAGATCGAGAGGGGAAAGCAGGATGACCAGCGAACTGTTCTCGCCGTTGTCCCTGCGCTCCGGGCAGGTACTGCGCAACCGGATCGCCAAGGCGGCCATGGAGGAGAACATGGCCGCCGACGGCCAGTTGCCCGGCGCCGAGCTGCTCGGGCTGTACCGGCGCTGGGCCGAGGGCGGTGCCGGACTGCTGCTCACGGGCAACGTCATGGTCCACGCCGAGGCACTGACCGGCCCGGCCGGTGTGGTGCTGGACGAGGCCGCGCCGCTGGAGCCGTTCGCCCGGTGGGCGAAGGCCGCCAAGGCGGGCGGCGGGGCGGTCTGGATGCAGATCAACCACCCCGGACGCCAGATCGGCTCCGACATGCCCGGCGTCGTGTGGGGCCCGTCCGCCGTCGGTGTCGACCTCGGCAGGCACAGCGGCCGCTTCGGCCGCCCGGTCGCCATGACCGCCGAGCAGATCGAAAAGACGGTCACCCGGTTCGCGGTGACCGCCCGGCGCGCCGAACAGGCGGGCTTCGACGGGGTGGAGGTGCACGCCGCGCACGGCTACCTGCTCTCGCAGTTCCTCTCCCCCCTGGTCAACAAGCGCACCGACCGGTGGGGCGGCTCGCTGGAGAACCGGGCCCGGATGCTGATGGACGTGGTCCGCGCGGTACGGGCCGCCGTCTCGCCCTCCTTCGCGGTCGCGGTGAAGCTGAACTCCGCCGACTTCCAGCGCGGCGGCTTCGACGCGGACGACGCACGCCAGGTGATCGGGATGCTCGCGCCGCTCGGTGTCGACCTGGTCGAGCTGTCCGGCGGCAGCTACGAGAGCCCGGCGATGTCCGGCCGCGCCGCCGACGCGCGCACCCAGGCCCGCGAGGCGTACTTCCTCGACCTGGCGAAGGACCTGGTCGGGTCGAGCCCGGTGCCGCTGATGCTGACCGGCGGCATCACCCGGCGCGAGACGGCCGAGCGCGTCCTCGACAGCGGTGTCGCCGTCATCGGGATGGGCACCGCCCTCGCCGTCACCCCGGACCTGCCGGCGCGCTGGCTCACCGGCGGCGAGGCCGGGCGGCAGCTGCGTCCCGTGACATGGTCGGACAAGGCGCTCGCCTCGGCGGCGAGCATGGCCCAGGTCCGCCACCAGATGCGCCGGATCGCGCGCGGCGGCCGCCCCCGGCCCGGCACCCACCCGGCGGTCGCCCTCCTCGCCGAGCTGCGCAAGCAGCGCCGGGCGCTGCGGCGCTACCGCACCTGGCTCACCACACAGCGGCGCGCCGCCTAGGCACGCACCGCGCACGACAAGGCGGCGCGGCCTCCCCCCGGGAGCCGCGCCGCCTTGTCGCCGGTCGTCGGTTCAGCGCGAGCCGACCGCCTTCAGCACCTTCAGGGCGCCGGTCAGCAGGGCCGCCCAGGTCTCCGGCGGGATGCTCTTCGGCGGGGTGAACCCCTGGACGCGCTGGTGGGCGACGGTCTGGGCCTCGGTGTACTTGAGGATGCCCTCCGCGCCGTGGCGGCGGCCGAGACCGGAGTCGCCCATGCCGCCCATCGGCGCGTCGACGCTGCCCCAGGCGGCGGCGAACGCCTCGTTGACGTTGACGGTACCCGCGTGCAGCCGGGCGGCGACGGCACGGCCCCGCGAGGCGCTGCGGGACCAGACGCTCGCGTTGAGGCCGTACGACGTGGCGTTGGCCCGCGCGACGGCCTCGCTGTCGTCGTGGACGGGGTGGACGGACACGACGGGGCCGAAGGTCTCGTGCTCGTACAGCGTCATGTCCGGGGTGACACCGGCGAGGATCGTCGGCTCGTAGAACAGCGGGCCCAGGTCCGGGCGCGCCCTGCCGCCCGCGAGCACCTTGGCGCCCTTGGCCACGGCGTCGTCGACGTGCTCGGTGACGGTGCGCAGCTGGGCGGGAGTGGTGAGGCTGCCGACGTCCTGGCCGAAGTCGTACGAGGCGCCGACCTTCAGCCGTTCGGTGCGGGCGACGAACGCGTCCACGAACCGGTCGTGGACCGCGTCCGCCACGTAGAGCCGCTCGACGGAGACGCAGAGCTGGCCCGCCGAGGGGAAGCACGCGGCGATCGCGCCGTCGGCGGCCTTGTCGATGTCGGCGTCGTCCAGCACCAGCATCGCGTTCTTGCCGCCGAGTTCGAGGGAGGAGCCGATGAGCCGCTCCCCCGCGTCCCGCGCGATCCGCCGGCCGGTGGCGGTGGAGCCGGTGAACATCATGTAGTCGGCGTTGTCCATCAGCGCGCCGCCGAGGGAACCGCCCCGCCCGAGCACCATCTGCCAGACACCGGAGGGGAGTCCGGCCTCCCGCATCAGCTCCAGTGACCACAGCGCCGTGAGCGCGGTCTGCGTGTCGGGTTTCTGGACGACGGCGTTGCCGGCCATGAGGGCCGCGATCGCGTCACTGGCGGCCATGCTCAGCGGGTAGTTCCAGGGCGAGACGACCGCGACGACGCCCTTGGGGTGGCGCAGTTCGGTGGTGTGGGTGAGCAGCGGGATCGCACCCCGGCGGCGCTTGGGCGCGAGGTACCGGGCGCCGTTGCGGGCGTAGTAGCGGGACACGACGGCGATGTCCACGACTTCGAGGAACGCGTCGCGGCGGGTCTTGCCGTTCTCGGCCTGCATCAGGTCCAGCGCCTCGTCCTGGCGGGCGAGGACGAGGTCGTGGAAGCGGAGCAGGATCTGCTTGCGGCGGCTCAACGGGAGCGCGGCCCAGGACCGTTGGGAGATGCGGGCGCGCGCGAAGGCGTCCTCGACGTCGGCGGGCGTGGAGACGGGCAGGTCGGCCAGGGGTGCGCCGGTGTAGGGGGCGGTGGTGGTCACGCGGGCGGCGTCGGGTGCCGCGCTGACGCGTGCCGCGAGCCGCTCGGTCCGGGCCGGGGTCAGCGAGGCGGGAAGCGGGACACGGGTGGCTGGGGCGGTGGCCATGGCGGGGTTCCTGTCTACCGGGTGCGGACCGAGGTCGGGACGGGCATGTGCAGGGCGAGCTGCCCCTCGGTGACGACGTCGAACTGGACGGTCCGCATCGGCCTGAGGGAGCGCAGGTCGTCGGCCATGCGCCCTTGGCCCACGGTGAGCCGGACGCCGCGCGGGACGAGCGAGGTCCCGGCCGAGAGCACGTTGGTCTGGCTCAGGGTGGAGTGCCAGGCCCCGCCGATCGAGGTGTACGAGGTCAGCGACGTGACGCGTTCGCCGCTCGGGTGGCTCTTCTGGGCCGGGGTGGGCGCGGAGAGCGCGAGGTCGACGCCGCCCGCGTCGTTCGCCACCCGCGCGGTGGTGCGGTGGGCGTCGATGTCGACGTCGAGCCCGGTCACCCACTTGGGGAAGCCGTAGCCGTCGTGTCCGCGCACCTGGGCGATCTCGGTGCTGACCGGCAGGGAGAGCACGTAGGAGTCGAGGTGCTCGTTCTTGAGCGCGGCGACGAGGTCGAAGAGGCCGAGCCCGCCGTGGCGGGCGGGCTTCACGGCGACGCCGATCGCGGCCTCGGTGTAGAAGTCGATGTCGCACACGTCGTACCGGAAGAACATCGCGGAGACCAGGCCGAGTCCGGGCGCGACCTCCAGCGGGGCGAGTTCGCGGGGCAGCCGGGAGCGGATGGCGCGGGCGGGCGCGAGCATCGTGAGCCGGGCGGTGGAGACGCGGTAGTAGAAGTTCGGGGTCAGCGTGGGGCCGATCGGCGAGTCGACCCTGGTCTTCGGCAGCTTCCGGAAGAAGTCCACGCCGCTGACGCGGGGGTCACGGGCCACCTCGTCGAGGTCGGTCTCCATCCCATACCGGTCGTACAGACCGCCCTCGGGGACCGGGACCGTACGGCCACCGAGGTCGACCTTCACTGTTTTCTGCCGGGAAGCGGGCATGACGCGGCTCCTGGAACGCATGTTGACGGTGATTACATCAGCGTAGCCACTGATGTAAGCACCGTCAACAAATGTCGTGCCGCCTGCCTCACTCGTCGTCGTGCAGGGCGTTCCCCAGGAAGTCGATGGCGATCTTGCGAGCGATGTTGGCCGCCCGGGTGTCCCGCAGGCTGTCCAGGAGCAGGAAGTCGTGCACCATGCCGGCGACCCGGACGGAGGTGACGTCGATGCCCGCCTCGCGGAGCTTGTTGGCGTACTGCTCGCCCTCGTCCCGCAGGACGTCCGCCTCGTCGGTGATGACCAGGGTGGGCGGCAGCCCCTGGAGCTCGCTCAGGGACGCCTGGAGCGGGGCGGCGTACACCTCGTTGCGGTCGGACGGGTCGGAGGTGTAGGCGTCCCAGAACCACTTCATGCCCTCGCGGGTGAGGTAGTAGCCCTCGGCGAACTGGTTGTAGGACGGGGTGTCGAAGTCGGCGTTCGCCACCGGGTAGAGGAGGCACTGGGCCTTCAGGTCGATGCCGCCGCGGTCCTTGTTCATCAGCGCGAACACCGCCGACATGCAGCCGCCGACCGACTCTCCGGTGACGGCGATGCGCGAGGTGTCCAGGCCGTGCTCGGCGCCGTGCTCCAGCACCCACTGGCCCACGGCGTAGTTCTGCTCCACCTGGGTCGGGTACTTGGCCTCCGGCGCGCGGTCGTAGACCGGGAAGACACCGGCCGCGCCCGCGCCGACGGTGAGTTCGCGGAAGAGGCGGTCGTGGGTCTTGTCGTCGCCGAACACCCAGCCGGCGCCGTGGATGTAGATCAGCACCGGCAGCGGGCCGGTCACGCCCTTGGGGCGGATGATCCGGGTGCGGACCGTCCCCCACTCACCGGCGTCCACGTCGACCCACTCCTCGTCGACCTCGGGGCGGGGCACGCTGGTGTCGCTCTGCAGGTCGGCGAGGATGGCCCGGCCCTGCTCCGGCGGGACCTCGTAGATCCGGGGGTGCGGGTCGGTCGCCTCGGCGAGCTCCTTCGCGGCCGGTTCGAGGTAGGGGGTGATGGGCGGCGGGATGTCGGCCATGGCCACTCCTTGGAATGGGCACACGAGTGCCTCGTCGCGCGGCTTGCCCAGCCGCTGGTGGTGGCGGGTGCCCCGGGACGGTGACCGTCCGGACGGGCACCGTGCCCCGAGGGGGACTGATCCCCCGTCCATGGTTCGTGCCACCGCCGCCGACCGCAAACGGGCGCCCGCGTCCGTCAGCCGCCCCGGGCCCGCCCGGCCGCCGCGAGCCGCGCCGCGCCCGCCGCCTCGTCGTACCGGCGCAGCACCAGTTCCGCGACCGAGGGGTGGGTGCCGAGGGGGGCCGTCGTCCAGCGGGCCCCGGTCCCGGCCAGCGTCCGGGCGAAGTGGCCGGGGGCCAGGAGGTGAGCCGCCAGGGACACGGCCGGACGGCCGGCCGCGTGCCAGGCGGACACCGCCTCGGCGGGCGTCGGGCCTTCGCCGGAGGCGTGGGCGACGGTCACCGGGGCGCCCAGGCGGGCCGACAGCAGCCGGGCCGACTCCGCGGTGTCCGCCCGGGCGCGGGGGTCCGAGGAGCCGGTGGCGGCCAGGACGACCGGTCCGCCGTCCGCCGGGCGGCCCGCCTCGGCCAGCCGGGCCGCCAGGGCGTCGGCCAGCAGCGGGGAGGGGCCGAGCGCGGGGGCCACCCGGACCGCGCCGGGTGGGACGTCCGCCATGAGGGCGGGGAGGTCGGCGCGTACGTGGTAGCCCCTGGCCAGCAGGAGGGGAACGGCGACGGCGGGGCCGGACAGGTCCTGAAGGGCCCGCGGCACCGTGGGTTCCACCAGCCCCAGCCAGGCGAGCTCCACCCGCAGCCCGGGCCGCAGACGGCGGACCTCGTCCAGCAGGGCGCGTACCGTGCGCACCCCCTCCGGATCACGGGTGCCGTGGGCCACCGCCAGCAGGACGGGGCGGGCGTTCACCGGGTGCCTCCGCGGGGTTCCGTCGCCAGCCGGTACCCGCGCTTGGGCACCGTGCGCACCAGACCCGCGTAAGGGCCGAGGGCCGCACGCAGGCGTGTCACGGCGGCCTCGACCGCGTGCTCGTCGGCGCCCCGGCCCGGCCACACCCGGCGCAGCAGCTCGGGGCGGCCGACCACCCAGCCGGGGCGCTCGGCGAGCGCCCTGAGGACCCGCGCCGACCCCGGCGTGAGCCACACCGCCTCCGGCAGCTCCCCCGTCCCGTCGCCGCCGAGCAGCAGCGCGTTGCCCTGGAGGACCAGCGTGCGGTCGCCGGCCGGGACGGGGTAGCGGTTCCGGCCGGGGAGCGTGGCGGTGAGCAGGTGGACCATCGCTCCCAGTCTGCCTCGTTCGGGCCACACCGGCTCCGCGCCGACCTCCAGCAGCGGGCGGGCGCACACCGCGCCGACGCACAGGGCCAGCACGTCCTGCCGCAGCCGTTCGAGGACGGTCTCGTAGCGGCCCGCCGCCTCGGCGTGCTCCAGGAAGGAGGTGATGGCCGGCGCCGAGGTGAACAGCAGCGCGTGCACCTCGCCGCGCGCGGTGGCCTCGGCCAGCCGGCGGACCGGCTCGGGGTCCTGCGGCGGCGCCCACCGGTACACCGGCACCTCCACCACCTCGGCGCCGCGTTCCCGCAGCGCGGCCGCCAGCCCCGGCAGCGGCGCCCCGTGCTCCTGCACGGCGACCCGCCGCCCGCGCAGATCCCGCGCGAGCAGCCAGGACCGCAGTTCGTCCACCGCCTCCGAGGCCGGCGACCAGGTCTCCCTGGTGCCGCAGGCCCGTACCGCGCCGGTCGCCTTCGGACCCCTCGACAGCACCGCGGCCTCCCGGCAGGCCGCGGTGAGCGCGGCGCCGTACCCCCAGCCCTCGGCGGCGCTCATCCAGCCCCGCCAGCCGACGCCGGTGGTCGCCACCACGTAGTCGAGCGGGGCCGCGAGGCATCTCTCCGTGGCCGCGCGCAGTGCGGCGTCGTCCTCCAGCGGCACGATGCGCAGCGCGGGCGCCTCCACCACCCGTGCCCCGCGCCGGCGCAGCAGCGCCGTCAGCTCCTCACGCCTGCGTGCCGCCGTGACGCCCACCGTGAATCCGGTGAGTTCGGCGGGCTTCTCCCTGGTACCGGCCTTCATGCCCCGAGGCTGCGGGGGCGCGATGTCGCGGCCGTTGCCCGCCGGTCACGTCCCCGTTACCAGGGCGGGCGGGCGTGTTACGGAAGATGTCCTCTCCCGCACACCGCTCCGGCGGTGCCGTGCGGGTCCCGTACCGCACGGGCAACGCGGGCGAGCGCCGGTGGTAACCGCGGCGGGCCAGCCTCTTGGTCATGACCGACACACACTGTCCGTACTGCTCCCTCCAGTGCGGGATGCGCCTGCGCCCCGCCGAAGGTGTGCCCGAGGTGACCGGGCGCGACGAATTCCCGGTGAACCGGGGTGCGTTGTGCGGGAAGGGACAGACCTCGGCCGCGCTGCTGGCGCCCGGTGCGCGGCTCACCGCGCCCCTGGTGCGTGACGGGGACGGTCTGCGCGAGGCGTCCTGGGAGGAGGCGCTGGACCGGGTCGCGGCGGCCATGACCGCCACCGCGGGCGCCCACGGGCCGGACGCGGTGGGGGTGTTCGGCGGTGGCGGCCTCACGAACGAGAAGGCCTATCTGCTCGGCAAGTTCGCCCGGGTGGCGCTGCGCACCCGCTCGATCGACTACAACGGCCGCTTCTGCATGTCCTCGGCGGCGGCCGCCTCGCGCGCCGCGTTCGGTCTGGACCGCGGTCTGCCGTTCCCGCTCGCGGACGTGGCCCGCACCGGCTGCGTGATCCTGGTCGGCGCCAATCCGGCCGAGACGATGCCGCCCGCCGTGCGCTACCTGCGGGAGTTGCGGGAGAACGGCGGCACGCTCGTGGTCGTCGACCCGCGCCGCACCCGGACGGCGGAACTGGCCGACCTGCATCTCCAGCCCGTCCCCGGCACCGACCTGGCCCTGGCACTCGGGCTGCTCCATCTCGCTGTCGCCGAGGGGCACGTGGACGAGGCGTTCGTCGCCGCCCGCACCACCGGCTGGGCCCGGGCCCGCGCCGCCGCGATGGCCCACTGGCCCGAACGCGTGGAGGCGCTGACCGGCGTCTCGGTACCCCAACTCCGGCGGGCGCTGGACCTGTTCACCCGCACCCCGGACGGCATGGTGCTCACCGCGCGCGGGCCCGAGCAGCAGAGCAAGGGCACCGCGACCGTCGGCGCCTGGATCGACCTGTGCCTGGCCACCGGCCGGGCGGGGCGGCCGCTGAGCGGCTACGGCTGTCTCACCGGGCAGGGCAACGGCCAGGGCGGCCGCGAACACGGGCAGAAGTCCGACCAGTTGCCCGGCTACCGCTCTCTGGAGGACCCGGAGGCACGGGCGAACGTCGCCGCCGTCTGGGGCGTGGACCCCGGCACGCTGCCGCGCTCCGGGCCCTCGGCGTACGAGCTGCTGGACTCCCTCGGCCGCCCCGGCGGGGTCCGCACGCTGCTGGTCATGGGGTCCAACCCGGTCGTGTCGGCCCCGGACGCCTCGCGCGTCGCACGCCGGCTGGGCGCGCTGGACCACCTCGCGGTGTGCGACGTCGTGCTGTCCGAGACCGCCCTGCTGGCCGACGTCGTCCTGCCGGTGACGCAGTGGGCGGAGGAGACCGGCACGCTGACCAGCCTGGAGGGCCGCGTCCTGCTGCGCCGGGCGGCCGTCGCCCCGCCGCCCGGGGTGCGCGGCGACCTGGCGGTGCTGCACGGGCTGGCCCGGCGGCTGGGCCACGCGACGGGTTTCCCCGACGCCCCCGAGGAGGTCTTCGCCGAGCTGCGCCGGGCCACCGCCGGGGCGCCCGCCGACTACTCCGGCATCTCCTACGACCGGATCACCGCCGAGGACGGCGTCTTCTGGCCCTGCCCGGCCCCGGACCACCCCGGCACCCCGCGCCTCTTCCTGGACCGCTTCGCCCACCCCGACGGCCGGGCCCGCTTCGCCGCGCCCTCCCACCGGCCCGCCGCCGAGGAACCCGACGGCGCCTACCCGCTGCACCTCACCACCGGGCGGACCGTCACCCACTACCAGAGCGGCGCCCAGACCCGCCGGGTGGCGGAACTGGCCGCCGCCGCGCCCGGACCGTACGTCGAACTCCATCCCGCTCTCGCGGCCGGGCTCGGTGTCGGCGAGGGGGACCTGCTCACGGTCACCAGCCGCCGGGGGGCCGTCACCGCACCGGCCCGCGTCACCCCCGCCATCCGTTCCGACACGGTGTTCATGCCGTTCCACTGGCCCGGCGAGGGACGCGCCAACCTGCTGACCAACCCGGCTCTCGACCCCGTCTCCCGGATGCCGGAGTTCAAGGTGTGCGCGGTGCGGGTCGAGAAGGCGGTGCTCCCCCGGGTCCGCGTGCCCGACGCGCCGGTCGCGGTGACGGCGTGAGGTCCCGCCGCATCGCCGTCGTCGGCGCCGGGATGGCCGGCGCGCGCCTGGCCGCGCAGCTCCACGCCCACGCCGGGCCCACGGAGACCACGCTCTACGGCGCCGAACCGCAAGGCCCCTACAACCGCACCCTGTTGGCCGACGTCCTCGCCGGGCGCCACCGTGCCGACGCGCTCGCGCTGCCCACCGGGGACGCCCGCGTGCGGACCGGCGCCGAGGTGGTCGCCGTCGACATCCGGGGCCGCGCCCTGACCCTCGCCGACGGCAGCCGCGAGACCTACGACGAACTGGTCCTCGCCACCGGTGCCGAACCGGTGCTCCCGCCGCTCGGCGGCCCCGTCGGCCCGTCGGCCGGTGTGCACACGCTGCGGTCCCTCGCCGACTGCGCCCGCCTCGCCCGGGACGCGGACACCGCCGCCCGTGCCGTGGTGATCGGCGGGGGTGTGCTGGGCATAGCCACCGCCCGCGCCCTCGCCGCCCGGGGACTGACCGTGCGGATAGTCCACCGCGGCCCGCACCTGGCCGAACGCCATCTGGACCGCCTGGCCGGCACCGCCCTGCGCACCGCGCTGGACCGCCTCGGCGTCACGGTCCACACCGGCGAGCGAGCCCCGGTCCTGGAGGGCGGCGAGCGCGTCACCGGGGTCGCACTGGCGGACGGCCGCCGGACGGCGGCCGACCTCGTCGTCCTCGCCTGCGGGGCGCGTCCCCGGACCGGCCTCGCCCGCGCCGCCGGGCTGGCGGTGCGGCACGGCGTCATGGTGGACGACACCCTGGCCTGCGCCCCGCACACCTACGCCATCGGGGACTGCGCCGAGCACCGAGGCGTCCCGCAGGGTCTGGCCACGACCGCCTGGGACCAGGCCGACGTGCTCGCGGCCCGGCTCAGCCGCACCGGTCCCGGCGCGCGGTACACCGGCTCGCCCGCCCTGGCCCGCCTCACCGCGGGCCCCGTGGAGTACGCCGCGTTCGGCTCCTGCGACGACGCAGCCGAGGAGGGCGCCGACGTGCTGCGCATCGGCGACGCCACCCGCGGCGCCTACAAGAAGCTCGTGCTGCGCGGCGACCGGATCGTCGGCGCGATCCTCGTCGGCGACCTCGCCACCGCGGGCGGCCTCGCCCGCGCCTTCCTCACCGGCCGTCCCGTCGGCCCGGACCCGCTGTCCCTGCTCGTCCCTCCGTCGTCCGCCCGCCTCCCCGAGGAGTCCCGCCCATGACCGCCTCCCCCCACCGGCCCCCGAAGGAACTGCTGCTCGTCGGCCACGGCATGGTCGGACAGCGCTTCCTGGAGGCGCTCGCCGAGCAGCCGGGCGCCGACGCCTGGCATGTCACCGTGCTCGCCGAGGAGCCACGGCCCGCCTACGACCGCGTGCACCTGACGAGCTGGTTCTCCGGCACGACCGGCGACGAACTGGGCCTGGTTCCGGACGGGTTCATGGCGCGGCACGGCATCACGCTCCGCCTCGGCGACCCGGCCGTCCGCGTCGACCGCGCCGCCCGCACCGTGACCAGCGCCTCCGGCCGCGTCCTGCGCTACGACGCGCTGGTCCTCGCCACCGGTTCGTACCCCTTCGTGCCGCCCGTGCCCGGAGCGGACACCCCCGGCTGCCACGTGTACCGCACCCTCGACGACGTCCGGGCCATCCGGGAGGACGCCGCGCGGGCCCGTACGGGGGTCGTCGTCGGCGGCGGGCTGCTCGGTCTCGAGGCGGCCGGCGCGCTGCGCGCCCTGGGACTGGACACGCACGTGGTGGAGTTCGCCCCCCGCCTGATGGCGCTCCAGGTCGACGAGGGCGGCGGGGCGGTGCTGCGCCGCAAGATCGAGGATCTGGGCGTGCGCGTGCACACCGGCGCGGGCACCTCGGCCGTGGAGGCGGGCTCCGACGGCCGCGTCCGCGCGGCCCGGCTGTCGGACGGCACCGAACTCCCGGCGGAACTGGTGGTGTTCTCGGCCGGGGTCCGCGCCCGGGACGAGCTGGCCCGCGCGTGCGGGCTGCCGGTGGGAGAGCGCGGCGGCATCACCGTCGACGCCTCCTGCCGCACCGCCGACCCGCACGTCTGGGCCATCGGCGAGTGCGCCCAGGCGGCCGACGGCCGGGTCTACGGCCTGGTCGCGCCCGGCTACGCGATGGCGGAGACCGCGGCCCGGCGACTGTGCGGCCTGGAGGGCGAGTTCACCGGCGCGGACCTGTCCACCAAGCTCAAGCTGCTCGGCGTGGACGTGGCCAGCTTCGGCGACCCGCACGGCACGGCCGACGGCTCCCTGGACGTCACCTTCACCGACAGCCGCTCCGGCGTCTACAAGAAGCTCGTCATCGGCGCCGACGACACCCTGCTCGGCGGTGTCCTCGTCGGCGACACAGAGGCGTACGCCGTCCTGCGGCCCCTCGCGCTCGCTGGGAAGCCGCTGACCGTACCCCCGGAGCGGCTGGTCCTGCCCGCCGCCGGGGACGGCGGCACCACGCCCGAGCTGCCCGACGACGCGGTGCTGTGCTCCTGCCACAACGTGACCGGCGGCGCGGTCCGCGCGGCCGTACGGGAGCAGGGACTCACCGATGTCGCCGGGGTCAAGAAGTGCACCAAGGCCGGTACCGGCTGCGGCAGTTGCCTGAAGACCCTCGGCACTCTGGTCCGGGACGAGCTGGCCGCGAACGGCACCGAGGTGTCCCGCGACCTGTGCGAGCACTTCGCGCACACCCGCGCCGAGCTGTACGAGATCGTCCGCGTCCGGGGCATCACCGACTTCACCACGCTGCTCGGCCGCCACGGCACCGGCGAGGGCTGCGACGTCTGCAAGCCCGTCGTCGCCTCGATCCTGGCGAGCCTGGGCAACGGACATGTCCTGGACGGCGAACAGGCCGCCCTCCAGGACACCAACGACCACCATCTCGCCAACCTCCAGCGCAACGGCTCCTATTCGGTCGTGCCGCGCGTGCCGGGCGGTGAGATCACTCCGGAGAAGCTGATCGTCATCGGGGAGGTGGCCCGCGACTTCGGCCTCTACACCAAGATCACCGGCGGGCAGCGCATCGACCTCCTCGGCGCCCGCGTCGACCAGCTCCCCGCCGTCTGGCGCCGCCTGGTCGACGCCGGGTTCGAGTCCGGCCACGCCTACGGCAAGGCGCTGCGCACCGTGAAGTCCTGCGTGGGCGAGACCTGGTGCCGGTACGGAGTGCAGGACTCGACGGCACTCGCCATCGAACTGGAGCTGCGCTACCGGGGGTTGCGCGCCCCGCACAAGCTGAAGTCCGCCGTCTCCGGCTGCGCCCGCGAGTGCGCGGAGGCGCAGTCCAAGGACTTCGGGATCATCGCCACCTCCGCCGGATGGAACCTGTACGTCGGCGGGAACGGCGGCACCACCCCGCGCCACGCCGACCTGCTCGCCACCGACCTGGACAAGGCGACGCTGGTGCGCACCATCGACCGGTTCCTGATGTTCTACATCCGCACCGCCGACCGCCTGGAGCGCACCGCGCCCTGGCTGGAACGGCTGGAGGGCGGCCTCGCCCATCTGCGGGCCGTCGTGCTGGACGACTCGCTCGGCATCGCGGCCGACCTCGACGCCCAGATGGCCCGCCATGTCTCCGGCTACGCCGACGAGTGGGCCGCCGTGCTGGAGGACCCCGACCGGCTGCGCCGCTTCACCTCCTTCGCCAACGCCCCGGACGTGCCCGACCCCACGGTGACCTTCGTCCCCGAACGCGGCCAGATGCGCCCCGCCCGGCCCGGCGAACCCGGACGCCCGCTCACCGACCTCGTCCTCACCGCCCGTCAGGAGGCCCTGTGATGACCGTCTCCACCGAAGCCGGGCCGGCCCAGGACGTCGTCGTCGAGGTCCGGCACGGCGCCCGCTGGGTGCCCGTGCTGCCCTACGCCGACCTCGTCCCCGGGCGGGGGGTGGCCCTGCTGCTCGGCGAGGAACAGGTCGCCCTCTTCCGCGACCGGGACGGGCGGCTGCACGCGGTCGGCAACCGCGACCCGTTCAGCGGCGCCCAGGTCATGTCCCGCGGCCTGCTCGGCAGCAGGGGGGCGGCGCGGGTCGTCGCCTCCCCCATGTACAAGCAGGTCTTCGACCTGAGCACCGGCACCTGTCTCGACGAGCCCGTCGCCCCCGACGGCACGCCCGCCCGGCTGCCCGTGTGGCCGGTGCGCACCACTCCCACCGAAGGCGGTTCCGCATGCCCGTGACCCACCCCACCGGCTCCTCCGGCGTCCGCGAGGCCGCCCCCGCCCCGCCCCGGCTGCTGCCGGGCCGGAGCCGCGAACTCACCGACTGGCGGCCCGAGGACCCCGCCTTCTGGGAGGCGGGCGGCGCCCGTGTGGCCCGCCGCAACCTGGTCTGGTCCGTCCTCGCCGAGCACGTCGGCTTCTCCGTCTGGAGCCTGTGGTCCGTCCTCGTCCTCTTCCTCGGCCCCGAGTACGGCGTCGACCCGGCCGGCAAGTTCCTGCTGACCGCCCTGCCCACCGCCCTCGGCGCGCTGCTGCGCGTCCCCTACGCCGCCGCCGTCGCGGTGTTCGGCGGGCGCACCTGGACGGTGGTCAGCGCGCTGCTCCTGCTCGTCCCCACGGTGGCGACCGCCGTCGTACTGGAGCCCGGCGCCTCCTACGGCACCCTGCTGCTCACCGCGTGCCTCGCGGGCGTCGGCGGCGGCAACTTCGCCTCCTCCATGGCGAACGTCAACGCGTACTACCCGCAGGCCCTCAAGGGCTGGGCCCTCGGTGTCAACGCGGGCGGCGGCAACCTCGGTGTCCCGGCGGTGCAGCTGGCCGGGCTCGCCGTCCTCGCCACGGCGGGCGCGGGCCATCCCCGCCTGCTGGTGCTGCTGTACGTGCCGCTCATCGTCGTCGCCGCCGGGTGCGCCTTCCTCCGGATGGACGACCTGCGCCTGCCCCGGCCTCCCGGGCAGCTGCGCGTCCTGCTGGGCTGGCGGCACACCTGGCTGGTGTCGCTGCTGTACGTGGGGACCTTCGGCTCGTTCATCGGCTTCTCGTTCGCCTTCGGGCAGGTGCTCCAGGTGCAGTTCGCGGCGGAGTTCGCCACCCCGGTCAGTGCCGCGTACCTGACCTTCCTCGGCCCGCTGCTCGGCTCGCTGGTCCGTCCGGTGGGGGGCAGGCTCGCCGACCGGTTCGGCGGGGCGCGGGTGAGCCTGGCGGCCTTCGCGGCGATGGCGGGCGGCGCCCTCCTGGCGCTGGCGGCCTCCCGGGCGCACTCCCTGCCGCTGTTCGTGACGGCGTTCACCGCCCTGTTCGTCCTCAGCGGCCTGGGCAACGGCTCGACCTACAAGATGATCCCGACCCTGTGCGGCACCGTCCCGGACGGCGCGGCCCGCGCCTCCGCCCTGATCGGCTTCGCCGGCGCGGTCGGCGCCTTCGGGGGCGTGCTGGTCAACATCGCCTTCCGCCAGTCGTTCCTGGCCGTCGGCAACGGCGACGCGGCCTACGTCGCGTTCGTCGCCGCGTACGTGCTCTGCGCCGGGGTGACCTGGGCGGCGTACGTCCGCCGGACGGCCTGAGCCGGGCGCGGCCGCAAGCCGCTCACGGCAGGACCGCGGGGTCGGCCGGGTCCTCCTCCAGCAGTTGCTCGGACCAGATCGTCTTGTCCCGGTGGCTGTGCCGGACGCCCCAGTGGGCGCTGAGGCTCATGACGATGTAGAGGCCCCGGCCGCCCTCGTCGCTCTCGCGGGCGTGACGCAGGTGGGGGCTGGTGCTGTTGGCGTCGGTGACCTCGGTCAGGAGCCGGCCGCGGTCGCGGACGAGACGCAGCCGGATGGGGCCGGTGCCGTAGCGGATGGCGTTGGTGACGAGTTCGCTGACGATCAGCGCCGTGTCGTCGGCCGCCGCGCCGAGGCCCCAGACGGCGAGCTGCTGGTCGGCGAGGCGGCGCGCCGTGCTCACCACGGACGGCTCGGCGGGCAGCGTCCAGTTCGCGACGTGTTCCTCCGGCAGGGTGCGGGTGCGGGCCAGCAGCAGGACGGCGTCGTCGTGGCGGGAGGGCGCCATGCGGTACACGGCGTCGTCGCACAGTTCCCGCAGCGGGCGGTTCGGGGAGGCGAGGGTGTGTTCGAGGGCGCGCCGGGCGGCGGCCGGGTCGTGGCCGCGGGCGCCGAGGAGGCCGCTGGTGTAGTGGGCGAGCACGCTTCCCCGGGGCAGGTCGATCACGGCGGGGGTGAAGACCCGGCCGCCCCCGGCGCCCAGCGGCGGCCCCAGGGGCACGTCCACCGGCACGGGTGATCCGGCGGGGTCGACGATCACCGGGGCCGGGTGCCCGGCCCGCACCATGGCGCAGCGCCGGGAGAGCGGGTTGTAGACGGTGACCGCGCAGGTCGCCACGTAGGCGGCCGAGGCGTCCGCGAGCTGGGAGGCGACCTCGTCAAGGTGCGTCAGCAGCTCGTCCGTCTCCAGGTCCTGGAGGGCGAGCGTGCGCAGGGCGATGCGGAGCTGGCCCATGGTGGCCGCCGCCTCGATGCCGTGTCCGGCGACGTCGCCGACCACGAGGGCGACGCGTGTGCCGGACAGGGGGATGACGTCGAACCAGTCGCCGCCCGCGCTCTCGGGCAGGTACATGTGGGCGGTCTCCACCGCCGACAGGCACGGGACGGTACTGGGCTGGAGCCTGCGCTGCAGGGCGGAGGCCACCGTGTGCTCGCGGCGGTAGCTGCGCGCGTTGTCCAGGTGGGCCGCGGTGGTGGCGGCGGCCTGCCGGGCCACGTCCAGATCGGCCTCCTCGAAGGCGTCCGTCCGGTACCGGTACAGGCTGAGCAGACCGAGCACGGTGTCCCGCACCATGAGCGGTACGACGATCATGGAGTGCACGTCCGCCTCGATCAGCGGCGCGAACGCGTCCGGGTCGGTGGCGAGCCACGGCGTGTCCGGTGCGACGGGCACGATCCGGGCCCGGGTGTCGTTGAGGGCCTGGGTGTACGGGGTCGGGAAGGGGAAGGGACGGCTGTCCCCGTCCTTCCGGGCGGTCACGCTGTCCGCCGGGGCGAAGGACACGCGGCGCAGCGGCACCCGGGCGGACACGGCTCCGGTGGCGGGCGCGTCGTCTAGCAGGTCCACGCTCGCGCCGTCGGCGAAGGCGGGCACGAGCGCGCGTACCAGTTCGTCGGCCGTGGTCCGCACGTCCAGGGTGGAGCCGACGGCCGAGTGCACCGCGCTGAGCACGGCGAGGCGGTCGGCGGCGGCCTGCCGTTCGGTGACGTCCTCGACGACTCCCACCAGGGCGGGACCGCCACCCCGGGAACCGGGCAGCGGGAAGACCGACACCTCCAGCGCGAGTGTCCGGCGCGGGGCCATGGGCGACAGCCCTCGGACCAGGCGGCGCCGCAGCGGGACGCCCCCGGCGAGGGCCTCGTCCATCAGGGCCCGCAGCTCCACGGGGTCGAAGCCGGGCGTGAAGTCCTCGACGTCGTGTCCGAGGACGTCCTCCGGCGCGAGCGCCCGCACCCACCGGCCGGAGGGGTTGTAGCGGGTGACCTTCCGGTCGGCGTCGAAGACGAACAGCCCTTGGGGGGAGTCGCCGAACAGCGCGTTCAGCACCACGGCGTCGTCGACGGGACCGCCTGCCACCACAAGCTCCCTTCGCGGAACGTCCTCCCTCACCTTCTCGCATCGGTGCCCCACGGCAACTCGGCACGGGACGGCCCCCGCGAAGTGGGATGCTGGGAGGGGACCGGGCCGCCCGACCCCGGTCCCCCGCACCCCCGTACCGCCGGAGCCGCCATGCCCCCGCCCTCCTCCCCCGCCGCCGGCGAGCCGGACGCCCTCTTCGGGCTGACCGAGCTGCTGGGCGGCGAGGAGCCGGAGCCGCACGAGCCGTCCGGGCCGGCGTCCGGGCTGCTGGACGTGCGGGAGATCCACGCCGAGCCCGCCGCCGCGCTCTCCCCGCGCGGCCGCCAGGTCATCGCCCGTTTCCCCGGGGCCCGGCTGGTGGAGGTCGGCTCCCACTGGAACATCCCGCACCTGCACGGCAACGAGGGCAACGCCGACCGGTGGGTGCGGGTGAAGCGGCAGACGCTGGTCCTCGGCGTGCGCAAGTCGCTGACCGTGCGGCCCAACGGCCGCTCGGCGGACTGGATCGCCCCCGGCGCGTCCAACGGCTGCGCGATGTCCTGCGCGTACTGCTACGTGCCGCGCCGCAAGGGGTACGCGAACCCGATCACCGTGTTCACCAACATCGGGGACGTCATCGGCGCCCTGGAGCGCCACATCACCTCCCTCGGCCCGAAGCAGGAGCCCACGCAGTGCGACGCGGGGCGCTGGGTGTACGACATCGGGGAGAACGGGGACTGCTCGGTGGACGCGCTGATCTGCGACAACACCGCCGATCTCGTCGCCGCCTTCCGGGGGTGGCCCACCGCGATGGCCTCGTTCGCCACCAAGTACGTCAACCGGGACCTGCTCGCCCTGGACCCGCGCGGTTCGACGCGGGTCCGCTTCTCGCTGATGCCGCCCGGCGACTCCCGGCTGCTGGACGTGCGGACCAGTCCGGTGGCCGAACGGATCTCCGCCGCCGGGGACTTCCTGGACGCGGGGTACGAGGTGCACTTCAACCTGTCCCCGGTCGTGCTGCGGCCGGGCTGGGCTCAGGACTGGGCCGGCCTGCTGCGCCACCTGGACGACGTGCTGCCCGCGCGGGTGAAGGCGCAGGCGGCGGCCGAGGTGATCATGCTGACGCACAACCGGCAGTTGCACGACGTGAACCTGCGCTGGCACCCGCGCGCCGAGGACGTGCTGTGGCGCCCGGAGATCCAGCAGGCCAAGCGCTCGGAGAACGGCGCGCTGAACGTGCGGTACCGCGACGACGTCAAGCGGGAGGGCGTGCGGCGGCTGACGGAGCTGGTCGCGGCGCACGCGCCGTGGCTGCGGGTGCGGTACGCGTTCTGAGGCCCGCTCACTCCAGCTTCAGCCGCACCGGTCCCCGCTCCGCCGGGGCGGGCAGCCGCAGCGCGTCGCGGCCGGGGGTCAGCGAGCCCAGGACGCTGGGACGGCGGGCGCCCGTGCAGGCGGGGTCGGTGCCCGCGAGGCCGTGCAGGGTGAGGAAGCCCAGGACCGCGAAGGCGTACGCCTCCTTGGCGTCCGAGGGCAGGCCCAGGTCGTCCGAGACGCGCACCGGGACGCCGGGGAGCCGGGCGGCGAGCGCGCGCATCAGGGCGGGGTTGCGGGTGCCGCCACCGGAGGCGACGACCTCGGTGGCAGAGACCCCGCGTACGGCGTCCGCGATCGTGCGAGCCGTCAGTTCGGTGAGCGTGGCCAGGACGTCCTCGGCCGGGACACCGGCGAGCATCTCCGGTGGGGCCGTGGCCCGCAGATAGCCGGGGTGGAACACCTCCTTGCCGGTCGTCTTGGGGGCGGGGCGCGCGTAGTACGGGTCGGCCGACAGCAGCTGAAGCAGCGGGCCGTGCACCCGGCCGGCCGCGGCGAGCGCGCCGTCCGTGTCGTGGGCCAGCCGGCCGCCGCTGCACTCCCGTGCCGCCGCGTCCAGGAGCGCGCATCCGGGGCCGGTGTCGAAGGCCGTGCCGTCGGGCGCGGTGAGGTTGGCGATGCCGCCGATGTTCAGGGCGACCGGCGTCCCCGGCCTGCCGCGCAGCCACAGCAGGTCGACCAGGCCGACCAGCGGCGCGCCCTGGCCGCCCGCGGCGACGTCGCGGGGCCGGAAGTCGGAGACGACCGGCAGCCCGGTGGCCTCGGCGATCCAGGCGGGCTGCCCAAGCTGCAGGGTGCCGTGCACCCGGCCGCCGTCCACCCAGTGGTAGACCGTCTGCCCGTGCGAGGCCACCAACTCCGCTCGTCCGCCGCACAGTTCGGTGTCGGCCCGGACGGCCGTCGCGGCGAACGCCTGCCCGATCCGGGTGTCCAGCCGGCACACGTCGGCCAGCGGTACGGCCGCCGGGGGCAGCGCGCCCGCGAGCAGGTCCCGCAGCCCGGCGTCGTACGGCTCGCTCACCATGCCGAGCCGTTCGAGGATGAGGGTGTCCCCGGCGAGGCGCAGCTCGGCCGCCGCCGCGTCAATCCCGTCGTACGACGTCCCCGACATCAGACCGATCACCCGCATCCGTCCGACCCGCCTTTCCCGTGGTGCTGCTGCCATCGGTGCTGTTGACATCGGTACCGCTCACGTCGGTGCCGTCGAAAGCGGCGTTCTCGAGAGCGGTGTTCTTGAAGAGGGCGAGCATGCTCACCGCGCAGGCCGCCGCCGCGTAGTAGGCGGGCACGTCCACGTTCCCGGTCCGCTTCACGGCCTCCGTGATGATGAGCCCCGCGCAGCCCGAGAACACCGCATTGGACAGGGCGTAGGCGAGTCCGAGGCCGGTGCAGCGCACCCGGGTCGGGAACATCTCGGCGAGCAGGGCGGGACCCGGACCGGCCATCAGCCCGACGACCGCGCCCGCGAGCAGTACCGCGAGCACCTTGAACGGGGTGGAGGTGTCCTCGCCGCGCAGGACGCCGAGCAGGGGCACCGCGAGGACCACGACCAGCGCGGCGCCCGCCAGCATCACCGGCCGCCGCCCGATCCGGTCGCTGAGGAGGCCCGCCGGGATGATCGTGGCGGCGAAGCCGAGGTTGGCCAGCACGGTCGCGGTGAGCGCCTCGCGGAAGGTCGCGTGCAGGGCCGTCTGGAGGTAGGACGGCAGGACGACGAGGAAGGCGTACCCGGCGGCCGACCACCCCATCACCCGTCCGGCGCCCAGCGCGACGGCCCAGGCCACCTGCCGCGCGGGGAGCACCCGCGCCACCTCCGGCGCCCTCTCCCTGAACGGCGGCGTCTCGTCCAGCCGCAGCCGCAGCCACAGCGCGCCCGCGCCCATGGGCAGCGCGAGCAGGAACGGCACCCGCCATCCCCACGCGTTCAGCTCCGCCACGGTCAGCACGCTCGCCAGCACCGCGGCGACACCGGCCCCGGCAAGCAGCCCCAGCGCGACGGTGAACGACTGCCATGCCCCGTACAGCCCCCGCCTGCCCGGCGGCGCGAACTCGGTCATCACGGCGACGGCGCCGCCGAACTCCCCGCCCGCCGAGAGCCCTTGGAGCACCCGGAGCAGGGTCAGCAGCCAGGGTGCCAGGACCCCGGCCGTGGCGTAGGTCGGCAGGACGCCGATCAGTGCCGTCGTCACCGTCATCAGGGAGATCACCAGGATCAGCACCGGCCGCCGTCCCACGCGGTCCCCGAGCCGGCCGAACAGGGCCGCGCCGACCGGCCGGAAGAAGAAGGCCAGCGCGAAGGAGGCGTACGTCTTCACCAGGCCCTCGACGGTGCCGCCGCCGGCCGGGGTGAAGAACCGTTCCGCGATGACCGTGGCGAAGTAGCCGTAGACACCGAACTCGTACCACTCGATGAAGTTGCCCACCGACCCGGCGGCCAGCGCCCGCACGGACGGCCTGCGCCCCTCGGCTGCCGGCCGCCCGGCGGCACGCTCCTCGTGATTCAGCTCCATGGCAGCCATAGGTGCCCGGACGGGGGCGCGGTTATCCGGGCGGACGGTCACGGAGTGCGCCGTGGGCGGGTCAGGCGACCGGTGCCGTCGCCGTGGTGGTCTCCGGGTCGTGGAGGAGGGCGCGGGCCGCGGTGAGTTCGTCGCGGGCCGCCGCCTCGGCCGCCTCCAGGAAGGCGAAGGCGTCCGCTCCGACGGGCACACGGACCGGTGCCGCCCGCGCCCCGACCAGTCGCAGGACCTGGGCGGCGAACATCTCGGGGCGGTTCATCGCGGGGTCGTCCGCCATGCCGCTCAGCGCCGCCCGCATGTCCCGGGTGACGTCGGCGTAGGCGGGGACCTGTGCGGCGGTCCGGGCCAGGGCGGCGCCGTAGCGCGTGGCGAATCCGCCGGGCTCGACCGCGGTCACCCGGATGCCGAAGGGCGCGGCCTCCGCCGCGAGCACCTGGCTCATGCCCTCCAGCGCGTACTTGCCCGCCACGTAGGCGGACAGGCCGGGGAAGCCGACGCGGCCGGCGAGGGAGGAGACGTTGACGATGTGCCCGCCGCCCTGGCGGCGCATGTGCGGGAGCACCAGGCGGGCCAGCCGCGCCGGTGCCACCGCGAGGACCTCCAGCTGGTCGCGCAGTTCGTCGTCCCCGACCTCCTCCAGCGCGCCGAACAGGCCCGCCCCGGCGTTGTTCACCAGCACGTCCACTCCGCCGAAGCGCTCGACGGCGTGGGCCACCGCCGCTTCGCACTGCCCGGCGTCGCGCACGTCGAGTGCCGCCGTCGTCACCAGGTCCGGGAACCTGGTCGCGAGGTCGCGCAGCACGGCGGGGCGGCGGGCCGTGGCGACCAGCCGGTCGCCCGCCTCCGCCACGGCCTCCGCCAGCGCCCGCCCCAGTCCGGACGAACAGCCCGTCACCAGCCATCGCCGCGTCATGCGTCCCCCCTCGTCACGGCCGCCGCGGCGGCCGTTGTCGCGGCCGTCGTGGTGCGCCGCGGCCTGGCCGCCCGCGTCGATCGTGACAGCCGCGGGCGGGACCCGCAGGAGCGCACGAGGCGCGCGGGGAGGGGCGCGTACGAGCACGGTCCGCACGCGTGCGCGCCCCGCCCGCGCCGACGGCGGGACCCGCCGGGCGCCGAGGCCGTACAGTCGACCGGTGCCCGAGCTGACGCGACTCGCCCCCGAACTCGCCCCGGCGGTGCTGGCTTTCGAGCTGGACAACCGGGACTACTTCGCCGCCGCCGTCTCCGACCGGGGCGAGGCGTACTTCGCCCGCTTCGGCGACCGGTACGACGCGCTGCTCGCCGAACAGGCCGCCGGGGACTGCGCGTTCTACGTGCTTCTCACGGAGGACGGCACGGTCATGGGCCGGTTCAACCTCTACGACCTGCGGGACGGTACGGCGGAACTCGGCTACCGGGTGGCGCGGCAGGCCGCCGGGCGGGGCGTGGCCACGGCGGCCGTACGGGAGTTGTGCGAACTGGCGGTGACCCGGCACGCCCTGCACACGCTGCGTGCGGCCACCTCCCACGAGAACGCCGCCTCCCGGCGCGTGCTGCTGAAGTCCGGCTTCGTCCGCACCGGCCCGGCCGGTCCGGCGGACCTCGGGGGCAGGACGGGGAGCTGGTACCGGCTCGCTCTTCCGCCGGTCCGGTAGAACGCCGGAGCGGGTCACCAGCCCGTCAGCAGCAGGTGGTTGATCAGCAGCGCCAGGACCGCCTGCGCCGCCAGCCAGATCCGGGGGCGCGGGAGGAACGCGCACGCGGGCAGCAGCCACACCGCGAAGGGCAGCCAGATGCGTTCCGTCTCCGCCTTGCTCATGCCGGACAGGTCCGCGATCAGCAGGGCCGCCAGGGCGGCGCAGACGACGAGGGCGAGGCGCGTGGCGGCGCGGTCGTCCCGGTGGGTGAGGGCGCCGGCCGTGCGCGGGAGGGCGGCCGCCGTCGCCGTGCCGGTGATGACCGCCGTACAGGCGAGGTTGGCCCAGACCCAGTAGCCGTAGGGGCGGGTGCCGCCCACTCCCTGATAGTACCGGGTCACCAACAGGTGATACGCCGTCCACCAGTTGAAGCCGAGGAGGGCGAACACGACCGGGACGACGGCCAGTTGGGCCAGGAAGACGGGGATCATCGCCGGGCGGGCGCGGAGGTCGGCCCGGGTGAGGAGGAGCGCCGCGAGCGCGATCAGGGCGACGAGGGCGAGACCGTAGGAGAGGTAGCAGGTCAGGCCGAAGAGCAGGCCGGAGGCTCCCGCCCAGGGCAGGGAGCGCCGGGTGAGGGCGAGCGCGAGGCACGCGAGGGCCCAGGCGGCCACCGCCGCGAAGTACGCGTCGGCCGAGGCGCCCATCCAGACCGCGGCCGGGGCGAGGACGAGGAAGGGCGCCGCGCGCCGGGCGAGGCGTTCGTCCGCCAGCGCGCGCACGGCGACCAGGACGGCGGCGCAGGCGGACCCGCCGAGCACGACGCACCACATACCGGCCCAGCCGCCCCCGCCCAGCCCGATCCGGTCGAGCAGGACGAAGGTGAGGGTGGCGGCGGGGGGATGGCCCGCGATGTGGGCGGGCCACTTGCCGGGGACGCCGTCGACGATGTGGTCCTCGAAGCCGCGCAGGGCGGCCGGGATGTCGTGGAACCTGTCGATCACCTGGAGGTACTCGTTCCCGGTGGTGAGCCGTACGGCGATGCCGTCGTGCCAGCCGTCGACCAGGGCGAGCGAGACGATCCAGGCGGCGGACGCGGCCCAGGCCGCCCAGGGCAGGGCGCGCCAGGGCAGTCGGCCGGCGAGCGCGGGGCCGTAGGCGACCCCGGCGGCGGCGAGCACGAGCGCGGCCGGGGTGCCCGGGCCGACGTGCGGGTCCCAGTCGGCGAAGAGCGGCGGCCAGTGCACGAACAGGGTGCGGTGGGCGTCCTGGATGTGACGGCCGGCCACGATGGCGGCCGTCACGAGCAGTACGGCCGCCGCGGCGGCGTACAGGTCGCGGTGCGAGGTGCGGGAAGAGCGGTCGATCACACCGGAGACGCTAGGCCGTGAGAGCGTGCCCGGTGCGCCGTCCGGGCCGGACGTCAGCGTTTCGTCATGGGTCACGCACCCGTTCCGGGGGGTTTCCCGGCCTACGGTCGGAGCATGCGCGACGGCCCCCGGCTTCCCTCCTCCCCCCGCTTCTGGCGCAGTCCCCTCCGTGGCACCTGGTTCACCGCGGTGCTGGGGCTGGTCCTGCTCGGCGGCATCACCGTCCTGTTCGTGACCGGCCTGGTGTCCTACGCCGCCTACAACCCGGACCTCTCGCCGGTGAACGACACGACTCCGGACAAGGGGCTGCTGGGCTTCTACCTGTTCGACTGGCCGGCCGGGCCGTCCTGGCTGTACCGGCTCTCCCAGGGGGTCCACGTCACGCTGGGCGTCACCCTGGTCCCGGTGCTGCTGGCCAAGCTGTGGTCGGTGGTGCCGAAGCTGTTCACCCTGCCGCCGGCCCGCTCACCGGCGCACGCGCTGGAACGCCTCTCCCTGCTGCTCCTGGTCGGGGGCGCCCTGTTCCAGTTCGTCACCGGGCTGCTCAACATCCAGCTGGAGTACGTCTTCCCGGGCTCGTTCTACCCCCTGCACTTCTACGGCGCGTGGGTGTTCATCGCCGCGTTCGCCGTGCACGCGGTCCTGCGGACGCCGATGGCGCTGCGCACCGTACGGGCGTGGCGGCGCGGGGAGGCCGGTGACGAGGCGGGACTCGCGGCGCCGGAGCCCGCGCCGCCGACCGCGTCCCGGCGCGGTGCGCTGTGGCTGGTCGGCGGCGGGTCGCTGCTGCTGTTGGTGACGACCGTGGGGCAGAGCCTGGGCGGTCCGCTGCGCCGCACCGCGCTGCTCGCGCCGCACGGCGGGTCCGACCCCGGTGGCGGCCCGAACGGCTTCCAGATCAACAAGACGGCCCGCTACGCCGGGATCACCGACGCCGACACCCACCCCGACGCCTGGCGGCTGGCCGTCACCGGTCCGGCGGGCACGGTGCGGCTCAGCCGGGCCGATCTGCTGCGGCTGCCGCAGCACAGCGCGTCGCTGCCCATCGCGTGTGTGGAGGGCTGGTCGACGGCGGATCAGTGGTGGCGCGGGGTCAGGCTGCGCGACCTCGCCGCGCTCGCCGGGTACGACGGCGATCCGCCGGACGTGCTCGTGGAGTCGGTCCAGCGGCACGGCGCCTTCCGGCGGGCCGCGCTGCGCGCCAACCAGGTGTCCGACCCGCGCTCCCTGCTCGCCCTGTATGTCAACGGCGAGGAGTTGTCCCCCGACCACGGCTATCCGGCGCGGATCATCGTGCCCGCCGCTCCCGGCGTCCACAACACCAAGTGGGTGGGCCGGCTGACCTTCGGAGATCTGTGATGCGCCTGCCGAAGTGGCGTTCCCTCGCGGGCAGTCCGCTGCAACTGCTGCTGCTCGTCTGTTCGTTCGCGCTCGTCGCGTACGCGGGTGTGCGGCTGCTCTCCCACGACGCGCTCGCGGTGGTGCTGTGGTTCGTCGGGGCGGCGCTCCTGCACGACCTGGTGCTGCTGCCGCTGTACTCCGCGCTGGACCGCTCGGTGACGGCCGGTGCCGCCCGGGCCGGGCAGCAGCGCGGCCGGGTGCTGTACGTGCGCGTGCCCGCCGTGCTGTCCGGGCTGGCGCTGCTGGTGTGGTGCCCGCTGGTCCTCGGCCTGTCGGCCGACCGCTACCGGTCGGCCACGGGGCTCGACCCGGACGTGTTCCTCTCCCGCTGGCTGCTGATCACGGCCGTGCTCTTCGGCGGCTCCGCCCTGCTGCTCCTCCTGCGGCTGCGCAGGGCGACGAAACACCGCTCCCCCGACGTCCACTGAGCGGTCCGGGGCCATCCCCCGCGCCGCGCGAGTTCCAGCAGCGCGGGGGTGCCGATGCGGGCCCAGGGGAACGGTTCGCCGACCGCTCCCCCGCCGTGGGCCACGTCCACCACCCGTACGCGGGCCCGCTCGTCGACGTCGCCGGGCGCGGTCTCGGCGATCAGCAGGCCGCCGGGGCGCAGCAGTTCCCGCATCCGGCCCAGCAGGGCGGCCACGTCACCGCCGATGCCGACGTTGCCGTCCATGAGCAGCACGGTGCCCCAGGCGCCCTCGCCGGGCAGCGGGTCGAACACCGAGCGGTGCAGCGCCCGGCCGCCGAGCGTGTGGGTGCGGGCCACCGCGGCCTCGCTCACGTCGACACCGAGGGCGCTGCGGCCGCGTGCGGCGAGTTCCGCGACCAGCCGGCCGGGACCGCAGCCCACGTCGAGCACGGTCCCCTCGCAGTGGTCGAGCACCGCCCGGTCCACGGCGTCGGCGGCGGCGCACCAGCGCTCCACGTCCAGCGGCAGCAGCCAGCCGTCGCCCCGGCGCAGGAACAGCGGGCCCCGGCCGGTGCGCAGCGCGGTGGCGTAGGGGTCGGAGGCGGCCCAGGCGGGACTCGCGGTGGCGGTGCTCATGACGCTCCCGGGTGGGTGAGGGCCGCCAGTCGTGCGGCGAAGGCGGTGTCCGGCGCCAGGGCGGCGACGGCGTGCGCGTCGGCGGCGGTGTCGACGTCCCGCAGCCGGGGCAGGTCGTGTACGCGCAGCCCGGCCGCGGCGAGCCGCTCGCGCTGCACGGTCCCCGTCTCGGGCACGGACATCGGCACGCCGCGCAGCAGTCCGGGTTCGGGGCGGGCGAGGCCGAGGGCCCAGAAGCCGCCGTCGTCGGCCGGGCCGAAGCGGGCGTCGCAGTCGGTGAAGTCCGTGCTCAGCAGGTCCGGGGTGATCTGCGGGGTGTCCATGCCGACCAGCAGGGTGGGTCCGGCGCAGCGGGCGAAGGCGTCCGCGAGACGTTCGTCGAGGCCGCCCGGACACTGCGGCACGACCTCGAATCCGTCCGGCAGCCAGGGACCGGGCCGCCCTTCCAGCATCAGGACCCGCCGGTCGGCGGGGGCGGCCGCGACGGCACGCAGCGTGTCCGCGAGCGCGGCCTCGGCGAGCCCGGCGGCCTGCTCGGGCGAGAACGGCGGGGTGAGCCGCGTCTTGACCCGGCCCGGCCTGGGTTCCTTCGCGATGACGAGGAGAGTGGTCATGGGCGTTCTCCTGGGACCGGGGCGAAAAGGGCGCGGTCGGATACGGCTCGCTCGCCGCCGGCGCCGGCGGGAAACCCTGTCGTCACCGGGTACCCCCTTGCGCCGAGCGCTCCCGCCGAGCCGGGGGCGCCTCGCGGAGCACGCCGCTCATGTCCCGTACCGCGTGCCAGGTGCCGCGCCAGGTGCCCGTGACCTTGGAGGTGCCGGAGCGGGGCAGGTACGGCACGTCGTGCTCGGTGACGCGCCAGCCCGCGTCGGCCGCGCGGACCACCATCTGCAGGGGGTAGCCGCTGCGCCGGTCGGTGAGACCGAGGCCGAGCAGCTCCTCGCGGCGGGCGGCGCGCAGCGGGCCCAGGTCGCGCAGGGCGAGGCCGGTGCGGCGGCGCAGCAGCAGGGAGAGGGCGAGGTTGCCGGCGCGGGCGTGGGCGGGCCAGCTCCCGCGGCCCCGCGGACGGCGGCGCCCGAGCACCAGGTCGGCCTGCCCCGCGCGCACCTCCTCGACGAAGGGCACCAGCAGGCCGGGGTCGAGGGAGGCGTCGCAGTCGCAGAAGCAGACCACGTCGGCGGTGGCGGCGAGCAGCCCGGCGTGGCAGGCGGCGCCGAAGCCGCGCCGTTCCTCGCGCACGACGGTGGCGCCGTGGGCGCGGGCGATCTCGGCGGAGCCGTCGGTGGAGCCGTTGTCCACGACGAGCGCGCGCCAGCCCGGCGGGATGCGGTTCAGCACCCAGGGCAGCGCCTCGGCCTCGTCCAGGCAGGGCAGCACGACGTCGACGGCGGCGGGGGATGGGGGTGAGGTGGTCACGTCTTTCACCCTACGAACCAGAATCGCCATGAATCGGACTTCCGGTCCTTACGAAACGCGGACGTCCGGGCCCTGCCGCCGTTCCGGCGCGGAAGCGGTGCCAGGCTGGTGGGCATGGAGCAGCACCGCACAGCCCCGCCTTCCGACGCCCGCGCCCGGGTCCTCGTCGTGGACGACGACCCGACGGTGGCGGAGGTCGTCGCCGGGTACCTGACCCACGCCGGCCACGAGGTGGACCGCGCCGCCGACGGCCCCTCCGCCCTGGCCCGGGCCGAGGGGCGGCGGCCGGACCTGGTGGTGCTCGACCTGATGCTGCCCGGCATGGACGGCCTCCAGGTGTGCGCGCGGCTGCGCGAGCGCGGCCCGGTCCCGGTCATCATGCTCACCGCGCGCGGTGATGAGGAGGACCGGGTGCTGGGCCTGGAGGTCGGCGCGGACGACTACGTGACGAAGCCGTTCAGCCCGCGCGAACTCGTGCTGCGCGTGGAGTCGGTGCTGCGCCGCTCGCGCCCCGCCGCCCGGTCGCAGGCCCCGTCCGGGCCGCTCGCGGCGGCGGGCCTGAGCCTCGATCCGGGCGCCCGCCGCGCCACCAAGAACGGCGCGGAACTCGCGCTCACGCTACGGGAGTTCGACCTGCTGGCCTTCCTGCTGCGGCATCCGGGGCGCGCCTTCGGCCGCGAGGAGCTGATGCGGGAGGTGTGGGGCTGGGACTTCGGCGACCTGTCCACGGTGACCGTCCATGTGCGCCGGCTGCGCGGCAAGATCGAGGACGATCCGGCCCGGCCGCGGCTGATCCGTACCGTCTGGGGCGTGGGCTACCGCTTCGAACCCGACGCCGCCGCCGGACCGGAGGAGGTCTGAGATGCGCGACAACCTGCTCATCGCCCTCTACGCCTTCCTCGGCGCCGCCGCCTCCGGCCTGCTGGGCGCCGTCGCGCTGCGGCTGGTCCGGCGCCGCTCGCTGACCGCCTCGCTCGCCGTGGTGTCGGGGGTCGGCGTCTTCGCGATGCTGGCGGGCACGATGGCGGTGGCCTGGGCCATGTTCCTGTCGCCGCACGACCTGCGCGTGGTCACCACGGTCGTCGCCATGGCGGCCGCCGTGTCCCTGCCGACCGCGCTGCTCCTGGGCCGCCGGGTGGTCGCCCGCAGCCGGGAACTGACGTACGCGGCACGCAACTTCGGGGACGGCGACACCTTCGCCGCGCCGTCCGCCCCGGCAACCGCCGAACTCGACGCCCTGAGCCGGGAACTGGCCGCGACCAGCGCCCGGCTGGCCGCCTCCCGCGAACGGGAGCGCGCCCTGGAGGCGTCCCGGCGCGAACTGGTCGCCTGGATCTCGCACGACCTGCGCACCCCGCTGGCCGGTCTGCGCGCCATGTCGGAGGCGCTGGAGGACGGGGTGGCCGCCGACCCCGCCCGCTATCTGCGGCAGATCCGCACCGAGGTGGAACGCCTGGACGGCATGGTGGGCGACCTCTTCGAGCTGTCCCGCATCCACGCGGGGACGCTCCCGCTGAGCCCCACCCGGATCTCGCTGTACGACCTGGTGGGCGACGCCCTCGCCGGGGTCGGCCCGCTCGCCCGCGAGCACGGGGTGCGGCTGGTGGGCGACGGGGTGCGGCCGGTGCCCGTCGAGGTGGACGGCCGGGAGATGAGCCGGGTCATCGCCAACCTGCTGGTCAACGCCATCCGCCGGACCCCGGCCGACGGCACGGTCGCGGTGGCGGCCCGGCGGGAGCCGGAGGGTGTGGTGCTGTCGGTGACGGACGGCTGCGGCGGCATCCCCGAGGAGGACCTGCCCCGTGTCTTCGACACCGGCTGGCGGGGCACGCACGCGCGTACGCCCCCGGCGGGTGCGGGGCTCGGGCTGGCGATCGTGCGGGGGATCGTGGAGGCGCACCAGGGGCGGGCGAGCGTGCGGAACATCCCCGGCGGCTGCCGCTTCGAGGTGACGCTGCCCGCCCCGGCCTCCTGACTCAGCCGGCCGCGGCGAACTCCGCCATCCCGTCGGCGAAGGTGACGCGCGGCTCCCAGGGCAGTTCGGCGCGCAGCCGTGAGGAGTCGGCGGTGATGTGCCGTACGTCCCCGAGCCGGTACTCGCCGGTGACCACCGGTTCCGGCCCGCCGTGCGCGGCGGCGAGCGCGCGGGCCAGCTCGCCGACCGTACGGGGCTCGCCGCTGCCGGTGTTGTACGCGGTGAGGGTGCCCGGCCGCTCCGGTGCCTCCAGCGCCGCCGTGTTCGCGGCCGCGACATCCCGTACGTGCACGAAGTCGCGGCGCTGGCCCCCGTCCTCGAACACCCTGGGGGCCTCGCCGCGCCGCAGCGCGGAGCGGAAGAACGAGGCGACGCCCGCGTACGGGGTGTCGCGGGGCATCCGGGGGCCGTACACGTTGTGGTAGCGCAGGGAGAGCGCCGTGCCGCCGGTGGTCCGCGCCCACGCGGCGGCCAGGTGCTCCTGCGCCAGCTTGGTGGCGGCGTAGACGTTGCGCGGGTCGGCCGGGGCGTCCTCGCCGACCAGTCCGGGGGCGAGGGCGGTGCCGCAGACCGGGCAGGGCGGCTCGTAGCGGCCCGCCTTCAGATCGGCCTCGGCGCGCGGGCCCGGCCGGACGACACCGTGGACGGGGCACTCGTAGCGGCCCTCGCCGTAGACCACCATCGACCCGGCGAGCGCCAGCCGTCCCACACCCGCCTCGGCCATCGCGGCGAGCAGGACGGCGGTGCCGAGGTCGTTGCGGGAGACGTACTCGGCCGCGTCGGCGACGCCGTTGCCGAGGCCCACCATGGCCGCCTGGTGGCAGACGGCGTCCACGCCGCCGAGGGCGCGGGCGACGGCCGCCGGGTCGCGGACGTCGGCGGCGGGGTCCTCGCGGACGTCGTACACCACGGCCTCGTGGCCGGACGCCCGCAGCGCGTCCACGACATGCGACCCGATGAATCCGGCACCGCCGGTGACCAATACACGCATGGCCCCAAACTAGGCCCGCCCCCGGCCGCTCCGGTGCCGCACCGCCCCGACGTCACCACTCGGTAAGAACCGCTACCGCTCCATCCGCAGCGAGTCGTCCCGGCGCAGCACGAAGACGTACGGGCTGCGCAGGCCGCGCATGTCCATCAGGCCGAGCACGGCGTCGTCGGACAGGCGGCGGAAGACGTCGTTGACCGGGACCTGGTCGTAGATCATCGTCGCGGTGTCCGTGCCCCGGTACCGGGTGGTGCGCAGCCGGGCCCTGGGCGACCGCGTCCGCAGGACGGGCCGCAGGCTCCCGACCGGCCCGGCGAGCGAGCGGTCGCGCAGCCCCGGCAGCCTGCGGGTGAGTCCGAGTCCGAGGAACGCCTTCGCCGGGTCGAACGCCCACAACGAGGCCCCGTCCGGCGCCGGGAACAGCAGGGGGTGCACGGTCTCGGCGTCCACGAACCGCTTCCCCCACCACCCGGTGGCGGCGAGCAGCCCGTCCATCGGATGCCCGGTGGGGACTTCGGCACCGCGCCACGTGCCGAACATGAAGTCCGGCTCGACGCTCCCGGCGGAGTCGAACACCTCCAGAGCCTCGGCGGTGGTGCCCGGCACCTGAGCGAACAGGTCCTTCAGCATGCGCGATCCCCTTCGTCCGGCGTGCGGTTCAGTATGCGGGGCGCCCCCACACCCTCCGCTTCGCGGCACCCTGGCAGGCCACGTCCGCGCCGGCCACCGCGCGGGCACTGCGCCGGCCGGTGCATCGGTTCACCCGCACGGGCGTACCGGCCCGCTCCCGCCGTTACCGGTTCCCCGGCCGGGGCAGAGCGGGACCATGGGTAACTACGACGACTCGATCACCGTGGCCGTCCCGGCCGACCGCCTCTTCGACTACCTCGCGGACGTGGAGAACCTCCCCGCCTACCTCCCCCGGCTGACCTCGGTCGAGCCGGAGGGCGGCGACCGCGTCACCGTCACCGCGCACATCGACCCGCCGGGCGAGCCCGAGCAGGACGTCACCAGCCAGGCGTGGGTGCACGTGCTGGAGGACGGCAAGAGCCTGGAGTGGGGCGCCCCCGGCCCCGACGACTACCACGGGCGGCTGCACGTGGCCGCGGGCGAGGAGGCGGGCAGCTCGCGGCTGACCGTCGAGCTGCACACCGACAACGTCGAGGGCGAGCACGTCAGCCGCGGGCTTCAGGAGGCCCTGCGCGGCATCAAGCGCGCCGCCGAGCACTCCGTCCGCTGACCTCACCGCCTGCCCGCTCCCCCTCCCCTCGTGGGCGCGGGCAGGAAGCCCGTGTCCTGGAACCAGGTGAGGTAGCGGGTGAGCACCTCGTCGGTGACGGGCGGCCGGTGGACACCGAGGGCGGCCGCGGCCTTGTCGGTCTGGTGGGAGTCGAAGCGGCGCCGGTCCGTCGTCTCGTGCCGGGTCCGCGGCTCGTCGCCGAGGAAGAGCTGGGCCGCGTTGGCCGGGTCGGCCGCGACGCGGGCCCGCCAGTCCTCGGCGGACACGGTCGCCACCTCGTGTCCGAGGCGTCCGGCCGCCCGGAACACCCGCCCCAGGTCCGGGGCGTCCGGGCTGGTGTGGTGATACACCTCGCCGCCCGTCTGGACCGACCCGGCGAGCGCCACGACCGCCCTGCTGACGTGGTCCACGGGAACCCAGTCGGTGGTGCCGTACGGCAGGTCGGGCACGGCCTTCGCCTGGAGGCAGCCCTTGATGAGCTGCCAGAGCAGGTCCCGGTCCTGGCAGGCGCCGGTGACGGTGTCGCCGCTGATCCGGCCGGGGCGGTGCACGGTGACCGGCAGACCGCGTCCGCGGGCGAGCCCGACCAGGCCCTCCGCGACCCACTTGCTCCGGGCGTAGCCGTCGGGCAGCGCGGACGGCGGACCGGTCGGGGTGGCCTCCGTGACGGTGACGGGGTCGGGGCCGCTCACCGGGGCGAAGACGCTGGTGGTCGAGACGTAGTGCATGCCGGGTGAGGCCGAGTCGGCGAGCAGCCGCAGGAGTTCCTCGGTGCCCGCGACGTTGGGGGCGCGCAGATCGCCGTATCCGGCGGCGAAGTTGACGCGTGCGCCGTTGTGCAGGACCGGGCCGAGACGGCGGACGAGCGCGGCGCGGTCCCGGTCGGTCAGGCCGAGGCCGGGGGCGGCGAGGTCGCCGGGCACCGGGTTGACCAGGGTCTCGTAGCGGGGCTGCCAGAGGCCGTAGTGCTCCAGGTTGGCGCGCAGCCGCTCGGCGGCCCTGCGGGGGTCCTCGGCGCGGACCAGGCAGTCGACCGGGCCGTCGGTGCTCTCGATGAGGTCCCGCAGGAGGAACGCGCCGAGGAACCCGGAGGCGCCGGTGAGCAGCGGGCGCGCGGTGGGCCGGGCGGTGCCCCGGGCGGTGGCCGTGATGTCCGGCGCGAGGCGGACCTCGGCGGCGAGGTCGGGCCCGCCGCCGTACCCCTGCTCCCCCGGCGTGCGCTGGAGCAGGCGGGCCACGCCCTCCACGGTCGGCGCGGCGAAGAGGTCCCGCAGGGACGGGCGCCGGCCGCAGCGTTCCTCGATCCGCTGGGCCAGGGTGACGGCGAGCAGGGAGTGGCCGCCGAGGGCGAAGAAGTCGTCCGTGACGCCGACCTGGGGCACACCCAGCGTGTCCGCGAAGGCCGCGCACAGCTCGCGTTCCAGGCCGGTGCGCGGGGCGGTGCCCTCGCCGGGAGCGGACTGCTCGGGCGCGGGCAGGGCCTGCCGGTCGGTCTTTCCGTTGGGGGTCAGGGGCAGGGTGCCGAGCGTGACGTAGGCGGCCGGGACCATGTGGTCGGGCAGGGTCTCCGCGAGCCGGGCGCGCAACTCGGCGCTCTCCGGCACCTGTCGGCCGTCCTCGGCGACGGTGTAGGCGACCAGGCGGCGGTCGCCGGGCCGGTCCTCGCGGACCGTCGCGCAGGCCGCGGCTACGCCGGGCAGCGCGGTCAGGGCGGCCTCGATCTCTCCCAGCTCGATGCGGAAGCCGCGCAGTTTCACCTGGTCGTCGACGCGGGAGACGTAGACGAGCTGGCCGTCGTCGGTCCAGCGGGCCAGGTCGCCGGTGCGGTACATGCGGCCGCCCGCGCGGTCGAAGGGGTTGGCGACGAACCGGGTCGCGGTGAGCGCGGCACGCCCGTGGTAGCCGCGTGCCAGGGCCGCGCCGGAGACGTACAGCTCACCGGCCACGCCGGGTGGTACGAGGGCCAGCCGGTCGTCCAGGACGTGGACGCCGGTGCCGTCGACGGGGACGCCGATGGGCACGGTGTGGCCGGGGGCGTGAGGGCCGTCGGCGTGCTGGAAGGCGCTCATGGTGGCGCAGACGGTGGTCTCGGTGGGGCCGTAGGCGTTGACGAGGTGCCGGTCGCGGGCCCAGGTGTGCACGAGGTGCGGCGGGCACGCCTCTCCGGCGAGGGCGATGGTGGTGCCCTCGGGCAGGGAGCCGGGCGGCATCACGGCGAGCGCGGCGGGCGGCAGGGTGAGGTGGGTGGCGCCGCGTTCGCGGACGGTGGCGGCAAGGGCGGGGCCGGGCAGCAGGGCGTCACGTTCGTCGATCTCCAGGCAGGCCCCGGTGAGCAGGCCCATGACCATCTCCCAGAACGCGGCGTCGAAGCTGACGGAGGCCAGGTGCAGCACCCGGTCGCCGGGGCCGACCCGCAGCCGCTCGGCGTGGGTGCGGGCCAGCGCGCCGACGCCCCGGTGGGTGACGACCACGCCCTTGGGCAGGCCGGTGGAGCCGGAGGTGTAGATGACGTACGCCGGGTGCGCCGGGTCCGGGTCCGGGGCGGCGGGGACGGAGTCCGGGAGTCCGGCGGTGAGGTCGCCCACGTGGACGTGGGGCACCGGGAGTTCCGGCAGCCGTTCGCGCACCTCGGGGGTGGTCAGGAGCAGCCGCGGGCGGGAGTCCTTCACCATGTGGGTGAGGCGGCGCGCCGGGTAGTCGGGGTCGAGCGGGACGTAGGCGGCGCCGGCCTTGAGGACGCCGAGCAGGGTGACGAGGAGTTCGCGGGTGCGGGGCAGCGCGACGGCGACCCGGTCCTCGGGGCCGATCCCGCGGGCGGCGAGTCCGGCGGCGACGGAGTCGGCGAGGGCGTCCAGTTCGCGGTAAGTGAGCGTGGCGGTGGCGTCGCGGACCGCGGGCGCGTCCGGGGTGGCGGCCGCCCGGCGCCGGAAGAGGGCGGGCACGCTCTCTGGCCGGTCGGCGCCGGGGCCGGTGCCCCAGGCCGTGAGGCGGGCGCGGTCGGTGTCGGTGAGGACGTCGTAGGCGCCGAGCGGGCGGTCGGGGTCGGCGCTGACGGCGGCGAGCAGCCGGGCGAGGCGTTCGCCGAGGGCCTGGACGGTGGCCGGGTCGAAGAGTTCGGTCGCGTAGTCGACGGCGGCCCGCATGGCGCCCGGCGTGCCCTGGTCGTCGTGGGTCTCGGTGAAGGTGAAGGACAGGTCGAACTTGGCCACGTCCAGCGCGACCGGCACCGGGTCGACGGTGAGGCCGGGCAGCTCGACCGGGGCGGCCGGGCCGTGGTTCTGGAGCACCAGCATGGTCTGGAAGAGCGGGTGGTGGCTCTGCGAGCGTGCCGGGTTGAGGAGTTCGACCAGCCGCTCGAAGGGGAGGTCCTGGTGGGCGTACGCGGAGAGGTCGAACTCCTTCACCCGGTCCAGGAGTTCCCGGAAGGTGGGGTCGCCGGAGAGGTCCGTGCGCAGCACGAGGGTGTTGACGAAGAAGCCGACCAGGTCGGTGGCGGCCTCGTCGGTGCGTCCGGCGACGGCGGTGCCGAGGGGGATGTCCTCGCCCGCGCCGTGCCGGGAGAGCAGCAGGGACAGGGCGGCCTGGAGAACCATGAAGACACTGCATCCGCCGGCGCGGGCGAGGTCCGCGATCCGGCGGGCGGTCGCGGCGTCGAGGGTGAAGCCGTGCGTGGCGCCGGCGTGCCGGGGCACGGCGGGACGCGGCCGGTCCCACGGCAGGTCGACCATCTCGGGCAGGCCGGCCAACGCCCGCTGCCAGTGCTCCAGTTGCCCGGAGAGCACGCTGCCGGGGTCGTCCTCGTCGCCGAGGAGGGCACGCTGCCACAGGGCGTGGTCGACGTGGTCGACCGGGGGCGCACTCCACTCCGGGGGCGCTCCGCCGAGGCGGGCCCGGTAGGCGGTGGCGAGGTCGCGGGTGAGGGGTGCGAGGGAGGAGCCGTCGGCGGCGATGTGGTGGATGACGAGGACCAGCGCGTGGGAGTCGTCGGCGAGCCGCAACAGGGTGGCTCGTAGCGGGAGTTCACGTTCGATGTCGATCGGTTCGGCGGCGGCCCGCGCCACGGCCCCGGTCAGTTCGGCCTCTTCGGCGCTCCGGACGGCGAACGGCACGCGGGCCGCGCCGGGTTCGGTGATGTGCTGGCGCGGGCCGTCCCCGTCGGCCGGGAAGAGGGTGCGCAGGGCGGAGTGCCGGGCCGTCACGTCGTCGAGCGCGGCGCGCAGCGCCTCCCGGTTGAGCGGGCCGGTCAGGCGTACGGCGAAGGGGATGTTGTAGGTGGCGGAGGGGCCGTCGAGCCGGTGCAGGAACCACAGGCGGCGCTGCGCGTAGGACAGCGGCAGCACCTCGGGGCGCGGCTGCGGGACGAGGGCGGGCCGGGCCGGGCGGTCGCCGTCGGCGAGGGCGGCGGCGAAGGACGCGACGGTCGGGTGCTCGAAGAGGGTGCGGATCTCGGTCTCGGTGCCCAGCGCGGTACGGACGCGGCCCACGAGCCGGGTGGCGAGCAGGGAGTGGCCGCCGAGGGCGAAGAAGTCGTCGTCGACCCCGACCTGGGACACCCCCAGTACGTCGGCGAACAGCCCGGCGACGATCTCCTCGTGCGCGCCGCGCGGCGCCCGTCCCCGTGCCCTCGCCTCCGTGGCGGGGGCGGGCAGCGCGGCCCGGTCCAGCTTGCCGTTGACGGTGAGCGGGAGGGCCTCCAGCGGCTGGATGGCGGAGGGCACCATGTAGGACGGCAGGCTGCGGCCGATGTGCGCGGCCAGCCTGCCGGGGTCCGGGGTGTGGCCGGGGGCCGGGACGACGTACGCGGTGAGGGTGCGGTCGCCGGGGAGGTCCTCGCGGACCAGGACGCAGGCGGCGCGCACGGACGGGTCGGTGCGCAGGACCGCCTCGATCTCGGCGGGTTCGATGCGGTGGCCGCGCAGCTTGATCTGCTGGTCGGCGCGGCCGGTGTAGTGGATGAGGCCCTCGCCGTCGCGGCGCACGACGTCACCGGTGCGGTACATCCGCGCGCCGTCGCCCTCGAAGGGGTCGGCGACGAACCGGGTGGCGGTGAGGCCGGGCCGCCCGAGGTAGCCGCGCGCCACGCCGGGTCCGGCGAGGTACAGCTCGCCCTCGGCGCCGGGCGGTACGGGGCGCAGGGCCGCGTCCAGGACGTGGGCCCGCATGCCGTCCAGGGGTCGGCCGATGGGGGGCATGCCGGGCGGGGCGCCGGCCGGGACGCGGTGGAGGGTGGCGAAGGTGGTGGTCTCGGTGGGTCCGTAGGCGTTGAGGACGGTGGTGCCGGGGTGGGCGGCGGCCAGCTGCTGGAGCACGCCGGGTGTGGCGGCCTCGCCGCCGGCCGCGGCCAGCCGGAGCAGGCCGAGGGCGCCGGGGTCGGCCTCGGCGATGACGTTGAACAGGGCGGTGGTCAGGAACGCCGCCGTGACGCCGTGCCGGGCGACGAGGTCCCGGAGCACGGCCGGCTGGAGGGTGCCCTCGGGGGCGACGACGATCCGGCCGCCGCTCAGCAGGGGCGTCCAGATCTCGAAGGTGGAGGCGTCGAAGACGTAGGCGGAGTGCAGCAGGACCGCCTCGGCCGCGCCGTGGTCCCAGGTGCGCTCGGCGGCGAGGGCGGTGATGTCGGCGTGGGTGACGCCCACCGCCTTGGGCAGGCCGGTGGAGCCGGAGGTGAACATGACGTAGGCGAGCCGGTCGCCGCCGGGGACGGACGGCAGGCCGCCGGGGGTGAAGGGGCCGCCGCTCAGGACGCGTCCGGCGCCGTCCACGGTGAGCACGGGGATGCCGAGCCCCCGTACCCAGGGGTTGTCCCGGGTGGTCCCGTCCACGACGAGGGCGCGCAGCGGGGCGGACTCGGTGACGCGGTCGAGGCGTTCGGCGGGCCAGCGCGGGTCGAGCGGGACGTAGGCGGCACCGGCGCGCAGGGCGGCGAGGGAGGCGGTGACCTGGGCCGGGGAGCGGCCGAGCAGGATGCCCACCCCGTCCTCGGCGCCGACCCCGGAGCCGGTCAGGGCCTTCGCCAGCCCGGTGGACAGCTCCTGGAGCTGCCCGTACGTCAGCTCCTCCCCCACGCCGGTGACGGCGACCGCGCCCGGGTGCCGTCCGGCCTGCCGGGCCACCGCGTCGGGAACGCTCACGTCGCGCACGTCCAGGCGGAGTCCGGCGCCGCGTCCCGCCGCGAGCAGCCGCTCCCGCTCCCCGTCCAGCAGCAGGGGCAGGCTGTCGGCCCGTACGTCGAGGCCCTCGGCCATCGTGGTGAGCAGGCGGCGCATGCGGGCCACGATCCGCTCGGTCTCGGTGCGGCCGAGCAGGGAGGATCGGTGGCCGAAGGTGATCCGCAGGCTGTCCTCGCCGGGGGCGATGGTGAGGGTGAGCGGGTAGTGGGCGGCGTCGGTGCCGTCGATCCCGGCGACGGTGAGGCCGTCCATGCCCTGCTGGGCGGTGCGCAGGGCCTCGGCGTCGAGGGGATAGTTCTCGAAGACGGCGAGGGTGTCGAAGAGTCGGTCGAGCCCCGCGGTGCCGCATATCTCGGTCAGGCCGACGTACTGGCTGCCCAGCAGCCGCCCCTGTTCCTCCTGGAGCCGGGTGAGCAGCGCGGCCAGGCTCTCGCCGGGCTCGGGGCGCAGCCGTACCGGGACGGTGTTGATGAACAGGCCGATCATCGTCTCGATGCCGGGTATCTCCGGCGGCCGCCCGGAGACGGTGGTGCCGAACACCACGTCGGAGCGTCCGGTGAGGTGGGCGAGGACCAGGCCCCAGGCGCCCTGGACCAGGGTGTTGAGGGTGAGCCGGGAGGCGCGGGCCGTCTCGCGCAGCCGGTGTGTGGTGGCGCGGTCCAGCTCCAGCACGAGCGTGTCGGGCAGTTCGGCGCCGTCCGGCGTGCCGCGCCCGGCGAGCAGGGTCGGGGTCTCCAGTCCGTCCAGCGCGTCCCGCCAGACGTCCAGCGCGGCCGCCCGGTCCTGCGCGGCCAGCCAGGCGAGGTAGGTGCGGTACGGGGTGACGCGGGGCAGCGTGGCGTCGTCGCCCCGGCGGGCGTACAGCTCGAACAGTTCGCGCACCAGCAGCGGGACGGACCAGCCGTCGAAGAGGAGGTGGTGGCCGGTCATCACCAGCCGGTGCCGGCCGGGCGCGGTCCGCACGAGGGTGAACCGGAGCAGAGGCGGGGTGGTGAGGTCGAAGCGGCGGGCCCGGTCCTCGGCGAGGAACGCGTCCAGCGCCCCGGGGCCGCCTGCCGGGGTGAGGTCCCGTTCCTCCAGCGGCACCGGGACTTCGGCGGCGACCGCCTGGACGGGCTGGTCGAGGTCCTCGTGGAGGAAGCCGACCCGGAGGTTGGCGTGGCGGCGCAGCAGGGTGCCGATGGCGGCGCGCAGCGCGGGGACGCTCACGGTTCCTTCGAGGTCGAACACGAACTGGGTGGTGTAGACGTCCACGGCCTGGGAGTCGTAGAGCGAGTGGAAGAGCATGCCCGCCTGCAACGGCGTCAAGGGCAGTACGTCCTCCAGCTGGAACCCGGTCACTTGCGTCCACCCCACTTGTTCTGAAGTCGGTCGATCTGGGCCTGGTCGAGGGAGACCAGGGGAAGGTCGGAGGGCGTGTAGCCGCCCGCGTCGGGCTGTTCGGCGTGTTCGGCGACGGCCCGCAGGGCGCGGGCGAAGGCGTCGGCCAGGTCCGCCACGTCCTCCTCCTTCAGCAGGTCGCCGGGCCAGGCCCAGCGGGTGACGAGGACGGGTCCGCCGGGGCGGTCCTCGGTGTGCGCGTTGATGTCGACGACGTGGTGGACGGGCATGTCCGGGTCCTGGCCGCGCGGCTGGCCGCCGTCGAGCAGCACCTCCCAGTCGCCCGTACTCCCGTCCGGAGCGGCGTAGCGGCCCAGGTAGTTGAAGCCGATCTGCGGGGCCGGGGCGGTGAGCCGGTCGCGGGTGGCGGGGTTGAGGTGGCGCAGCATGCCGTGGCCGACGCCGTGGTCGGGTATCGCCCTGAGCTGTTCCTTGACCTGCTTCACGGCGCGGTCGATCAGGGTCGCGTCGAAGCGTGCGGGGTCGAGGACACGGCCGGGTCCGGGGTCGAGGCGGACCGGGTAGAGGCTGGTGAACCAGCCGACGGTGCGGGAGAGGTCGACGTGGTCGGCGAGCTGCTCCCGGCCGTGCCCCTCCAGGTCGACCAGGACGGCGGTGTCGTCGGTGCGGGCGGTGCCCCGGTCCTCGCGCCAGGCGCGGATCGCCAGGGCGAGGGCGGTGAGCAGCACGTCGTCGACTCCGGCGTGGAAGGCGGCGGGCGCGGTGGTGAGCAGCGGGCCGGTCCAGCGGGCGTCCAGCCGGGTGGTGAGGGTCCGGGTGTGCTCGGCGGTGTCGCGCCGCGGGTCCAGCGGCCGGTGTCCGATGCGCGGGTCGGGGGTGTTCAGTACGCCTTCCCAGAGCGGGAGTTCGCGTTCGCGCTCCGCGGTGCGCGCCTGGGCGGCGAGGAGCCGGGCCCAGCTCCGGTAGGGCGTGGCGACGGGCGGCAGGGCCGACGGCGTCCCGGTGGCCGTCCGCCAGGCGGTGGCGAGGTCGGCGGCGAGCACGCGCCAGGAGACCGCGTCGACGGCCAGGTGGTGGACGACGACGAGCAGCCGTCCGGGCGTGTGCGGTCCGGCGTCGCCCCACACCGCCTCGACGACGTGGCCGTCGGCGGGCCGCAGCCGGGCGCGGGCCCCTTCGCCCGCCTCGGCGAGCGCGGCGGAGGCCGCCCGCGGGTCGAGGCCGGTGATGTCGAGCCGGGTGAGGCACTTGCGCGCGAGGACGGAGCCGGGCGGCTGCGCGTGCAGGAGCGGCTCGCCGTCGGCGGTCCGGACGACGCGCATCCGGAGCATGTCGTGGTGGTCGAGGAGGAGTTGGAGCGCCGCGGCGAGGGTGTCCTCGTCGGCGTCGTGCGGGGTGCGCAGCACCGCGGACTGGTTGTAGCCGTCCCGGGCGCCGGGCCGCTGGAGGAACCAGGCGGCGATGGGGGTGGGAGGCATCTCGCCGGTGCCCGCCTCGGCGGGCCGGGCGGGGTCCTCCGTGAGCGCGGTGGCGGCGGCCGCGATGGCCTCGGGGGTGCGGTGGAGGAAGACGTCGCGCGGGGTGACGGCGAGGCCGGCCTGCCGGACGCGGCTGACGAGCTGGATGGACAGGATGCTGTCGCCGCCGAGCGCGAAGAAGTCGTCGTCGGTGCGGACGGCGGGCGCGCGCAGCACGGAGGCGAACACCTCGCACAGCAGGCGTTCGCGCGCGTCACGCGGCTGCCCGCCCGGCCTGTCGGCGGTGGCACGCGCGGGGGCGGGCAGGGCGCGCCGGTCGGTCTTGCCGCTGGCCGTGAGGGGCAGCGCGTCCAGCCGTACGAAGACGGCGGGGGTCATGTACGGCGGCAGCACCTCGGCCAGCCCCCGGCGCAGCGCGTCGTCGGCGGGTCCGGTGCCCGCGCCGGGCACGACGTAGGCCACCAGGCGCCGCTCGCCGGGCTGGTCCTCGCGTACGACGGCGCAGGCGGCGGTGATGCCCGGCTGGGCGGCGAGCGCGGTCTCGATCTCGCCGAGTTCGATCCGGAAGCCGTTCAGCTTGACCTGGTCGTCGGCGCGCGAGACGTAGGTGAGCAGGCCGTCCGCGTCGCGCCGCACGAGGTCGCCGGTGCGGTACATCCGGGTTCCGGCGGGCCCGTGCGGGTCGGCGACGAAGCGGGTGGCGGTCAGCCCGGACCGGTTCAGGTAGCCGCGCGCCAGCCCCTCGCCCGCGAGGTACAGCTCGCCGGTGACGCCGGGCGGTACGGGCTTCAGGCGGGCGTCGAGGACGTGGGCGCGGACGTTGTCGACGGGGCGCCCGAGCGGCACGCTCCCCTCGGTGCCGGTGTCGTCGCCGGTGTGGTGGTGGGCGGTGGCGTCGATGGTGGCCTCGGTGGGCCCGTACAGGTTGTGCGGCTCGGCACGCCAGGCGTCCCGGACCCGCCGGGCCAGGGTGCGCGGCAGGGGTTCGCCGCCGCACAGGACGGCCCGCAGGGTCGTGGGCGCTTGTCCGCCCGAGGTCTCGGCGAGGATCAGCGAGAGGTGCGAGGGCACGAACTGGGCGATGGTCACGCCCAGTTCACGCGCCCTGCCGAGGAGTCCGGCGGGGTCGTGGTTGAGGGCGGCCGGCACCGGGCAGGTGGAGCCGCCGTGCAGCAGGGGCAGCCAGGTCTCCCAGACCGAGGCGTCGAAGCTGGGCGAGGTCCGGGCGAGGACCCGGTCGCCGCCGTTGAGGGAGAGGTGGTCCGCCATCCAGGCCATGTGGTTGGTGAGCGAGGCGTGGGTGACGACGACACCCTTGGGGCGGCCGGTGGAGCCCGAGGTGTAGATGACGTACGCCGCGTCGCGGGGGTCGGGCACCGTGGCGGGCGGCGCGGAGTGTCCGGTCGACCAGGCGGACCGGTCGTCCAACGCCAGCATCGGGAGGTCCAGTTGACGGCCCTGGACCCGGTGGGTGTGGGTGAGCAGGAGTACCGGGCGGGCGTCGGACAGGGTGTGGGCGATGCGCGCCTGGGGGTGGTCCAGGTCGAGGGGCAGGTACGCGGCCCCGGCCTTGGTCACGGCGAGCATCGCCGCGGCCTGGTCCGCAGTGCCCTCCAGCGCGAGCGCGACGAGGTCGCCCCGGCCGATGCCCCGGCCGCCGAGGTGGTGGGCGAGGTCGTCGGAGAGCCGGTCGAGTTCGGTGAAGGTGAGGGTGCGGTCGGCGCCGCGTACCGCGACAGCGTCCGGGGTGCGGGCGCACTGGGCGCGGAACGCCTCGGGGGCCGTCCGGGCCGCCACCGGGCGGACCGGTCCGAGCGCGGCCCGTTCGAGCCGCTGCCGCTCCTCGGCGCCCAGCACGTCGGCCGCGTGGACCCTCGTGTCCGGTGCGGCCGCGAGGGCGGCGAGCAGCAGGGTCAGCCGGTCGGCGAGGGCGCGGGCGGTGGGGTGCGTGAACAGCTCGGTGGAGAACTCCAGGGTGCCGTCGAGCCCCGCGGGGTGCCCGGCGGTGTCCTCGGTCTCGGTGAAGGTGAAGGTGAGGTCGAACTTGCTGATGCCGGTGCGCACCGGCTGCCCGGCGACGGTGAGGCCGGGCAGCTCGATGTCGGCGCCGGCCGTGTTCTGGAGCACCAGCATGGTCTGGAACAGCGGGTGGTGGTTCTGCGCCCGGTCCGGGCTGAGGGCGTCCACCAGGCGCTCGAAGGGCACGTCCTGGTGGTCGTAGGCGGCGAGGTCGAACTCCCGTACCCGGTCGAGGACTTCCTCGAAGGTCGGGTCGCCGGTGAGGTCGGTGCGCAGGACGAGGGTGTTGACGAAGAAGCCGACCAGGTCGTCCAGGGCCTCGTCGGTGCGCCCGGCGACGGCCGTGCCGAGCGGGATGTCCTCGCCCGCGCCGTGCCGGGACAGCAGTACCGACAGGGCGGCCTGGAGCACCATGAAGAGGCTGCACCCGCGGGCGCGGGCGAGCGCGGCCAGCGCCTCGTGGGTGCGGGCGTCCACGGTGAAGGCGAACGCGTCGCCGCGGTGCTCGGTGACGGCCGGGCGGGGCCGGTCGCCGGGCAGTTCCAGCAGCTCGGGCGCTCCGGCCAACGCCTGCCGCCAGAAGTCGAGTTGCCGGGCGGCCCGGCTGTCCGGGTCCTGTTCGTCGCCGAGCAGCGCGTGCTGCCACAGGGTGTAGTCGGCGTACTGGACGGCGAGGTCGGTCCAGCCCGGCTCCTCGTGCGCGAGCCGTGCGCGGTACGCCTCGCCGAGGTCGCGGGCGAGGGGCGCGAGGGACCAGCCGTCGCCCGCGATGTGGTGCAGGACCAGGACGAGCACGTGGGTCCGGTCGCCGAGCCGCACCAGCCGGGCCCGCACCGGCGCCTCGGTGCTCACGTCGAAGGCGTGGGCGACCTCGGCGGCGAGCACCTCCTCCAGGCGGGCGGGCTCGGTGTCGCGGGGGGTGAGGTCGAGGTCGGCGGCCCAGGCGTCGAGGACCGACTGCCTGGGCACGCCGTCGGTGTCGGGGAAGACGGTGCGCAGGCTCTCGTGGCGCTGGACCACGTCCCGCAGCGCCCGCTCCAGCGCGTCGGCGTCCAGCGGGCCCTCCAGTCGCAGTACGAGGGGCACGTTGTAGGTGTCGCTGGGCCCCTCGAACCGGTTGAGGAACCACAGCCTGCGCTGGGCGGAGGAGAGCGGCAGCGGCTCCACCCGGTGCTCGGCCCGCTCCAGCGGCAGCCGTGCCACCTCGGCGCCGTCGAGAACGGCGGCGAGCGCGGCCGGTGCCGGATGCTCGAAGAGGGCCTTGACGGGGACCTCCACGCCGAGCACGGCCCGGACGCGCGCGGTGAGCCGGGTGGCGAGCAGGGAGTGGCCGCCGAGCGCGAAGAAGTCGTCGTCGGGGCCCACGGTGTCGAGGCCGAGCACGTCGGCGAAGAGGCCGCTGAGGATCTCCTCGCGGGCGGTGCGGGCGGGCCGCCCGCTCACCGGGGCGTGCTCGGGGACGGGCAGCGCGCGCCGGTCCACCTTGCCGTTGGGGGTGAGCGGGAGCGCGTCGAGCAGGACGAGGGCGCCGGGCACCATGTACGCGGGCAGCGACCGGCCGACGGTCCGGGCGAGTTCGCCGGGGTCGGGGCGGGCGCCGCTGGCCGGGACCACGTAGGCGACCAGGCGCCGGTCGCCCGGGGTGTCCTCGCGTACGACGGCGAACGCGTCCGCGACGCCCTCGCAGCAGGCGAGCGTGTTCTCGATCTCGCCCAGCTCGATGCGGTAGCCGCGCAGCTTGACCTGGCCGTCGGACCGGCCCACGTAGGCGATGTGGCCGTCCGGGGTCCAGCGGACGAGGTCGCCGGTGCGGTACATCCGGCCGCCCGCCGCGTCGGACGGGTCGGCGACGAACCGTGTGGCCGTCAGGCCGGGGCGGCCCGTGTAGCCGCGCGCCACACCGTGTCCGGCGAGGTACAGCTCCCCCACCACGCCCGGCGGTACGGGACGCAGCGCGTCGTCGAGGACGTACAGGCGCATGCCGTCCAGCGGGCGGCCGATGGGCGGCGGCCCGGCGGGCAGGTCGGCCGTCACGGGGTGCCGGGTGGCGAAGGTGGTGGTCTCGGTGGGGCCGTACACGTGCAGGACGCGGGTGTCGGGCGCGAGGGCCGCGACCCGCTGCATGGCGTCCGGGGAGGCGAGTTCACCTCCGGCGCACACGAGCCGCAGGCCGGTGAAGGCGCCGGGGTCGGTCTCGGCGATCACGTTGAACAGGGCGGTCGTCATGAAGACGGCGGTGGCCCCGTGGGTGTGGACCGCGTCGTCCAGGGTGCGGGCGTCCAGGACGCCTTCGGGTGCGACGACGATCCGGCCGCCGTGCAGCAGCGGGGCCCAGATCTCGAAGGTGGAGGCGTCGAAGACGTACGCCGAGTGCATCAGGACGGCGTCGGCGGCGCCGTCCCGCCAGGCGGAGTCGGCCGCGAGCGCGGCCACGTCGGCGTGGGTGACGCCGACGCCCTTGGGCAGGCCGGTGGAGCCGGAGGTGAACATCACGTAGGCCAGTGCCGCGGGGTCCGTCACCGGGACCGGGCGGCCGGGGCGCTCCGGCCCGCCGCGCAGGACGCGGCCGAGCCGGTCCAGCACGACGACCGGTGTCCGCTCGGCGGCCGCGCGCACCCAGGGCGTTCCGTGGGCCTCCTCGTCGACCAGGAGGACCTTCACCCCGGCCGCGCCGGCGACCTGGTCGAGCCGTTCCCCGGGCCAGCGGGCGTCCAGCGGGACGTAGGCCCCGGCGGCGCGGACGGTGGCGAGGGAGGCCGTCACGACGGCCGGGGACCTGCCGAGCAGGACGCCAACGCCGGTCTCGGGGCCCACGCCCAGGCCCGCGAGGACGGCGGCGAGCCGGGCGGAGAGGTCGTCGAGTCCGGCGTAGGTGAGGGTGCCGTCCTCGGCGGTGACGGCCGCCGCGTCGGGGGTGCGCCGGGCCTGGGCCGCGAACAGCGCGGGCAGGACGGCGGGCCCGCCGGTGGCGGGCAGCGCGCGGCCGGTGCCCCAGCGGGCGACGCGGGTGTGCTCGTCCGGGGTCATCAGGTCGTGCTCGGCGACCGGCCGTCCGGGCTCGGCGGCGACCCGCTCAAGCAGGCGCAGCAGCCGGTCCGCGAGGCTCTCGACGGTGCTCCGGTCGAACAGGGCGGCGGCGTACTCCACCCCGGCGCCGAGACCGCCGTCGCGGTCCTCGGTGAAGGCGAAGGTGAGGTCGAACTTGCTCAGCCCGTTGTGGACGAGGCGGTCCTCGACGGTGAGGCCGGGCAGTTCGGGGCGGGTGCTCTCCTGGTTCTGGAGCACCACCATGGTCTGGAACAGCGGGTGGTGGTCGCGGGCGCGGACCGGGTTGAGGTGCTCCACCAGCCGCTCGAAGGGCACGTCCTGGTTGGCGTACGCGGCGAGGCCGAACTCCCGTACCCGCACGAGGAGTTCGCTGAAGCTCGGGCGGCCGGAGAGGTCGGTGCGCAGGACGAGGGTGTTGACGAAGAAGCCGACCAGGTCCTCCAGCGCCTCGTCGGTGCGGCCCGCGACGGGTGACCCGAGCGGGATGTCGTCGCCCGCGCCGTGCCGGTGCAGCAGGGTGGCCACGGCCGCCTGGAGCACCATGAACAGGCTGCTGCCCGACTCCCGCGCCAGCCGCAGCAGCCGCTCGTGCAGCCCGGCGGGGATCTCGAAGGCGTGGACGCCGCCCCTCGGGTCGACGGCGGCCGGGCGCGGCCGGTCCAGCGGGAGGTCGATCAGTCCGGGCATCCCGGCGAGCGCGGTGTGCCAGTGGTCGAGCTGGCCACGCAGCACGGTGTCGTCGCCGTCGTCCTCGCCGAGGAGGGAGCGCTGCCAGAGCGTGTAGTCGGCGTACTGCAGCGGGGTGCCGACGGTGAGCCCCGGCTCGGTGCCCTCCAGCCGGGCCCGGTAGGCGGCGCCGAGGTGGCGGGCGAGCGGGGCGAGGGACCAGCCGTCGCCCGCGATGTGGTGCACGACGAGGACCAGCACATGGTGTCCGGGCGCGGAGCGCAGCAGCGTGGCGCGCAGCGGCAGGTCGCGGGTGACGTCGAACGGTTCGCGCACGGCGTCCAGCACGGTGGCGTCCATGTCGGCCGGCGCGATGCTGGTCACGGGCAGTTCGGGTGTGGCCCGCGCGGCGGGCAGGACGGTCTGGCACGGTACGCCGTCCCGCTCGGAGAAGAGCGTGCGCAGCGCCTCGTGCCGTTCGATCACGTCACCGAGCGCGGCGCGCAGGGCATCGGGGTCCAGGGTGCCGTCGAGTTCGAGGACGAGCGGGATGTTGTACGTGGAGCCGGGGCCCTCCAGCCGGTTGAGGAACCACAGACGCTGCTGGGCGTACGACAGCGGCAGCGGCTCGGGCCGGGCGGACGCGGGCAGCACGGCGGGGCGGGCCCGGCCGGGGGTGTCCAGCGCGCGGGCCAGGGCGGCGACGGTCGGGTGCTCGAAGAGGGTGCGCACCGCGACCTCCGCCCCGAGGACGGCGCGGACCCGGCTGACGACGCGCATGGCGAGCAGGGAGTGGCCGCCGAGGTCGAAGAAGCTGTCGTGGGGGCCGACGGCGGGGCGGTCCAGGACGTCGGCGAAGATCCCGGCGAGCAGTTCCTCCTGCGGGGTGCCCCGGACGGGTCCCGCCGGGGTCGCGTCGTCCTCCGCGGGGCGGGGCAGGGCGCGCCGGTCCACCTTGCCGTTGGGCAGCAGCGGCAGCGCGTCGAGGACGACGACCACGCCGGGCACCATGTGGTGCGGCAGCGTCTCGGCGAGGTCGTCGCGCAGCGCCGTGGCGCGCGGCGCCCCGTCGGCGGTGACCGCGTAGGCCACCAGCCGGCGCATGCCGGGGTCGTCCTCGCGGATGACGGCGCGGGCGGCGGTGACGCCGGGGCGGGCGAGGAGGGCGGCCTCGACCTCGCCCGGCTCGATGCGGAAGCCGCGCAGTTTGACCTGGTCGTCGGCGCGGGCCACGTACTCGATGAGGCCCTGCCGGTTCCACCGTACGAGGTCGCCCGTGCGGTACATGCGGGCCCCGGCGGTGTCGAACGGGTCGGCGACGAAGCGGCCGGCGGTCAGGCCGGGGCGGCCCAGGTAGCCGCGCGCGAGGTTGGGTCCGGCGAGGTACAGCTCCCCGGTGACACCGGCCGGGACGGGGCGGAGCCGGGCGTCGAGGACGTGGGCGCGCATGGTGTCGACCGGGCGGCCGATCGGGACGGTCTGATCGGCGGAGCCCTCGCCGTGCGCCGGGACGCGGTGGGCGGTCGCGTCGATGGTGGCCTCGGTCGGGCCGTACAGGTTGTGCGCCTCGGCGTGCCAGGAGCGGGCGATGTCGTCGGCGAGGGCGCGCGGCAGCGGTTCGCCGCCGCACAGGACGGCGCGCAGCGCGGGTACCGGCGCCGCGTCGGCGGCCTCGGCGAGGACCAGCGCGAGGTGCGAGGGCACGAACTGGGCGACGGTGACGCCGAACCGGCTCATCCAGCCGACCAGGGCGTTCGGGTCCTGGTTGGCGCCGTCGGGCAGCACGCACACCTCGGCGCCGTTCATCAGCGGCAGCCACAGCTCCCACACGGAGGCGTCGAAGCTGGTGGAGGTGCGGGCGAGGACCCGGTCGTCCGGGGTGAGCGACAGGTGGCCGGCCATCCAGGCCATGTGGTTGGCGAGCGCTCCGTGCGGCACGGTCACGCCCTTGGGGCGGCCGGTGGAGCCCGAGGTGTAGATGACGTACGCCGGGTCCGCGGGGTGGTGCGGGCGGGCCGGTGCGTCCGCCTCCGGGAGCGGGCGGGCGGGGTCGAGCCACGGCAGGCCGGTGTGCGGGAGCGTCGCGTGGACCTCGCCGGTGGTGAGGAGCAGGACCGGGCGGGCGTCGGCGAACATGTGCCGGACGCGGGCGGCCGGGTAGCGGGGGTCGACGGGCAGGTAGGCGGCACCGGCGCGCAGCACGGCCAGCATGGCCACGACCGTCGTGGCGGACGGGGGCAGGGCGAGCGCGACCAGGGTCTCGGGGCCGGCGCCGCGTTCGCGCAGCGCGTGGGCCAGCGCGTCGGCGCGGGCGTCGAGTTCGGCGTAGGTGAGGCTGGTGTCCGCGTCCCGTACGGCGGTGGCGTCGGGGGTGCGGGCGGCCCACCGGCGGACCGCTTCCGGCGCGGTGGTCGTGGGCAGGGGGCGACTGGGGCCGTGGCCCTGGGCGAGGAGCCGGTCGCGTTCGCCGGGGCCGAGCGGGTCGAGGTCGCCGACGGCGCGGTCGGGGTGGCCGACGGCCTCGGTGAGGACGCGGGCGAACCGCTCGCACAGGGCGCGCGCGGTGGCCTCGTCGAAGAGGTCGGTGGCGTACTCGAGGTGGCCGCCGATGCCCTGGGCCGGGCCGGTCCGGCCGGCGGACTCCCGGTGCTCGGTGAGGGAGAAGGTCAGGTCGAACTTGCTGATCCCGGTGTGCCCGGAGCGGTCGCGGCTGGTGATGCCGGGCAGGTCGATCCCGGCCCGCTCCTGGTTCTGCAGGACCAGCATGGTCTGGAAGAGCGGGTGGTGGTCGCCGGAGCGCTCGGGGTTGACCGCCTCCACCAGCCGCTCGAACGGGATGTCCCCGTGCCCGAACGCGGCGAGGTCGAAGTCCTTCACCCTGCCGAGGAGTTCGCGGAAGGTCGGGTCACCGGAGAGGTCGGTGCGCAGCACGAGCGTGTTGACGAAGAAGCCCACGAGGTCGTCCAGCGCCTCGTCCGCGCGCCCGGCGACGGCGGTGCCCAGCGGGATGTCGTCCCCGGCGCCGTGGGCCCGCAGGGTCACCGCGAGCGCGGCCTGGAGCACCATGAACGGGGTGCAGCCGGCCGCGCGGGCGAGCCGGACCAGCGCGGCGTGCGCGGGGGCGGGCAGTTCGAAGGGCACCGCCCCGCCCCGGTGGCTGGGGACGGCCGGGCGGGGCCGGTCCAGGGGCAGTTCGAGCAGGTCGGGCGCCCCGCGCAGGGCTTCGCGCCAGTAGGCGAGCTGCCGCCCGGCGAGGCTGTCCGGGTCGTCGTCCTCCCCGAGCAGCCGCCGCTGCCACAGGGCGTAGTCGGCGTACTGGACGCGCAGCGCGGGCCAGTCGGGGGTGTCGTCCCCGGCCAGCCGGGCGCGGTAGGCGGCGCCCAGGTCGCGGCAGAGCGGGGCCAGGGACCAGCCGTCGGCGACGACGTGGTGCGGGACGAGGACCAGGGTGTGCCGGCCGGCGCCGAGCCGCAGCAGTCCGGCGCGGAAGGCGACGCCGGCCGCGAGGTCGAAGGGGGCGCCGGCCAGCGCGCGCACGGCCGCCTCGGCGCTCCGCGGGTCCGGGGTGTCCTCCACGGCGAGGGGGACCAGCTCGGCGGCGGTGCCCGCCTCCAGGATCACCTGGTGGGCCACCCCGTCCTCCTCGGCGAGGACGGTGCGCAGGCTCTCGTGCCGGGCGACGACGTCGGCGAGGGCGCCGCGCAGGGCGTCGGTGTCCAGCGGGCCGTCGAGGTCGAGGACGAGCGGGACGTTGTAGGTGTCGCCGGAGGTCTCGGCGCGGTTGAGGAACCACAGCCGCCGCTGCGCGAAGGACAGCGGCACCGTCTCGGGCCGGTCCTGCGGGACGAGCGCGGGGCGCGCCTCGCCGGAGGTGTCGAGCACGGCGGCGAGGGAGGCGACGGTGGGGTGCTCGAAGAGGGTCCGCAGGCCGAGTTCGGCGCCGAGCGCGGTCCGTACCCGTCCGGCGAGCCGGGTGGCGAGCAGGGAGTGGCCGCCGAGGGCGAAGAAGTCGTCGTCCGTGCCGACCGCGGACACCCCGAGCACATCGGCGAACAGGCCCGCCAGCACCTCCTCGTGGGCGGTGCGCGGGCCGCGTCCGGCGCTCACGGAGGCGCGGGGCGCGGGCAGGGCGCGGTGGTCGAGCTTGCCGTTGGCGTTCAGCGGCAGCGCGTCGAGCAGCACGAAGGCGGACGGCACCATGTAGGCGGGCAGCGCGCGGCCCACGGTGCGGGCGAGGGAGGCGGCGTCCGGGGCGGTGCCGGGTTCCGGCACGACGTAGCCGACCAGGCGCCGGTCGCCGGGCATGTCCTCGCGGACCACGACGCGGGCGGCGCGGACGGCGGGGTCGGTGAGCAGGGTGTTCTCGATCTCGGCGGGCTCGATGCGGAAGCCGCGCAGCTTGACCTGCCCGTCGACGCGCCCGGCGTACTCGATGCCGCCGTCGGCGCCCCAGCGGGCGAGGTCCCCGGTGCGGTACATGCGGGCACCGGCGGCACCGTGCGGGTCGGCGACGAAACGGGTCGCGGTGAGCGCGGCCCGCCCCTGGTAGCCGCGGGCCACGCCCCGGCCGCTCACGTACAGTTCGCCCACCACGCCGGGCGGCACGGGGCGCAGGCGGTCGTCGAGGACGTAGGCGTCCATGCCGTCCAGGGGCCGGCCGATCGGGGGCACGCCCGCGGTGCCGGGTTCGACCTGGTGGCGGGTGGCGAAGGTGGTGGTCTCGGTGGGCCCGTACACGTGCAGCACACGGGTGCCGGGAGCGCTTCCGGCGACCTTCTGGAGCAGGCCGGCCGCGGCGGCCTCGCCGCCGGTGGACACCAGGCGCAGGCCGGTGAAGGCGGCCGGGTCGGTCTCGGCGACGAGGTTGAACAGCGAGGTCGTCAGGAACAGCGAGGTGACCCGGTGCCGCTCGGTCATGTCGCGCAGCACGCGCGGTTCCAGGCCGCCGGGAGGCGCGACGACCACCCGGCCGCCGTTCAGCAGCGGCACCCATATCTCGAAGGTGGAGGCGTCGAAGACGTACGCGGAGTGCATCAGCACCGCGTCGGCGACACCGTCCCGCCAGGCCGCGTCGGCGGCCAGGGCGAGCACGTCGGCGTGGGTGACGCCGACGCCCTTGGGCAGACCGGTGGAGCCGGAGGTGAACATGACGTAGGCGAGGCGGTCGCCCCGCAGCGCTCCGGGCGGGCTTCCCGGGCGCTCCGGGGCGCCGCGCAGGAGGGTGCCGCGCTCGTCCACGACGAGGACGGGGAGCGTCGCGGCCGCCCGTCCGACCCACTCCGCGTCGGCGGTGGCGGCGTCCACCACCAGGGCGCCCACCCGGGCGGTCCCGGCGACGCGGTCCAGCCGTTCGGCGGGCCAGGAGGCGTCCATCGGCACGTAGGCGGCACCGGCGCCCACCGCGCCGAGCGTGGCCGTCACGACCGCCGCCGAACGGTCCATCAGGACGCCGACGCCGTCCTCGGCGCCGATGCCCCAGCCGCTGAGCGCGCCGGACAGCGTGTCCGCGGCCTCGGCCAGCTCGCGGTAAGTCAGGGTGCGGTCACCGGCCACGACGGCAGGCGCGTCGGGGGTACGCAGGGCGCGCGCCGCGAACGCCTCCGGGAGCGTGGTGTCCTCGGGCGGCAGCGCCGTGCCGCGCCCCTGCGCGAGCACGGCGGCGGTGGCGGTGTCGTCGAGCAACGGCAGTTCGGCGAGCGGGGTTTCGGCGTCCGCCGCGGACAGCGCGGTCAGGAAGGAGACGACGGCCTGCTGGTGCAGCCGCACGTCGTCAGGGTGGTACAGCTCGGGGTTGGTGTCGAACCCGATCAACGGGCCCTGTCCCTCGGAGCGTTCGGAGACGAAGAGGGAGATGTCGTCCACCGGGCCGATGGACAGCAGCCGTGAGGTGGCGGGGCTTCCGGCGAAGTCGAGGCCGTACTCGAAGCCCATGATGTTCACGACGACGTCGGTGAGACGCGCTCCGTCGGCCATGTTCAGCTCGCGGGCGAGCTGTTCGCGGGAGAAGCGGCGGTGGCGCAGCGCGCCGCGCATCTCGGCGGCGACGGAGCGGACCAGGGCGCCCACCGTCATGCCGGGGGTGACGGTCAGGCGCAGCGGCAGGATGTTGGAGGTCATGCCGGCGACGTGGCGCATTCCGGCGTGGCGGCCGTGGGAGGCGAGCCCCACCCGGACGTCGGTGGTGCCGGTGACGCGGGCGACGTAGGCGGCGACCGCGCTGACGACGACGGCGGTCCAGGTGGTGCGGCTGTCGCCGGCCAGTCGGCGCAGCTCGTCCAGGACGGTGACGGGAAGGGTCTCGCCGGAGTGCAGCTGGACCGGCGCGCCGTCGGCGGGCGGGTCGGTGCGGCGGCGGATGAGGGGCGCGGCGGCGCGGCTGTCCGGGCCGTCGTCCGGGGTGTCCTCCGCCGGGTCGGTGAACCTGCCAGTCCAGTAGGCGCGTTCGGCCTCCAGGCGGCCGGAGGCGCGATGGGCGCTCTCCTCGGCCACGAGCTCGCGCAGGGATGCGCCGGTGGCCTCCGTGCCGGCCGTCTCCTCGCCGCGTACGGCGCGGGTGTAGAGGTCGGCGACCGTGCGGGCGATGAGGGCGCCGCTGAGGCCGTCGACGGCGATGTGGTGGTAGCGGACGTACCAGTAGTGCAGTTCGGGGCCGAGCCGGAGCAGGGCGAAGTGGTGCCGCGGGGCTTCCAGCCGGTCGACGGTGGCCATGTCGTCGGCCATGTACCGCTCGGCCTCGGCGGCGGGGTCGTCCGCGCCGCTCAGGTCGACCCGGCGCAGTCGGCCGGGGGCGTCGGGGCCGGGGCGGACCACCCTTTGGTGAATCGTTTCACCGTCAGTGACGAACTCCAGGTGAAGACTGTCCTGGAGGGCCGTGGCCCGGTCCACCGCGGCGGCGAATAAGCGCTCGTCGAGGCCGCCCCGGATCTCCAGGCATTCCCCGATGTTGTATTTGGGGCTGTCCGGATCGACCAGTTGCCCATACCACACACCCTGCTGAGCGGCGGTCAGTTCGAACGATTCCCGGGACGTCACGGCGAACGCTGCCGAGCGGTTTTCACGCATGCGGAATCAACCTTTGGGGAGAGGTTTCGGGGACGGTGAGGAAATCGGGGGCGGAACGAGCGCACGCAGGAGCGGTCCACCCCGTGACGTTTCCGTGACGGAGAAAAGAAGAAAGCGCGTATGCGGGTTTTCGGGGGCGGCCGCACCGCCCTTGCCCGGGCGGGCCGTCGGGAGCGGCCCGCCGTATCCACGCGCGTCGACCGCACGACCTGGCAGGCTCCCGCGGTCGCCGTGAGCGGGAACGGGAACCCGCGCGAGCGGCTCGCCGGCCACGACGGGCGGCCGCCACCTCAGCACCGCGGGCCCTTCGGGCGAGAGCGGCGCCCGAGGGTGAGCGGAGCGGAGGGATACCGCGCGACCAGGCATGACACCCCGGGCACACCGGGGCAACGAAGGGCCTAGCCGGCGTCGGCCGCCATCGCCCGCACCAGGCTCGCGGGGCGCATGTCGGTCCAGGCCGCCTCGATCGCGTCCAGACACTCCTGCCGCGACCTCTCCGGGCCGTCGGCGCGCCAGCCCCCCGGCACGGCGAGAGTCGCCGGCCAGAGCGAGTACTGACCCTCGTCGTTCACGAGCACCAGGAACTTGCCCGACTCATCGTCGAACGGATTCACCACGACGCCCCCCTAGGCAGCACGTACATCAGTTTGTTTTCCGAAGCGCCGCGCAATACCCGCCCGCGCGGCCCCCCGGCCGTCTTGCCCGATCCGAACGCTGCATCAGATCGAACGAAGGAGCGAATCGCTCCGTCCCCGAGTCGACAGTGCCGCGCGGTCGGTCGGAACCAGACTGCCCGGACCCTGTCCATTCACACTCATCACACTAAGGGAAAGTACGCGTTCGAAGGTACTCGATCGTTTCATTACCCACGGGTACGAGAGCGCGAAATAGGGGCCATTGCTGCCGTGGGCATATGCCGAATCGAATTCAGGCACCACCATTGAGCCAATGAGTGCCCGAAGTGAGCGTTTCACCCCGCTATGAACCAGTCCGATCCGGCTGACCCCCCGCATGCGTCCCCGCGCTCTCACATGAGCACGCATGACGCCGCGCGAAGCCTCCGTGCGCCGACCGTGCGCCCCGTTTTCGGCCGCGCCGGCCCGGCCAGGTCTCCAGAACGGGGGACGGAGGCCGGAGAACCGACCGCACACCCCGCTTTCGGCCGACCGATTCCGGCCAGGGGGGCGCCCCCGCACCACGATCGAAACAACTGGGGGCTGTCATGACTGACGAATGATCAATAACCTTACGGAACACGTCATTCCCGGTCCCGACGGAGCATCATGACCACTGCGGCACAGATACCCGACATCCTCTCGCCCGAGTTCGCGGCGGACCCCTACCCCGTCTACCGCCTCATGCGGGACAAAGCGCCCCTCGTCTGGCACGAGGCCACACAGAGTTACATCATCTCGCGCTACGAGGACGTCGAACGCGTCTTCAAGGACAAGGCGGGAGAGTTCACCACCGACAACTACGACTGGCAGATCGAGCCGGTGCACGGCAAGACGATCCTCCAGCTCAGCGGCCGGGAGCACGCCGTGCGCCGGGCCCTGGTCGCCCCCGCCTTCCGCGGCCGGGACCTCCAGGAGAAGTTCCTGCCCGTCATCGAGCGCAACTCGCGCGAGCTGATCGACGCCTTCCGGCACACCGGCTCGGCCGACCTCGTCACCGACTACGCGACCCGCTTCCCGGTCAACGTGATCGCCGACATGCTGGGTCTGGACAAGGCCGACCACGCCCGCTTCCACCGCTGGTACACGGCCGTCATCGCCTTCCTCGGCAACCTGTCCGGCGACCAGGAGGTGGCCGCCGCGGGCGAGCGCACCCGCCTGGAGTTCGCCGAGTACATGCTGCCGATCATCCGCGCGCGCCGGGAGAACCTCGGCGACGACCTGCTGTCCGTGCTGTGCGCCGCCGAGGTCGACGGGGTGCGGATGAGCGACGAGGACATCAAGGCGTTCTGCAGCCTGCTGCTCGCCGCGGGCGGCGAGACCACCGACAAGGCGATCGCCAGCATCTTCGCGAACCTGCTGCGCCACCCCGACCAGCTCGCCGCCGTCCGGGCCGACCACAGCCTGATCCCCCGGGCGTTCGCCGAGACCCTGCGGTTCACCCCGCCGGTACACATGATCATGCGGCAGTCCGCGGGCGAGGTGAAGCTCAGCTCGGGCACCATACCGGCCGGGGCCACCGTCACCTGCCTGATAGGCGCCGCGAACCGGGACGAGAACCGCTACCGCGATCCCGACACCTTCGACATCTTCCGCGACGACCTCACCGCCACGAACGCCTTCTCCGCGGCCGCCGACCACCTGGCGTTCGCGCTGGGCCGGCACTTCTGCGTCGGCGCGCTCCTCGCCAAGGCCGAGGTCGAGATCGGTGTGGCCCAACTGCTCGACGCCATGCCGGACCTGCGGGCCGCCGACGGCTTCGAGCCGTCCGAGCAAGGCGTGTTCACCCGTGGACCCGAGTCCCTGCCGGTGCGGTTCACCCCCGTCACCGCCTGACGCCGTGCCGCTGGGCCCCGCGCGGGGCCCAGCCGGCCGGTGGCTATCCGTCCGCCGGGGTGAACCGCACCGGCAGCGTGGTCAGCCCCCGCATCCAGATGGACGTCCGCCAGGTCAGCTTGTCCGGGTCCACCGCCAGCACCAGGTCGGGCAGCCGCTCCAGCAGCGTCTCCACGGCGGTGCGGGCCATGACGTCCGCGAGCAGCGGCGCCGGATAGGGGCACCGGTGCTCGCCGTTGCTGAACGACAGGTGCGCGGCGTTCTCCGCGCCCACGTGCCCCTCGGGCCACAGCCCGGGATCGGTGTTGGCGGCGGCGAGGCCGAGCACCAGGCAGTCACCGGCCTTGATCTGGCGGCCGCCGAGCTGTGTGTCCCGCACGGCCCAGCGGCCGATGAAGTTCTGGGTGGGCGTGTCGAGCCAGAGCACCTCGTTCAGCGCCTCGCCGACGCTGACCCGGCCGCCGGACACGCTGAGTTCGAAGCGCTCGTCGGTCAGCAGCAGGCGCAGCGCGTTGCAGATCCAGTTCGCGGTCGGCTGCTGGGCGGCGGCGATGACCGAGATCAGGTCCTGCACGATCTCCTCGTCGGTCAGCCCCGCCGGGTGCAGCACCATCCGCGAGGTGACGTCCTTGCCCGGCTCGGCGCGCTTGTCCTGGACCAGCCGCACCAGCCGCTCCCCCACCCGGCCGTACGCGGCCACCGGGTCGTCGCCCTCGGCCGCGTCCAGGGAGATGCGCAGGTCGTCCACGAGCTGCTCGGTGTCCGCGCCCGAGAGCGGCATGCCGCACATCTGCACCACGGCCCGCATCGGCAGCGCGTGCGCGTACGCGGTCATCAGCTCCGCCTGGCCGCTGCCGGCGAACCGGGCGATCAGGTCGTCGGCGATCAGCTCGCAGTCACGGGACAGTTCGAACTGGTCCACCCCGGACAGCGCCTCGGTGATGACCCCGGCCCGGCGGCGGTGCTCCTCCCCCTCGGTGAACAGCACCGAGGGCTGGTAGCCGACGAAGGGCATCAGCGGCCAGTCCGGCGGGATGTTGTCCCACTGGTTCCAGCGCCGGGAGTCGCGGGCGAACAGCTCGTCGTGGCTGGTCACCTGGGCGACCTCGTGGTAGCCGAGCACCAGCCAGGCCGGGATGTCGCCGTCCAGCAGCACCGGCGCCACCGCGCCCTGCTCGCGGCGCAGCGCCCGGTACATCTGCGACGGCGTCTGCTGGTACTCCAGCCCCGAGAGGCGCACCGCGTCGGCGTGGGCGGGGCAGCCGGGCGGCGCCGGCTGCGCGGAGAAGGGGCCGGGTTCGGTCACGGGGTCGCCTCCTGGGCGGTGGCCAGCGTGTACACGTGGTCGACGAGGGTGATCAGCACGTCCTTGCCCGACTCCCTGACCCGTGCGTCGCAGTCGATCATCGGCACGTGATCGGGCAGCGCGAGGGCCTGCCGGATCTCGTCCAGGGAGTGGTGCGCGGTGTCGTCCTCGAACCGGTTGACCGCGACCACGAAGGGCGTGCGGTGGTGTTCCAGCCGGTCTATCGCGTACCAGGAGTCGTCCATCCGGCGGGTGTCCACGAGGACGACCGCGCCGAGGGTGCCGGAGAAGAGGCGGTCCCACAGGAACCAGAAGCGCTTCTGCCCCGGCGCGCCGAACAGGTAGAGCACCATGGTGTCGTTGAGGCTGATCCGGCCGAAGTCGAAGGCGACGGTGGTGGTCGACTTCGCCGCCACACCGCTGGTCTCGTCGATGCCGACACCGGCCTCCGTCATCACCTCCTCGGTGTTCAGCGGCCGGATCTCGCTCACGGAGCGGACCAGGGTGGTCTTGCCGACTCCGAATCCGCCCACGACGACGATCTTCAGACCGGTTTCCGCCGCGTCGGCCAGTGGCGCGCGGTGGGCGGGCAGCTCAGAGATTGCGGAGCCCATGGAGCACTTCCTTGAGAAGGGCGGGATCGGGGAGCGAGGGGTTCACGGGTGGGTGGCGGGCGGTGATGCGACCGGTGTCGAGCAGGTCGCCCAGCAGGATGCGTACGACCATGATCGGCAGCCCCAGTTCGGCGGAGATCTCCACCACCGAGGTGGGGTGCTGACACAGGTCCAGGATGCTGACGTGCTCCGACTGCATGCCCGAGGTGGGCTGGCACTCGGCGACGATGAGCGTGACCAGGTCCAGGGTGTCGTCGACGCTGCTGCGCCCGCCCGTGACCGTGTAGAGGCGGTCGGGCGCACCGGTGTCCACCGGTTTGCGGCTCACGACGGTGTACTTCCCTGGAACGGCTGCCGCGGCGCGGCCCGCAGGTGCTCGCCGATCTTGTCGACCAGCCCTGTCATCTCCTCGCCGAGGCGGCCGGGGTCGGCGTCCTCGGCGGCGACGACCGCCAGGTGCGCGCCTTCGCCCGCTCCCACGATGCACAGAAGTCCGCCGTGGAAGGCGGTCATGGAGTGGAGCACGCCGCCGGAACCGTCACCGAACTCCACGGACGCGCCGTGGGACAGGGCCTGGAGACCGGAGCAGATCGCGGCGAGCTGGTCGGCCTGATCGGCGGCCAGGTCGGGGGTCCAGCACAGCTTCAGGCCGTCCCGTGACAGGACCAGGGCGTGCCGGGCACCGGGGGTCTGCTCCAGCAGGTTCTGCAGCAGCCAGACGAGGCTGTTGTCGGTGGTCTGCATGATGGGTGATGGGACGGTGGTGTCCGGCTGTTCGGTCACCGGCCCGTTCCTCCAATCTCATGGGCACGAGGGGGGACATCACTGCCGGGACGCGGGCCCGGCGAGGTGGGTGGGGGGACCGGGGGTCACCCGGCGGTCGGCGGCTCGGTGCCTGGCTGGTCTCCCCGGCCGCCGTCCGCGGGCTTGCGCGAGCGGTGGAAGGCGCCGAAGCGGGAGCCCACGTCGTGCACGGGACGCTTGCGGGGCGGGGTGGCCTCGGGGGCGGGCCGCTGGCCGCGCTCGGCCTCGCTCATGGTGTGGCCGGGCCTGCGGACGGGGAGCCCGTTCGGTGTGGCGGAGGCGGGCGGCTCGTGCCGCGTCTGCTCGGGCACCTCCCGCACGGCGGCCGGCCGCTCGGGCCGCGCGGGCACCTCGCGCACGGGTGCCTCCCGCACGGGCGCGGGGACTTCGGGTGCCGGGGCCGTCGGCACGGCGGACTCGCGGGCCGCCTCCCGCTGCGCGGGCCACGGGTCGCGCTGCTGCGCGATGAGGTGCCGGGGCAGCAGGACGACCACGCCGGTGCCGCCTCGGGAGGAGGGGCGGTAGCTGACGTTGATCCGGTACTTGAGCGCGAGCAGGCCGACCACGGCGAGGCCGAGCCGGGTGCCCTGGAGCGAGGCGAGGTCGGCCATGCTTCCGGCCACGGCGCCCTCGGCGTGCCGCATGGCCGCCTCGGACATGGTCAGTCCGCTGTCCTCGACGGTGACGACGACCCCGGCCCGGTGTTCCTCGACGTAGACGTGGACCTCGTCGGTGGGCGGGGAGAAGTTCGCGGCGTTGTCAATGAGTTCGGCGAGAAGGTGCATCACGCCTTCGGCGGCGAAACCGGAGATGGCGGCCTTGGAGGTGAAGTGCAGCCGGACGCGCTGGTAGGCGGCGATGCGGCCGATGGCACCCCGGAGGATGCTCTCCATCCGGATCGGCTTGTTCCAGGTGCGGCTGGTCTTGCCGCCCATGAGCAGTGCCAGCCGGTCGGCGATCAGCACGAGCTGGGAGGTCTTGTGGTCCAGCCGCATCAGGTCGCCCAGCATCTTGCCGCCGTGGTCGTCCTGCATCTCCCGCAGGTCCGCGAGCATGCTGACGGCCTTGGCCTGCACCCGGCTGAGCGCCTTGGTGGAGGCGATGCGGGTACCGCCCGCGCGCCGCTCGCTGCGGGCCAGTTCGCGCACGAACCGCTCGCCGAGGTGGTGCATCGCCGGAACGTCCGGCAGCTTGAGTTCGCCGAGGACCGTCTCGGCGGAGCGGCCTTCGGCGAGCCGGGCGACGGCGGCGGGCAGCGTCTCCGCGGCGAGCCGGTCGGCCTCCGCCAGGATCTCGTGCAGCGCCTCCTGGGTGCGCAGCCGCTCGTCGTCCGCGGCGGCCGCGCGGTGCACGGCCTCTTCGAGGGCCCCGGCGGAGATCTGGGCGATGCGGCGCAGGTTCTGGTCGTTCGGCATGGAGACGCCGGCCACCGCGTCGGCGGCACCGCTGCCGGTCAGCACCAGGTTGTGCAGGGCGGGCAGGGTCACGTTCAGCAAGTGGCCGGTCTGCGCGGCCGATTGCTGGGTCTGGGCACGGAGCCGCTCGTTCTCGGCGGCCTGGGTGGCGGCGGCGAGCCTGGCACGGCGGAGCAGGAGGTGACCGACGAGCACCGCCAGGGCCACGCAGGCCCAGCCCGCCGCCGCGACCACCAGTGCCCATCTGCGGCTGCCGGACGGCGCCGTCCCGACCGCGACGCCGGCGGCCACGGCGGCCACCGCCACCACGGCCGCGGGCACCGCCCACGAACTGCGCTGAACGGCCGTCGAGCGGTGTTGAACGGACGGTGCAGGAACTGACATTCCGCGGTCCCTCGGTCTGCGGGCGGAAAAATCGGCGGCGACCGAACGCCTCGATCGCGGGCCGGGAAGCGGCCGCCTCGGAGGAAGGCGATCTTCCAGCCGGTTACGCCCACATGCTAGTCACCCCGCGGTGTGCGAAGTTCCGATTGGCCCCTCGCGGGCCCCCGGACCTGAAGTCGTCGTGAAGCAACTACCCCGGCCGGAGGGCGTGGTAGAGGGCCGGACGCTGCTGACCACCGGTTCCGAGGCCGGAAAGACCCCTTGCGCACCGGATGATCCGCTTCCGGTGCGCCGGCCTCGCGGCGACCCCGGGAGGTCAACCCCCGCGAGAGGGACCGTTTTCCGGCCAACAACACGATCAGGCCAGGAATCCGATCAGTCGAAGAGAGCGACAAATCCGTTCACCCAGATCGCCCCGAGCACGAGGGCGACGAGCAGGCAGCCGGCCGTCGGCAGAAAGTCTTTGCCGGAACTCCCCGCGGTCTCCGTGCCGGAGCCGTCCTCCGGGCACTCGGCCCGCAGGGCCGCCAGCCGCTCCCTGGCCAGGTCCGTGGGGGCGAGCGACTCCGGCCCGTCAGTGGCATGAGCAGATGATCGGGCCGGACGGCGGCCGCGGTCGAACGGGTTTCCACTCCGACGGGTGAATGCCGTCGCCGCCGACTCGCCCGCGCCGGGAGGTAGTGTCCGCAGCATTGCCCAATTCCGGGACATTCAAGAGAATTTCCGACAGAGGGCGAGGATGAGCAGCGACGACCGCTTCACCGTGACGACCGGGATCGCCCGGCTGTGCGCCTCACCCGGGCTCGCCGGGCCCGGCCGGCTCGGCCTGGTGACCAACCACACCGGTGTCCTCCCCGACCTGCGTCCGTCGGCCCCCGCGCTGATCGGGGCGGGCGCACCGCTGGTCGCGCTGTTCGGCCCCGAGCACGGGCTGCACGGAACCGCCCAGGCGGGCGGGAGCGAGCCGGGCGGCACCGACGCGGCCACCGGCCTGCCGGTGTACGACACCTACGGCCGTGAGGGCGGGCACCTCGACAAGCTGCTGATCGACAGCGGCGTCGACGTCCTGGTGTACGACCTCCAGGACATCGGGGCCCGGTTCTACACCTACGTCTGGACCATGTTCGACCTGATGGTCTCGGCGGCGCGCGTGGGCCTGCGGTTCGTGGTGGCCGACCGTCCCAATCCCCTCGGCGGGCTGGTCAGCGAGGGCCCGCTGCTCGACATGGCGTGGGCGGGCTTCGTGGGGCGGGCGCCGGTGCCCGTACGGCACGGGCTCACCTGCGGTGAACTCGCCCGCAGGCTGAACCTCACGGCCGTCCCGGAGGCGGCCGGGAGACCGGCCGCGCTGACGGTGATCGAGGCCACCGGCTGGCGGCGCGCCCTGCACGCCGAGGCCACCGGGCTGCCGTGGATCGCGCCCTCGCCGAACATGCCGACGCCCGCCACCGCCGCCGTCTACCCGGGCACCTGCCTGTTCGAGGGCACCAACGTCTCGGAGGGCCGGGGCACCACCCAGCCCTTCGAGACCGTGGGCGCGCCGTACATCGACGGCCGCTTCGCCCCGGCGCTCGCCGAACTCGCCCTGCCCGGCCTGCGCTTCCGCGATCTGCGGTTCGTGCCGGCCTTCCACAAGCACGCCGGGCGGCCGCTGCGCGGGGTGCAGCTCCATGTCACGGACCGCGACGCGTTCGCCCCCGTGCGCACCGCCGTCGCCATGCTCGCCACGCTGCGGCGACTGTACCCGGACGACTTCGCCTGGGCGGACGGCCCGGACAGCGGATTCATCGACCGGCTCTGGGGCTCCGACCGGCTGCGGCGCGCGATCGACGCGGGCGAGGACCCGCTGCCGCTGTGCGATCCGCCCGCACCGCCTGGCCGGTGGGCCGGTGAGGACGTTCTGCTCTACCCCTGAAGGCCGCGACCGCGCATGGAAGGACGCCGATGAGCGATCCCACGACGAGAGCCCGGACCGAGTTCCGCGGGTTCCGGGCGGGTGACGGTCCGCCGCTGGTGGCGGCGTGGTGCCGGAGCGCGCCCGCCGACCCGGTCACGGCGGACCGCTTCCGCTCCCTGGTGCTGCTCGACGCCAACTTCGATCCGGCCGGGCTGCGGGTCGCCGTGGAGGACGGCCGGGTCGTCGGCGCGGCCTACGCGGTCCGCCGGCTGGTCCCGATGGCCGGCACCGATCTGGAGCCGGAGCAGGGCTGGCTGCCCTTCTTCTTCGTCGACCCGGCCGCCCGCGGGCGCGGGGTGGGCCGGGCGCTGCTGACCGAGGCCCTCGACTGGCTGCACGGCCACGGCCGCACCCGGGTGGACTTCGCGCCGTACACCCCGAACTACGTCCTGCCCGGCCTGGACCCGCGGACCTATCCGGAGGCGGCCGGGCTGCTGGAGTCCCTGGGCTTTCGCACGCTGTACGAGGCGGCCGCGATGGACCGCTCCCTGACCGGCTACGCCTTCCCGCGGGAGGTCGCGCTCCGGGCCGCCGAACTGACCGCGTGCGGCCACCGGTTCGGCACCCCGGCCGACGACGACCTGCCCGAACTGCTCGCCCTCGCCGCGCACCGCTTCACCCCGGACTGGGCGCGCGCGATCCGGGAGTGCCTGCGCGAAGGCGCCCCGCTGGACCGGATCGTCGTCGTACGGGACCCGTCGGGCCGTCTGGCGGGCTGGGCGATGCACGGCGCGTACGAGTCGGCGACCGAGCGGTTCGGCCCGTTCGGGGTGCTGGACGAGATGCGCGGGACCGGGCTGGGCAAGGTCCTGCTGCATCTGGTGCTGGAGCGGATGCGGGCGATGGGCGCGGGCTCGGCCTGGTTCCTGTGGACCGGCGAGCGGTCCCCGGCGGGCCATCTGTACCGCCGGGCCGGGTTCACCACGACCCGGGTGTTCCGCGTGCTGCGCCGGGAGGCCGCCCGGTGACCGGCGCACCGCGCCCCGGCGGGCCGGGCCGCCGCCGCGTCCTGTCCGCGCTGCCCGCGGCGCTGCTGGCCGCCGGCTGCGCCGGGCCGCACCAGGGCACCGGCCGGCCCGGCGACCCCGTCGTCCTCACCCTGCTCTCGCACTACGCGAGCGGTGAGCTGAAGGCGGCCCTGCAGCGTCCGGTCGACGAGTGGAACGCCACGCACGACCGGGTCAAGGTGCGTACGAAGGCAGTGGAGTTCAACGACCTGCTGACCACGTTCATGGTCCGGCAGGCGGCCGGGCAGGGCGCCGACATCCTCCAGCCGTACTGCCTGTGGAACGGCCAGCTGGTCCGGGCCGGGGTCCTGCGGCCGGCCCCCCGCACGGACGCGGCGGAGATCACCCGGGGCTACGGCGGCGCGGCGGTGGGTTCCGCCTCGGTGGACGGCGAGGTGTACGGCTACCCGACCGAGGCGCAGACCTACGCCCTGTACTACAACAAGCGCCTGCTGCGGGAGGCCGGGGTCGCCGGACCGCCGGGCACCTGGGGGGAGTTGGAGGACACCGCGTACCGCACCACCAGACGGGACCGGTTCGGCAACACCCTGGTCCAGGGCTTCGGTCTCTCGACGTACGACGACTCCACCACCGTGGGCCAGACCCTCGCCCTGCTCAGCGCGGCCGGCGGCACCTTCGTGGCCGGGGACGGCAGGAGCACGGCCATCGACTCACCGGCCGGGCGGGCGGTCCTCGGCCTGGAGCACCGCCTCGTGCGCCGGGGGGCGAGCGAGCCCGGCATCAACGTCTACAAGGCGTTCCAGTCCGGGCAGGTCGCCATGGTGATCAGTGCCGGATGGTGGACCGGGAGCCTGAAGTCCCAGATGGGGGACGCCTATCGGGATGTCGGCGTGGCTCCGGTGCCCGTCCCCCGGCGGGGCGACCGGCGTGCCACGCTCGCCACCGGTTTCATGCTGGGCGTCAACGCGTCCAGCCGATACCCGCGCGAGGCGTGGGAGTTCCTGCGCTGGCTCAACACCGAGAAGGTGAGCGGAGGCGCGGGGGGTTCCGCGACCCGGATGAGCGCCCTCCAGGTGTCGGTGGGCTCGCTGACGGGCCGGGCCGACGACATGCGGGCGCTGCTGGGCGCGGGCGCCGATCCCAATCTGCGGCCGTTCCTTCAGGCGCTGGAGTACGCGGTGCCGGAGCCGAACGTGCCGGGCGCGCAGCAGGCCAAGTCGCTGCTGCGCAAGAACGTCGAGGCGTTGTGGACCGGTCAGCAGTCGGTGGAGGAGTCGCTGCGCACCATCCGCCGCCAGGTCGATCAGGAGGTGTCCCGCTCATGGTGAACGCCCTGACCCCGGAGGCGGCCGCACGGGCGCCGCGCCCGCGTTCCGCCGATCCCGCAGGGGCCTTCGTGGACCGCCGCGCGCGGGCCCGGCGGCATCAGGCGGTGGTCGCCTATCTGTTCCTGGCGCCGACGCTGCTGTTCTTCGCGGTCTTCCTGGTCCTGCCGCTGGGCTTCGCGCTGCTGCTGTCGATGTCGCGCTGGGCCGGGTTCGACCTCGGCGACATCCGGCCGGTGGGCCTGGACAACTTCGCCGCCCTGTTCGCCGCGGGCTCGACGTTCCTGACGCCGGTCCTCACCAACACCCTGCTGTTCGCGCTGGGCACGGTGGCCCTGGCGCTGGCGGGCGCGCTGCTGGTCGCCACCTGCATCGACAACCTGCGCTTCCAGGGGCTGTGGCGCACCCTCTACCTGCTGCCGATCGTGACGACGGTGGTCGCGGTCGGCAACGTGTGGAAGTACATGTACGAGCCGGGCGGCCTGGTGAACGGCGCTCTGAACGCCGTCGGGCTGGACTCGGTGGCCTTCCTCCAGGACCCCGGCACCGCGCTGCCCGCGGTCGTGGTCGTCCAGGCGTGGGCGTCGGTCGGCTCGGCGATCCTCATCCTGACGGCCGGGCTGAAGTCGATCCCGGAGTCGTACTACGAGGCGGCCGCGCTGGACGGCGCCGGTCCCGTCACCGTCTTCCTGCGGATCACCCTGCCGCTGCTGCGGCCGTCGCTGCTGTTCGTGTGCGTCACCCAGTTCATCACCGGTCTCCAGTCGTTCGCGCTGATCATCGTGATGACCAAGGGCGGTCCGGGGGACGCGACGAACGTGGCCGCGCTGGAGATGTACCGGCAGGCGTTCTCCTACGGCGACTGGGGCACGGCGAGCGCCGCCGCCTTCGTCCTGTTCGTGGTGATCCTCATGGTCACCCTGGCGCAGTTGTGGATCTTCCGGCGCAAGGGGGAGGACGCATGATCCGCCGCCGTTTCCCGTGGCTGTCGTACCTGCTGGTCGTCACCGGCGCCGTGCTCACGGTGGTGCCGTTCCTCGACATGGTGATGACCTCGTTCAAGGGGCCGGGTGAGGCGGGCACGCTGCCGTACCGGTTCCTGCCCGAGGCGTTCGACCTGTCCAACTACCGGGCGGCGGTGGACCAGCTCGACCTGCCGGTGCTGTTCCGCAACAGTGTCGTCGCCACCACCGTGATCAACGCCTCGGTGCTGCTCACGTCGTCGCTGGCGGGCTACGCACTCGCCAAACTCCGCTTCCCCGGGCGGGACTTCGTCTTCCGGCTGGTGCTGTCGACGATGATGTTCCCGCCGTTCCTGTTCTTCGTCCCGCACTTCCTGATCCTGGTGCACTGGCCGCTGGCGGGCGGCAACGACCTGCTGGGCCGGGGCGGGGCGGGGCTGACGGTCAGCATCGTGGCGCTGACGATGCCGTTCCTCGTCAACGGCTTCGGGATCTTCCTGATGCGCCAGTTCATGGTGTCGATCCCGGACGAGGTGCTGGAGGCCGCACGGATCGACGGGGCCGGGGAGTTCGCCGTGTGGTGGCGGATCGTGGTGCCGCAGACCAAGCCGGTGATGGTCACGCTGGGACTGCTGACGTTCGTCGACGCCTGGAACGAGTACATCTGGGCGCTGCTGGTGTCGACCGCCAACCCGGACGTGATGACGCTGCCGGTCGGCATCCAGCAGCTCCAGGACTACGTGGACCCCACGCGCACGATGCCGATCGTGATGGCGGGGCTGGTCCTGAGCATCCTTCCGGTGCTGGTCCTGTTCCTGCTGCTCCAGCGGCACTACATCCGGGGGATCATGCTCAGCGGCCTCAAGTGAGGCGTGCTCACAGATCGATCATCCTGACCAGGAAGAACGCGGCGATGAGCGCGCAGCCGAGGACGATGAGGAACAGCCAGAGGCGGGGGTGTTCGAAGGGGCCGCCGTCGGGCCGCTCGGGATGGGCCTCGGCGGTCGATCCCTCCACGGGCGGGGTCTCGCCGGGCGGCTGCAATGAGTCGGGCATGGTTCACCTCTGTTCACCTGCGGCGATGTCGCTACGGACGACACGTGGGGCATTTCGGTCCGGGGGCGCCGCTCGGATGCGGTTCCCCCGGTCTCAGGATGCCCCGGTCCCGAGTCCGGCGCCGCCCAGCAGCAGCGCCACGTCCAGTGCCGCCACGGCCACCGCCGCCGCGAACGCGGCCCGTTCCCGGCGGCGGCCCAGTACCGTCCCGGCCACCGCGATCAGTCCGGCCCCCGCCAGCGCGCCCACCTGCCGGGCACCGGGCGGTCCGGCGGGCCCGAGCGCCAGCAGGGCGGACGCGGCGACCAGGGGCACCGGCAGCAGCATGCGCACCCGGCCGGGTCCGAGCCGCTGCGGCCAGCCCCGGACGCCGGTCGCCAGGTCGCCGCGGATGTCCGGCAGCACGTTGCCGAGGTGGGCTCCCACACCCAGCAGCGCCCCCGCGGCGACGACCCACCAGGCCGGCCAGGGCTGTCCCGGCAGGCCCAGGGTGACGAAGGCGGGCAGGGCGCCGAAGGCCACCGCGTACGGGGCCCAGGACCAGCGGGTGGCCTTGAGCCGCAGGTCGTACGCCCAGGCCGCCGCGACGGCGGTCAGATGCGCGGCGCCCGCCGCACGGCCGCAGGCGAAGGAGAGCGGCACGCACAGGGCCAGCGCGGCGCAGGCGGCCGTCCACACCTGCCCGGTCCCGATCGCGCCGTCGGCGACGGGCTTGCCGCGGCGGCCCGTGGCGATGTCCCGGCGGGCGTCGACGGCGTCGTTGCACCAGCCGACGGAGAGCTGCCCGGCCAGTACCGCGCCGGTGGTCAGCAGGGCGCGGTCCGGTTCCTGACCGGCCGTCGCGGCCATCGCCGCCGTCAGCGCGGTGACCACCACCAGCGGGCCCGGGTGGCAGGCCCCCGCCAGGGCGCGCGGGGTGCGGGCCGGGATCGTCGACTGCTCGGGGGTCGCCACCCGGCGATCGTAGGAGCCCCGGCGGGCGGGCCACGATCCGGAAGCCGCCGGACGGGCGATCTCTGGTGCCGGGCCACCGGTGCCGGGAAGGTCTGCTGAGTCCACCTCCGGGCCGGCCGACGTACGGGAGCCTCATGACGCGGATCGCCGCCGTGCACGGCGCCCTGGCGCCGCACCGGTACGCCCAGGCCGAGATCACGGACATGGTGGCCCGCGCCTGCCTGCCCGAGGGCGCCGACCGCGGGCTCCTGGACCGGCTGCACCGCAACGCCGGTGTCCGCACCCGCCACATGACACTGCCGCTGGACCGGTACGAGACACTGGACGGCTTCGGCGCGGCGAACGACCTCTTCGTCACGACCGCCACCGACCTGGGCGCCAGGGTGGTCCGCGAGGCGCTGCGCGCCGCCGGGCTGTCGGCGGCCGACGTGGACCTGCTGGTCTTCACCTCGGTCACCGGCGTCGCCGTCCCCTCGGTGGACGCGCGGGTGGCGGGACGGCTCGGGCTGCGGCCGGACGTGCGGCGGGTGCCTCTGTTCGGGCTGGGCTGCGCGGGAGGCGCGGCGGGGCTGGCCCGCACGCACGACCTCCTGCTGGGACGGCCGGACCAGGTGGGGGTGCTGCTCTCGGTCGAGCTGTGCTCCCTCACCTTCCAGCGCGGCGACGACTCGACCGCCAACCTGGTCGCCACCGGCCTCTTCGGCGACGGCGCGACCGCGGTCGTCGTCACGGGCGCGGGACGCGCGGGCGACTTCACCGGTCCGGTGATCGTGGACGCCCGCAGCCGTCTGTACCCGGACGCCGCTGACGCCCTGGGCTGGGACATCGGCGACTCCGGCTTCAAGGTCGTCCTCGATCCGGGCATCCCCGACGTGCTGCGCCGCCATCTCGCCGACGACGTCGAGGAGTTCCTCGCCGACCACGGTCTCAAGGCACAGGACGTGACGGCCTGGGTCTGCCACCCCGGCGGCCCCAGAATCCTGGACGCGATCGCGGACGCCCTCACCCTGCCCGCCGAGGAACTCGCCCTCAGCAGAGCCCACTTGGCCGGGACGGGCAACCTCTCCTCGTCCTCCTTGCTCCACGTGCTCCGCGACACCCTGACCGACCGCCGACCGCCCCCGGGCACTCCGGGCCTGCTGCTGGCGGTCGGACCGGGTCTGGCCTGCGAGTCGGTGCTGTTGCGGTGGTGAGCGGAGGGCGACCGGCAAGCGGAAGACATCCCTAGGCACAGGACACGACACACATGATCTGGTACGCACTCCTGGTGGCCGCCGTCGCGGGCGAGCGGGTCGCCGAACTGGTCGTGGCGCGCCGCAACGAGCGGTGGAGCAGGGACCGGCGCGCGGTGGTGGCGGGCGAGGGCCACTACCCGGCGATGGTCGCCCTGCACGTGGGCCTGCTGGTCGGCTGCCCGCTGGAGGTGTGGCTCGCGGACCGGCCCTTCCTGCCCGCGCTGGGCTGGCCGATGCTGGCCGTGCTGGTGGGCGCCCAGGCGCTGCGCTGGTGGTGCGTCGGCACGCTCGGGCCGCGCTGGAACACCCGGGTGATCGTCGTGCCCGGCCTGCCGCTGGTGAGGCGGGGGCCGTACCGGCTGCTGCGGCATCCGAACTACGTGGCCGTCGTGGCCGAGGGGCTGGCGCTGCCGCTGGTGCACACCGCGTGGGTGACGGCGGCGGCCTTCACGGTGCTCGACGCCGCCGTGCTGACCGTGCGCGTCCGCTGCGAGAACCGGGCGCTGGCCGCCGCCGGCGCACCGGTACCGGCGTGATCGACGTCCTGGTGGCGGGCGGCGGTCCGGCCGGGCTGGCGGCGGCAGCGCACGCCCGGCTCGCGGGGCTCACCGCCGTGGTGGTCGAGCCGCGTACCGCGCCGGTGGACAAGGCGTGCGGGGAGGGCGTCATGCCCGGCGGGGTCGCGGCCCTGCGGGCGCTGGGGGTGGCGCCCGCGGGCCGGGAACTGCGCGGCATCCGCTACCTGGACGGCACCCGCGGCGCCGAGGCCCGTTTCCGCGGCCGCCCGGGGCTGGGCGTACGCCGTACGGCCCTCCACGACGCGCTGCACCGGCGGGCTCTCGCCCTCGGCGCGGAGGTGGTGACCGGCAAGGTCGAGGAGGTGCGGCAGACGGCGGACAGCGTCACCGCGGCCGGGATCACCGCGCGCTGGCTGATCGCGGCCGACGGCCTGCACTCCCCCACCCGCCACCGGCTCGGGCTGGCACTGCCGGGCGACGCGCGCGGCCGGTACGGGCTGCGGCGGCACTTCCGTGTCCCGCCGTGGTCGGACTACGTCGAGGTCCACTGGTCCGGCGACGGGGAGGCGTACGTGACCCCGGTCGCCGACGACCTGGTGGGGGTCGCCTTCCTCAGCCGGGTCCGGCGCGGCTACGACGAGCATCTGGCCGCGTTCCCGGCGCTGGCCGGCGTGCTGCGCGGGGCGGAGGCCACGCGGGTGCGCGGCGCCGGACCGCTGCGCCAGCGGGTGCGGCGCCGGGTCGCGGGCCGGGTGCTGCTGGCCGGTGACGCGGCGGGCTACGTGGACGCGCTCACCGGGGAGGGCGTCGCCCTGGCTCTGGCGACGGCCGAGGCTGCCGTACGCCGTGTCGCGGCCGGGCGGCCGGAGCGGTACGAACGGGACTGGACGCTGCTGACCCGGCGCCACCGGCTGCTGACCAGGGCGTTGCTGGCGGCCGGCAGCCGTCCGGCCACGGCCCGGCTGGTCGTGCCGGCGGCGTGCCGGATGCCTCCGCTGTTCGCGGCGGCGGTCCACGCGCTGCGCTAGGTCGTGTCCGCAAAGTGGCGTCGTCTGCCCGGAGGGCAGGGCTCGCGGCGTCTGGTGCGTGCGATCGCAAGACGGAGGGTCGCCCTCGTACTGGATGTACGAGGGCGATCCCGACAACGCGGCTGGGGGTCCCCCCTGCTCGCAGAGCTCGGGGGAGGGCGTGCCAGGCGTCGCGAGCCAGGCGCCACTTTGCGGACACGGCCTAGGGGTCCGGAGTCCCGGCTACTCGTCGTCTTCCGGCAGGCGCTCGCCCTCGGCCTGCGAGGGTGTCGTGCGCGGCACGTCGGGGTGGATGGTGCGGCCGGGACGGCCGTCGGTCTCGGGGTCGGGGTCCCGCTCGCCCTCGGCCTGGGACGGTGTCTGCTCGCTCATGACCGGCCTCCTCGTCGGTTGGCCACCATGGACCGCGAGTCCCCGCGCGCGGCCCCGGGGAAACGCCCGCCCGCGCCGTACCGCCACCGCCCCGCCGTTCAGGACCGGCCGATCGGGGAACTGCGGGAGGTACGCGTCGTGCGCCCCGCCCGCCGCCCCGCACCGACCTCACCCGGGATGTGATCCGGCCATGACCGACGTGAAGCCTCTCGCCCTGGTCACGGGCGCCTCCAGCGGTATCGGTTTCGAACTGGCCCTGCAGCTGGCCGAGCGTGGTTACGACCTGATCGTCAACGCCGAGAACGAGACCGGGCTGCGGCAGGCGGCCCAGGAGATCCGGGCGGCCGGGGTGTCGGTGGAGGCGGTCCGGGCCGACCTGCGCCACTACGACCAGGCCGAGCAGCTGTGGACGGCGGTCCTGGCGACGGAGCGCCCGCTCGACGTGGCGGTGCTGAACGCGGGCGTGGGCCAGGGCGGCACCTTCGCGGACACCGACCTGGAGGACGAGCTGGAGATCGTCGATCTCAACGTGCGCTCGACCGTGCACCTGGCCAAGCGGGTCGTGCGCGAGATGGTGGCCCGGGGGCGGGGCCGCATCCTGGTGACCTCGTCGGTCGCCTCCGCCGCGCCCGGCACCTTCCAGGCCGTGTACCAGGCGTCGAAGTCGTTCGTGCAGTCCTTCGCCGAGTCGCTGCAGAGCGAGCTGACGGACACCGGCGTCACCCTGACCGCGCTGATGCCGGGCCCCACCGAGACGGACTTCTTCCACCGCGCGGACATGGACGACACCCAGCTCGGCCGGCAGGAGAAGGACGACCCCGCCGAAGTCGCCCGCGAGGGACTGGACGCCCTCTTCGAGGGCAAGGACAAGGTAATCGCGGGGTCCGCAGGGTCTGCGGGGACCGAGGCGCGGGGGACCATCGCCGGGGACGAGGCCGGGGCCCGGCCGGGAGAGGCCGGACGCGGCTCCGCGCCCGGCTCCGGCGGCCAGGACTGACCGGCGGGACGCGTCGAGGAGCACCGGTCCCCGGACCGGGCAGGGAGGACGGCCGCGTGCGCAGTGTGGGAGTGGAGGAGGAGCTCCTCCTGGTGGACGCGGAGACGGGCGAACCGCGGGCCGTCTCGGCCGCGGTGCTGGCCCAGTCCGACGGAGCCGTGGGGACGCACGGCGAGCAGGTCTTCGAGCAGGAGTTGCAGCGTCAGCAGGTGGAGTTCGCCACCAGTCCGCGCACCCGGGGCGCCGAACTGGCGGCCGAGATCCGCCGGTGCCGTGCCGAGGCGGCACGGCTCGCCGGGCGCACGGGTGCCGCGATCGCCGCTCTGGCCACCTCTCCGCTTCCGGTCAGCCCGACCCTGACCGCCGATCCCCGTTACCGCTGGATGTCCGAGCACTTCGGGCTGACCCTGTCGGACCAGCTCACCTGCGGATGCCATGTCCACGTCTCGGTGGACTCCGACGAGGAGGGCGTGGCCGTACTGGACCGCATCCGCCCCTGGTTGCCCGTCCTGCTGGCGCTGAGCGCCAACTCCCCCTTCTGGCAGGGCCAGGACAGCTCCTACAGCAGCTACCGCAGCCAGATGTGGGGACGCTGGCCCTCGGCCGGACCGACGGAGGTCTTCGGCTCCGCCGACCGCTATCACGAGCGGGTACGGGACATGGTCCGCACCGGGGTCCTGCGGGACGAGGGGATGGTCTACTTCGACGCCCGGCTCTCCCACCGGTACCCCACGGTGGAGATCAGGGTGGCCGACGTCTGCCTGGAGTCGGACACCACGGTCCTCATGGCGCTGCTGTGCCGGGCCCTCGTCGAGACGGCCGCCCGCCGCTGGGTGGCGGGGGAACCTCCGGCCCGGATCGGCACCTCGCTGGTGCGTCTCGCCGCCTGGCAGGCGGCCCGGTACGGCCTCGACGACCGTCTGCTGCATCCCCTGACCATGCGGCCGGCGCCGGCGGAGACGGTGGTACGGGCGCTCTTCGACCACGTACGCGACGCCCTGGAGGACCACGGCGACGCCCAGGCGGCCCAGGACATCCTGTCGGGCCTGCTGAAGCACGGCAACGGCGCGATGGCGCAGCGCGCGATCCTGAAACGCACCGGGAGCCTGCGGGCCGTCGTCACGGAGTGCGTACGGCTGACCGCCGGGGAATAGCCGTGGTCCTGCCTCATGTGTTCAGATCCGGCCGCGTGCCAGCCGGGTCAGGGGGCCCGTGCGGGGCTTGGCCGTCGCGCGGCCGATGGCGAAGGCCGCTCCGGCGACGCCCGCCACGCCCGCCGCGGCACCGGCGGCGAACGCCTTGCGGTTCTTGACGGCCGTCCACGCGGTGCCCGCGGCCTCGACGGCCTTGGTCGTGTTGGCCGCGACGGCGTGCTGCCCGGTCTGGAGACCGGAGACGGCGGCACGGCTCACCCGCTGGGTGGTGTCGCTGACCGACTGGGCTCCGGAGACCACGGCCTTCTTGGCATCCGCCGCGGTCGTGCTCGTGGTGTTCTTCTTGTCGTCAGTCATAGTTTCCTACTGCCCTTTCCCAGGCGCCGAAACAGAGTCGAGGGCCGGTCCGGCCCCGGCGGGCGGGGCGGATCAGCGGGATTCCGCGTGCGTGGGAAGGTCCGGGGCGGCCGTCACTCCTCGATGACGGCGACCACGTCGAGTCCCGCGTTGCGCAGGGTGCGCTGGACCGCGCGCCGGGGGCCACGGATGGTGAGTTCGGCGGGCTCCGGCCGCAGGGTGGCACCCCGCAGGAGCGCGTAGGCGCACGCGAGGTCGATGTGCGTCACCTGGCTCATGTCCACCGTCCACGCGGTGGCCGTGTGCAGGGGCGGCGCCCCGAGCACCTCCTCCAGCTCGCGCAGGGCCTCGGCGCCGATGTCCCCGGCCAGGATCAGCTCGGGCAACAGGACATCGGCGGCCGACACCGACAGGACCGGTCCGGCGGGCGGCACGAAGGGGGGTTCGGCTGCCATGGTGACCTCCTTCGCGGCCGGGGCGGGACGCTGCTTCCCTCCATGGTCCACCCAATGGGCGGCCCCCCGCACGCGAACGCCACATGATCGGCCACGGTTCTTCACCCGGGCCTCGTGTCCCCGTCACCGGGATGTGAGAACCGTCGCCCATGAAGGGCTGAACTTGCGTCCGACCTGCGGTGACGTGTTTGGGTGGCATGATGCGCTCCACCACTCGCATGGCGTCGCACCGCTCGCCGAACGCCCAGCAGAACGCCGTACCTGACGGACAGCCAGAGGACTGGGCCGAGCCCTACGGGGACGACCCCGGGCAGCCCGCCGACCGTCGCGGCCGGGGACGGAAACGCCCCCGTAGGTTCAAGAACCTGCGCCGTGCGACGAAGGCGAGCATCGCGATCACCGTCACCCTGGCCTTCCTCGTGCTGGCCGACCGGTTCGCGGTGCTCTTCGCGGAGCGCGAGACCGAGGACCAGTTGCAGAAGTCGCTGCATCTGGAGGCCGCGCCGCAGGTGGAGATCGACGGCTTCCCGTTCCTGACCCAGGTGCTGGACAAGCGCATCGACACCGCGCACGTCACGGTGCCCGACCTCGCCGCCGACCGGGTGTCGCTGGCGCGGGTGCACGCCACCGCGCACGACGTGCGGCTGAACGGCGAGCTCCCCTCCCACCTCAAGGGCGGCACCGTCCACTCGCTCGACGGCGACGTGCTGCTCTCGTTCGAGGATCTCGACCGCGAACTGGGCGCCTCCCAGGTCGAGTTCAGCCGACTGGGCCCCGGCGCCATCAAGGCCGACGGCCAGGTGCCGATCGGCGGCCAGCGGCTCAGGCTGCACGCCGAGGCGCGCATCGGGCGGTCCGGTGACCGCGGGGTGTCGACCGACATCAGCCGTATGCGGCTCGACATCGGGGACGTGGCCACCTTCCGCCCCGGCCGCGACGAGGGCCTCCAGCTCACCCCGAAGGCGGCGCGCGCCGTCGCCGAGCAGCGCGAGAAGGTGCGGGCGATGCTGGCCGCACCGGCGATCGCGGAGCGCGCCGGTATCGACCGGGCCCAGATCCGCGACGCGATGCGCAACGACGCCGCCCTGGCACGGCTCACCGGATCGCCGGGGTTCGTCGGCAAGCTGATGAAGATCAACCTGTTCGACGTGATCGCCGAGCAGCCCGACCTGCCGGCGCAGCTCGGCATCGACCCCAAGCTGGTGGGCGCGGTACGCGGCGTCACGCAGCCCCAGCTCGCCGACCAGCTCAACCTGTCCTTCCAGCTGCCGAGGACGCCGGGCGACATCCGCATCCAGCGCATCACCGTGGAGCGGGACGGCATCAGGGCCCACCTCAGCGGAGGCACGCTGCCCTTCGGCGACACCAAGTCCGCGCAGGCGGCGGGCGGGCGCTGACACGAGCGAACCCGGCGGACGCCGGGCCGAGGGGCGGGCGCCGGGCCAGAGTGTGAGCCGGGCGCCCGTCAGGCGTCCGGCGCCGCCGTGGGCGCCGCGTCGGGGAGGTAGCTGGCCAGTCCCCGCAGGATGATCTCCAGACCGATGTCGAACCTCTCGTCCGAGGAGTCGGTCACCATCACGTCGGCCAGGGCGCGCAGATGCGGGAAGTCCGCGGCGGGCAGGGACGCGAAGTAGTTCTGCATCTCCCCGGCCATCTCGCGCCAGTCGGGCCGGGCCCGCGAGGAGTCGGCACCCTCGGGCCGGGCGGCCGCCCGGTCCTGCCACATGCCCTCCTCCAGCACGAAGCCGTCGATGTAGGTGGAGATGAGGTCACCCGCCTCCGCCGCGATCCGGTCGGGCAGTCCGGCCGTGCGGAATATGGCGAGCAACCCCTCGACGTGCGGCAGCAGTTCGGCCGTGAACGGGACGTGGGCCATGGAGATCCGCGCCACGTCCCGGTGGGACAGCAGGCGCTTTCGCCCGGCGCGCGCGTAGTCCCGGATCTGCTCGCGCCACCGCTCCGGGTCGGGTTCGGGCATCCGGAAGTCGTCGAAGAGCCGGGTGTACATCAGCTCCAGCAGGTCGTCCTTGGAGCTGACATGGGCGTAGAGCGCGGAGACCGTGACGCCCAGCTCGGCCGCCACCTGGCGCATCGAGAGCCCGTCGAGCCCCTGCCGGTCCAGCACCTCGAAGGCGGCTTCGACGATCCGCTCGCGCGACAGCGGCGCGCGCTGGGGCGCCGCCTGGGGGCGGGCGGGACGCTCGCGCTCCCAGGGAGACGGCGGAGGGGGTGCGGATTTGCCGGCGGCCGCGTCGCTCATGGTCACAGTCTAGGGCCGCCGGAGAACAGTGTTCACGGCTGGTGAGGGCTCCGGGCCCGCTGCGCCCTTCCTCCACAGGCGACGCGATATATCTTGTCCCGGCGTCACGCTTGCGCTATATCTTGATGAACAGCGTTCTCCCGATGAGCACTGTTCTGTTACGGTGAACACCGTTCACCACCATGATCCCTTGCACGAGGAGTACCGATGTCCAGCACCGGTGTCGCGTCCGCCGAGACGCCCACTGATTCACCAGCGCCCTACCGGTGGCGCTGGGCAGCTCTCTTCGTGATCCTCGCGGCCGAGGTGATGGACCTCCTGGACGCCGTCGTCACGAACATCGCCGGCCCCTCCATGCGCGCCGACCTCGGCGGCAGCGCCTCCACCCTCCAGTGGCTCGCCGCCGCGTACACGCTGTCGATGGCCGTCGGCCTCGTCACGGGCGGTCGCCTCGGTGACATACACGGGCGCCGCACCATGTTCCTCGTGGGCGCGGCGGGCTTCACCGTGGGCTCGCTGCTGTGCGCGGTGTCGATGTCGCCCGAGATGCTGATCGGCGCCCGGGTCGTGCAGGGGCTCTTCGGCGCGGTGATGCTGCCGCAGGGCCTCGGCATGATCAAGGAGATGTTCCCGCCGAAGGAGTCGCAGAAGGCGTTCGGCATGTTCGGCCCGGTCATGGGGCTGTCCGCGGTCTCCGGGCCGATCCTGGCGGGCTGGCTCGTGGACGCCGACTACTTCGGCACCGGCTGGCGGATGATCTTCCTGCTCAACCTGCCGCTGGGCGCCGCCGCCCTGCTGGGCGCCGTCCGTTACCTGCCGCGCACCCGCTCCGAGGTCAAGCCCCGGCTGGACATCCCCGGCATGCTCCTGGTCTCCCTGGCCGCGCTGCTGCTGATCTTCCCGCTGGTCCAGGGCCGGGAGTACGACTGGCCCGTGTGGACCTTCGTGATGATGGCCGCCTCGGTCGTGGTCTTCGCCGTCTTCGGCCGGTACGAGTCGCGCCGCAGCAAGGCGGGCCGGGACCCGCTGGTGGTCATCAGCCTCTTCCGCAAGCGGGGGTTCAGCGGCGGCATGATCCTCGGGCTGGTGTTCTTCTCCGCCATGCAGGGCTTCATGCTGGTGTTCAACCTCTACACCCAGATCGGCCTCGGGTACTCGCCGCTGAAGGCGGGTCTGGTGATGGTGCCCTGGTCCGGCGGCATGATCGTGGGCTTCGGACTCGCCCAGGCCGTCACCCGGTTCGGCCGCGCCGTGCTCCAGGCGGGCGCGCTGGTCATGGCGGCCGGCGTGTTCGGGGTGTGGCTGACGCTGGACCTCGCCGGGAGCGGCGTCGGCCCCTGGCAGCTCCTGCCCTCCCTGCTGGTCACCGGCATCGGCATGGGCCTGCTGATGGCGCCCTTCTTCGACATCGTGCTCACCAGTGTCGAGCAGCACGAGACGGGCTCGGCGTCCGGCACCATGACCGCGGTCCAGCAGCTCGGCGGCGCCTTCGGCGTGGCCATCCTGGGCACCGTCTTCTTCGGTCTGCTGGGCGGCGGCATCGCCTCCGCGGTGGACCACGACGCCGACGGCCTGCGGCGGCAGCTGGCGGCCGCCCATGTCGCGCCGGCCGCTCAGGACCGGATCGTCGCGGACCTGCGGACCTGCGCCTCGGACCGCGCGGTCGCCAAGGACCCGGCCGCCACCCCGGCCTCCTGCGCCACGCTGGAGAAGGACACCCGGTCGGCCGTCACCTCGCCGCGGGACGGCGCCCGGATACCGGCCGCGCTCCGGTCCACCGCGGCCTCGGCCTTCCAGGGCGGCTTCGGTTCCGTCATGAAGACGGTGCTGTGGGTGGTGGACGGGATGCTCGTCCTGACGTTCCTGCTCGCCTTCCTCCTGCCGCGCCACGCGCGCCCCGAGGACGCCGCCGGGCACTGAGCGCGGGGACAGGGCGGGCGTTCCCGGGGCGGGGGCGTCCGCCCCGTCCCGCACCGGGCAGGATGAGGCTCGTGCTCACTTCGTACGCAGCCCACTTCGACACACCTGCCGGGTATCTCGACTTCGCGCGGTTCGGCCCGCCCTCGCGGGACGCCGTGGAGGCCACCGCGCGGGCCCTGGCCGAGACCGCCCTCGCCGACCACACCACGGTGGACGGCCTGATGCGCGCGGAGGCGGTCGCGCGGGACACCGCCGCCCGTCTCGCGGGCACCGACGCCCGGCACACCGTGCTGCTGCCGAACGCGTCCACCGGTCTCTTCCACGCCGCGCTCGGCATCCGGGAAGGCTCGGTCCTGGTGCCGCGTACCGACTTCCCCGCCAACCACTACCCGTGGCGCCGCACCGCGGACCTCGGCCGGGTCGCGCCCCGCTGGCTCGACCCGGAGCAGGGCGGCGGGGTCACCCCGGATCTGGTCCGGGCCGCGCTGACCGAGGACGTGGTCGCGCTGTCGGTGAGCGCTGTGGACTTCCGTACCGGCTTCCGTGCGGACCTGGCGGGGCTGCGCGAGGCGATCGGGCCGGACCGGCTGCTGATCGTGGACGCCATCCAGGCGTTCGGCGCGGCCGGACTGCCGTGGGACGCGGCCGACGTGGTGGTGGCGGGTGGTCAGAAGTGGCTGCGCGCGGGATGGGCCACCGGCTTCGCCACCCTGTCCGACCGTGCGCTGGAATCCCTGGAACCGGTGCTCACCGGGTGGACGGGGGTGGAGGACGTGGGCCTCTTCGACGGCGCGGAGCACCCGCCCGCCGCCGACGCCGGCCGGTGGTCGGTCACCCATCTGAGCCCGGTGACGGCCGCCGCGTTCGCGGCCGCGCTGGATCTCGTCGAGCGGCACGGCGTGGCCGGGATCGAGGCCGCGATCGCCGAGCGGGTCGGCGAACTCACCGAAGTGGTCCGGCAGCACGGAGGACAGGTCCTCTCCCCCGCCGACCCGGCGCGGCGCGCGGGCATCCTCTCCTTCACGATGCCGGGCCGCGACCCGGCCCTCGTGGCGAAGGCGCTGCACGCCGAGGGCGTGACCCCGACGGTGCGGGCCGACTCCCTCAGGTTCTCCCCGCACGCCTCGACCCCGCCGGAGGTGTGCGCGCGGGTGGGGGCCGCCCTGTCGGCACCGGCCTGACGGACCCCGGCCGAGGTCGCCGTGCCATGCTTCCTACCGGACAGTAGCTTTCAGTTCGCGAGGAGGCGGCGCAGTGGCCCGTGTGTTGAGTGTGAGCGACAGCATCGTCGTGGACGTCCCGCCGGACGTCGCCTACGAGGCGGTGAGCCGTCCCGGTGACATGGGCCGCTGGAGCCCGGAGAACCTGGGCACCGCGCCCGGTTCGGCGGACGGCCCGGCCGGTGTGGGCACCAGCTTCGTGGGGCGGAACAAGCGCGGGAGGTTCCGCTGGGTGACCCGGTGCACGGTCACGGCGGCCGAGCCGGGCCGGCGCTTCGCCTTCCGGGTCCACGCCATCGGCGTCGGCCGCCCGCGCCTGCGCGGCCCCATCGCCACCTGGGAGTACCGCTTCGAACCGGCCGGCGACGGCACCCTCGTCACCGAGACCTGGACCGACGACCGCCGCACCTGGCCCGACGCCGTGGCCGCCGTCTTCGACCGGGTCGTCACCTCGGGCAGCACCTTCGCGGACTTCCAGGCCCGCAACATCCGCCGGACGCTGGGCAACCTGAAGCGGGAGCTGGAGCGGCAGCACGCGGGCTGAGCCGCTCCGGGGCGGTCAGTGGCGGTGGTGGGTGTGGTTCTCCGGGTTGTCCTCCGGGGTCTGCCAGCCGACGCCCGCCTGGTCCTGCGGGCCACGGCGGGCCTCGGCGCCGGGGGGCGGCGTGGAGAGACGGCGCGAGCGCGCCCGCCTGCTGCCCAGCAGGAAGCCGCCCAGCAGGATCGCGACGACGACCACTCCCACGACGAGGAGCCAGAGCGCGCCCTTGCCGGACGCGGCGAGGAATTCAGCAGCGATGTTCATGCAGGGCGGTTACCCCCGGCCACCCGGAGAATCCCTCTTCACCGGCCTTGTCAGCCCTCACCGCCCGCGCGCTGCGCCGGACGGAGTACCGGCCTGGTGCCGACCATCGTCGCAACACATCCTCATGCCCTCCAAGTCGTGCGGATAACTTGGCAGTTGTGTGCGTGTATTCGCTGGTCAGGGGCAATCGGCGGTCAGGAGGTCGTAAACAATGGTTCCTTTGATCCTGGTTCTTCTGCTGGCTCTGATCCTCTTCGGCGCGGGCTTCGCCCTGAAGGCGCTGTGGTGGATAGCGGTGATCGTTCTGGTGGTGTGGCTGGTCGGGTTCTTCGTCCGGCCGGCGGGCAGCGGCGGCCGTCGGGGCCGCTGGTACCGATGGTGATCCGACACACATGACACGAGTGGGCCCGGCCTCGCGGAGGCCGGGCCCACTCGTTTGGTGCGGAAGGGTCAGCGGGTGGTGAGCTCCGTCGCCGGCTCCTCGTTGCGCAGCCAGATGGTGCGCTGCGGGAAGGGGATGTCGATACCGGCGGCGTCCAGCGCGTCCTTGACCCGGCGCCGCAGCTCACGGGTGACGGACCACTGCTGGAGCGGGACGGTCTTCACGGCGATACGGACGACGACACCGTCGGCGTCCAGGGACTGCACGCCCCACACGCTCGGGTCCTCCAGCAGCACGTCGGCGAAGGCCGGGTTCTCGCGCAGGGCGCGGCCGGCGTCCTCCAGCGCCTGGTAGACCGTGTCGAGGTTGGCGTCGTAGGCGACGGCGACGTCCAGGACGGCGCGGGCCCAGTCCTGGCTGTCGTTGCGGACGCGGAGGACCTCGCCGTTGCGGATGTGCCACAGGCCGCCGTTGAGGTCACGGACGTGGGTCAGGCGCAGGCCGATGTGCTCGACCTCGCCCACGGCCTCGCCGAGGTCGACGGTGTCACCGACGCCGTACTGGTCCTCGACCATGATGAGCAGGCCGGAGAGGTAGTCGGCGACCAGGCTCTGCGCGCCGAAACCGATGGCGAGTCCGACGACTCCGGCGCTGGCCAGCAGCGGGCCCAGGGCGATGCCGACCTGGTCGAGGATCATGGCCGTGCCGAGCAGGGCCAGCACGATCGTGACCCCGCTGCTGAGCACCGAGCCTATGGTGCGGGCACGCTGCTCCCGGCGCTGGGAGGCGCGGGAGCGGTCGCGCATCAGGACGGCGGCGCCGCGTCCGGAGCGGCGCTGGCGGGGCTCGCCGTCGCTGCCGGGCTGCAGGATGTGCTGGACGACGCGGGTGATGGCCCGCTTGGCGACCCAGCGGACCACCCCCAGGACGACGACGATGAGGAGGATGCGCAACGGCACCTCGACGAACGCAGCGGTGTGTTCCTCCATCCAGTTCGGCCAGGACGCGGCCAGTTGCGTGACCCCGGACACGCCGGGCTCCGGGGAAAGATGCGGTGTCGGCACGACAACTCCGTATTCGATGACTTTCGGACTCGTCGGCCGCGTCTACCCGCGAATCCCGAATACATGATCACTTGGAGCCGAGCGGCTGGACCGGTCCCCGGACGCGGGGTGTCGGTGCTGCCCCTTAAGGTGTCGTGTGCCCGTTCCTGGCCGGGCGTTCCCCGGCGCCGCCGTTCCCTTCGGCCGCTGGCGCTCCGGCCTGGGCAGGTGACCGTCACCCGTCCCGTCGCGCCCCCCACCACCCGGCGACCCACCCGAAAAGAGCAGACTCCGTCATGTTCACCGACACCCCCATCTTCAGCCGCCTCGTCGCCGAGCGCGGCGACGTCCCCGCCGAGGTGCGGGGCGAAGCCGACCGCATACACCGCGACCTGGCGCGGGTGATGCCCCCGGGGACCGGTCTGCCCGTCCCCGGCCAGCACGTGCCCGGTCAGGCCGGTCCGCCCGCCGTCCGCTGACCGGACGCGGCTACGCCACCCTGCGCAGGCGTACCAGCGCGCTCGCGTGGTCTCCGCCCGGCAGGCCGGGGACGCTCAGGCCGTGACCGGCGAGGGTCGCCGCCGACCACACGGCCGCGGTGTCCTCGTCGCGGTAGCGGGCGCCGGGGGCCAGGCCCCGCAGCCGGAGCGGCGGATGCGCCGGGCCGAAGGAGGCGTCGGTCCGCCACAGCAGCACCACCGTCCGGTCGGCGTCGGGACCGACGTACTGGACGGCGGTCAGGGCGCCGTCGCCCGGGGCGAGCAGCCGGTACTGGTGTCCGTGCTGCACCAGCGGGCGGATGTCCTTGTAGACCTCGATCAGCCGGGCGGCCTCGGCGAGTTCCTCCGGTGTCCAGCGGTCCAGGCTGCCGCCGATGCCCAGGACGCCCGCCATGGCGGAGTGGAAGCGGAAGCCCAGCGGCACCGTGCGTCCGGTCAGCGGGTTGGGGCTGTCGGTGACCCAGGCCGACATGACGCGGGCCGGGTGGACCTGGCTGAAGCCGTGCTGGACGGCGAGGCGTTGCACGGCGTCGGTGTTGTCGGAGGTCCACACCTGGTCGGTGCGGGCGAGCATGCCGAGGTCGGTCCGGCCGCCGCCGCCCGCGCAGGACTCGATCCGCAGCCGGGGGAACGCGGCCCGCAGCCGGTCGAGCACCCGGTGCACGCCGCGCGCGTGCTCGATGTGGGCCCGCCGCGCGTCCGGCCCTCCGCCGCGGGCGCCCGCCTCGGTGAAGGACCGGTTGAAGTCCCACTTGAGGAAGTCCACCGCGTTCTCGCCGACGAGCCGGTGCAGCCACGCGTACGCCCACTCGGTGACCTCGCGGCGGGAGAAGTCCAGGACGAGCTGGTGGCGGAGTTCGGTGGCGCGGCGGTCGGGCAGGTGCAGCGCGTACTCGGGATGCGCGCGGTACAGGTCGCTGTCGGCGTTGGCCATCTCGGGTTCCACCCACAGTCCGAACGCCATGCCCAGACGGTGCACCTCGTCGGCCAGGGGGCGCAGTCCGCGGGAGAAGCGCCGGGGGTGCGGGGTCCAGTCGCCGAGGCCGGAGCGGTCGTCGTCACGGGTGCCGAACCAGCCGTCGTCGACGACGAACAGTTCCACCCCGATGCCGGCGGCCCGGCGGGCCAGGGCGAGCTGGCCCTCCTCGGAGGTCTCGAACCCGGTCGCCTCCCAGGAGTTGTAGAGGACGGGCCGCAGTTCCTCCGGGTGGGGCAGGACGTGGCGGCGGACGTAGGTGTGCAGCGCGCGGCTGACGGCTCCGAAGCCGCCGGTGGCGTGGAGCCCGAGGCTGACCGGGGTGACGTGCCGGCGGCCGGGGGCGAGGGCGATCTCGGCTCCCTCGTGCCCCTCCCCCGCGACGACGCCCGCCCCTCCGGCCGCCGTGCGCTGCACGGTCAGACGCCAGCTGCCGCTGGCGGCGAGGACGGTGGCCCAGACCTCGCCGTGTTCCTCGTCGGCCGCCCCGGTGTCCAGGGCGACCCAGGGGCCCGCCTGGTGGCCGCTGTGACCGCGTCGGCTGGTCAGCGTGGTCTCGCCCACGGCGACCTCGGTACGGGTGAGCCGGTTCTCGTCGGCCCAGCCGCCGTGCACGGCCGACATCCGCCAACGGGGTCGCCGGGGCAGCGGCCAGTGGGCGGCGGCGTGACGCGTGAGGAGTACGGGGTCCGTGTCGCCGGTGTGCTCGAACTCCGTCCAGCGCTCGATGACGTCGCCGTCGGGCGGCACCCGGTAGTGCGTCTCCCACGCCAGCGGCCGCGCCCGGTCCCGCAGCGCGACCACGACGTGTCCGGCGCCGGGGAAGCGCACCTCGCGTATCTCGGGCTCGACGGGGCTGTTCCCGTCGGCGAAGCGGACCTCCAGCGCGGGCACCCCGAACCGGGCGCCGCCCTCGACGGGGTACTCCTCCACCCCGTCGAAGCGCCCGGCGAAACTGTTGTCGTGCTCGGTCCCGACGGGGAGGGCCACCGCGTCCTCCAGCGGCAGGTGCGCGCCCCAGTGGACGTGCAGCACGGCACCGCGCGCCCGGTCGACCCGCAGGACGTAACACGTGGCCTCGGTGCGCAGCACGAGGGTGCCGCTGGGCTCGTCGTACTCCACGGGCGGTGTCATGGTCGGTCCTCCTCGCGTGTCGTCATGCGTGTTCGCGTACGACGGCCACGGCCCCGGCCGGGACCAGGACGCCGGAGGCGGTGACCTCGGCGTCCAGCAGGCCCGTGCCCCGCACCGGGACCGTCACGTCGTCGGCGCCGTGGTTGACCAGGAAGAGGTAGCTGCCGTGCGGGCCGGTGCGGCGCACCGCCTCGATCCCCTCGGGGCCGGCCGGGCGGACGCCCGCCTCCCCGGCCAGGGTCCGCATCAGCTCGCGCAGGGTGCGGGCGGAGGGGCGCGTGGCGACGTACCGGGCGCTGCCCCGGCCGTGCCCGTGCCGGGTGACGGCCGGGCCTCCGGCGGCCGGGCCGCCCTCGGGGCCGTCGGCGAAGCGCAGTTCGGCCGCGCAGCCGCGTGGTTCGACGCGCTCGGTCCAGCCGTGCGCGAGGGTGCCGTCGTCGAGCCGGGCGGCTTCGCCCGGCCGGAGCGGCAGGTACTCGTCGACGCGCAGGCCGAGCGTCTCGCGCAGGGCGCCGGGGTGGCCGCCGAGCCGTACCCGGTCGTGGGGGTCGACGACCCCGCTGAAGCAGCCGACCGCCAGGTGGCCGCCCTCGCGCACCCAGGTGTCCAGGCCGGCGGCGTCCTGGTCGGACAGGAGGTAGAGGCTGGGGGCGACGACGGCGCGGTAGGGCGTCAGGTCGGCGCCGGGCGGAACCACGTCGCAGGTGAGGTTGAGCGCCCACAGGGCTGCGTACCAGTCACGGACCGCGTCCAGGTAGCGCAGTTCGGCCGAGGGGCGGGCCTGGAGTTCCAGGGCCCACCAGGCGGGCCAGTCGAAGAGCAGCGCGACCTCGCCGCCGGCCCGGGTGCCGGTCACCTCCCCGAGGGCGGCGAGTTCCGCGCCGAGGGCGCTGACCTCGTGCCAGATCCGGGTGTCGGTGCCCCCGTGCGGGACCATCGCGGAGTGCCACTTCTCGGCGCCGGCCGCGGACTGCCGCCACTGGAAGAACATGATGCCGTCGGCGCCCCTGGCCAGGTGGGTGAGGCTGTTGCGGCGCATCTCGCCGGGCCGTTTGGCGACGTTGACGGGCTGCCAGTTGACGGCGGAGGTGGAGTGCTCCATGAGCAGCCAGGGGTTTCCCCGGGCCATGCCCCTGGCCAGGTCGGCGTTGAGGGCGAGGTCGATGTGGCCCTCGGGGTCGGCCGCGGTGAGGTAGTGGTCGACGGAGACGAGGTCGCACTCGGCCGCGAAGGCGTACCCGTCGGTCTTCTTCTCCAGGGTGCCCATGAGATTGGTGGTGACGGGGATGCCGGGGGCGAGCCTCCCCAGCAGGGCCGTCTCCGCGCGGTGGCGGGCGAGGAGGGCGTCGGAGGAGAAGCGGCGGTGGTCGAGTTCCTGGCCCGGGTTGCGGAAGGCGGTGGTGTCGCGGGGCGGGTCGATCTCGTCCCAGTCGCCGTAGCGCTGGCTCCAGAAGTCCGTGCCCCAGGCCGTGTTGAGGGCGTCCAGGGTGGTGTGGCGGTCCTTGAGCCAGTCGCGGAACGCGGCCGCGCTGGTGTCGCAGTAGCAGAGGGCGTTGTGGTTGCCCCACTCGTTGTGGACGTGCCACAGGGCGAGGGCGGGGTGCCCGGCGTAGCGCGTCGCCAGTGCCGCGACGACGGCGTCGGCGGCCTCGGCGTAGGCGGGGCTGCTGGGGCAGAAGGCCTGCCTGCTGCCGTGGGCGAGGCGGGTGCCGGAGGCGGTGACGGGCAGCGCCTCGGGGTGGAGCCGGGTGAACCAGGGCGGCGGGGCGGCGGTCGGGGTGGCCAGGGCGGCCGCGATGCCGGCCGCGTGCAGCAGGTCGAGCACCTCGTCGAGCAGGTCCCAGTCGTACGCGCCCGGGCGGGGCTCGATGCGGGACCAGGAGAACACGCCCACGGTCACGAGGTTCACGCCCGCCTCCCGCATGAGGCGGACGTCCTCCCGCCACACCTCGCGGGGCCACTGTTCGGGGTTGTAGTCGCCGCCGTAGCCGATGCCGCCCAGGCGGTGGGTGAGCGCGGTGAGGGGGTGGGTCATGACTTCACCGCCCCGGCGGAGAGCCCGGCGCGCCAGTAGCGCTGGAGGAGGAGGAAGGTGAGCACGATGGGCACGACGGAGACCAGGGCTCCCACGATGGTGAGGGACTGCAGGACGGGCAGCCGGCTGGTCTGCGTCTGCCAGGTGTACAGCCCGAGGGTGACGGGGTAGAGGTCGTCGTCCTGGAGCATGACCAGGGGCAGCAGGAAGTTGTTCCAGATGACGACGAACTGGAACAGGAACACGGTGACCAGCGCGGGCGACATCATGCGCAGCCCGATGCCGGTGAAGATGCGCAGTTCCCCCGCGCCGTCCATCCGCGCGGCCTCGATCACCTCGTCCGGTACGGACGCGGCGGCGAAGACGCGGGACAGGTAGACGCCGAAGGGGCTGACGACGCTCGGCAGGAACACCGACCAGAAGGTGTCGGTGGCGTCCACTTCGGCGAACATCAGGAACAGCGGCAGCGCGAGGGCGGTCGCGGGTACGAGCACCCCGCCGAGGACGACCGAGAACACCAGCTCGCGCCCCGGGAAGCGGTACTTGGCCAGGGCGTACCCGGCGGCCGCCGACAGCGCGGTGGCGACGGCGGCCCCGGCGCCCGCGTACAGCAGGCTGTTGAGCAGCCAGCGGGCGAAGACGCCGTCCTGCTGCCGGAAGAGCGCGGTCAGGTTGGCGCCGAAGTGCCAGTGCGCGGGCCGCAGTCCGGGGGTGCCGACGAGGTCGCCCTGGCTCTTGGTCGCGGAGACCAGCAGCCAGTACACCGGGAGCAGCATGTAGCAGGCGGCCAGGGTCAGGAAGGCGACGGCGGCCGCCGTGGAGGCGCGCCCGGTGCGGGGGGCGTGGGCGCCGTCGGTCCAGGTGAGCAGGTTCATCCCTGCCTCCTGGTGGTGAAGCGGAGGAAGGCGAAGGACAGCACGAACGTGACCGTGGCGAGCAGTACGGAGAGCGCGGCGGCTCCGCCGTAGTCGTCCCCGGCGGTGAGGGAGTAGGCGGCGAGGTTGGGGGTGTAGGTGCTGGTCACGCTGGTGGAGATGGACCGGAACACCTGGGGCTCGTTGAAGAGCTGGAGGGTGCCGATGATGGAGAACACCCCGGTGAGGACGAGGGCGGGCCGGATCAGCGGGACCTTGATGCGCAGCGCGGTGGTCCAGCCGCTCGCCCCGTCGACGCGGGCCGCCTCCTCGATGTCGGCGGGCAGGGCCTGGAGGGCGGAGTAGAGGATGAGCATGTTGTAGCCGGTGTAGGTCCAGGTGACGACGTTGCCGATGGACCAGAGTACGAGGTCGGGTCCCAGCAGGTCGGCCCGGATGCCGGCCGACTTCAGCAGGCCGCTGATCGGGGAGAGCCTCGGGTCGTACAGGGAGGCCCACATCAGCGCGGCGACGACGCCCGGGATGCCGTACGGCACGAAGTACACCAGCCGGAAGAAGCGCTTGAGGCGGGCCACGGCCGAGTCCAGCAGGAGGGCGAGGACCAGGGAGAACAGCAGCATCACCGGGATCTGCACGAGGGCGAAGAGACCGACCCGGAGCACGCTGTCGGCGACGTAGGGCTCCCGCACGACGTCCGCGTACTGCTCGAGGCCGGAGAACACCGAGTGGGTGCGGCCGAAGGTGCCGCCGGTGCGCTCGGTCTTGTGCAGGCTCTGCCAGAAGGCGTAGCCGACCGGCAGCAGGGTGAACAGGACGAAGGGGACGAGGAAGGGGGCGAGGAAGGCGTAGGGGGCGAGGTTGCGGCGCACCGGCGCCCGCCGGTCAGCGCGTGACATCGAGGGACTGCTTGCGCAGGGAGTCGGCGCTGTCGGCCGCGGTCCGCTTCAGTACGTCGCCGAGGGTGCCCTTGCCCGCGGTGACGTCCGAGGTTCCGTCGCTGAGGAAGCGGTAGGTGTCGGTCATCGTGGGACCCCAGGTGAAGTCGGTGTCCACGTCGGCGGACGCCTGCTTGAAGACGTCGAAGACCTTCTGGTCGCCGTAGAAGCCGACGGGCTTTCGCAGCGCGGGCAGGTTCAGTCCGGCCTCGGCCGCCGGGTAGAGGCCACCGGACCGGTTGAGGATCTCCAGGGCCTTGGGGTCGGTGTTGAGCCAGAGCGCGAACTCGGCCGCCTCCGCCGGGTGTTCGCTGCCGGAGAGGACGGCGGTGGTGGAACCGCCCCAGTTCCCGGCGTTCTTGTCGCCCTTGCTCCACTGCGGCATGGGCGCGACGGCCCACTTGCCCTTCGTGGCGGCCGCGTTGTCGCGGATGGTGCTGTAGCCCCAGGCGGCGCTGATCCAGGTGACGACCTCGCAGGAGTTCCACGCCTTGTACAGCGCGGGCGAGAAGCCCTGGAGGTCGGTGGCGACGAGCTTGTCGTCGATGAGCTTCTGCCAGTAGTCGGCCACCTGACGGCTCTCGGGCCGGTCGACGGTGACCTTCCAGGCGTCGCCCTTCCGCTCGAACATGGTGGCCTTGTTCTGCCACAGCAGGCCGGTGAACCAGTTCGGGTCGGTCTGGGAGAAGTGGGTGATGTACTTGCCCGACTTCTTCAGCACGCGGGCGTCGGCCTCGTACTCGGCCCAGGTGGTGGGGGCCTTGAGGTGGAGCTTGTCGAAGATGTCCTTGCGGTAGTACAGCGCCATCGGGCCGGTGTCCTGGGGTATCGCCCACACGCCGTCCTTGCCGCCCGCCCCGAAGTCGACCTGGGACCAGGTCCAGTCGACGAACTTGTTCTGCGCCTGGGCGACTCGGGGGCAGGACTGGATGTTCTTCAGCCCGCCCTTGAGGCGGAAGCTGGCCAGGGAGTCGTACTCGATCTGGCCGAGGTCGGGGGCCTTGTCCGCCTTCAGCGCGTTGGACAGGTTCTGGTAGGTGCCCGCGTTCCCGGCCGGGGTGGTGCGCAACTTGACCTGCACGTCGGGGTGTTCGGCGTTCCAGACGCGCACCGCCTGGTCCATGCCCGGCACCCAGGACCAGTACCGCAGGGTGACCTTGCCGGACGAGGGCTTGCACGAGGAGCCGGCCGCGCCGTCGTCGTCACCGCCCCCGCCGCCGCAGCCGGCCACCGCCGTGAGGGTCAGGACTGCCGCGGTGGCCAGGCATCGTCTGGCGGTTGACGTGCGAACGGGCATCGCCATGAGGGTGCTCCTTGCGCCGAGGGTCGCGCTCCGGGGACGTGGTGGGCGCAACCTTCACAACAGGAATCCACAAAAGTCAACAGCTGTGCGGGAATTGGCCGGAGAAAGGGACGGGCCGCAGAGGGCGTGGAACTCCTCGAAAACACGCTCTGAGCTGCCAGTTCGACAGACAGAGGGCACATGCGGATGCCGGACGGAATCGATTACGCGTCCCGGCCGGACGGACGATCTAAGACGCGACGACTCAGACCGAGGCGCGGGCCACGAACTCCGCCCTCACCCGCACGGTGCGGCGGGTGGTACGGCCGTCCAGCCGCTCGCGGAGCAGCCGGGCGGCGGCGCGGCCGACCTCGTCGGCGGGGTAGCGGATCGTCGTCAGCCGCGGCTGGACCAGGGAGGCGAAGGCGGCGTCGTCGTGGCCGACGAGCGCGACCTCGCCCGGGACGCCGATGCCCAGTTCGCGGGCTTTGTCCAGGGCGCCGACCGCGATCACGTCGTTGGCGCAGAACACCGCGTCGGGCCGGTAGCGGCGGTCCATCAGCTCGGCGAAGCCCTCGGCGCCCGCCTCCCGGGTGTGCTCGCCGCGCACCACGAGTTCGCCGGGCAGCGCGGTGCCGTACTGCCGGGCCAGTGCCCGCAGCATCTCCAGCCGGGGGTCGCCTCCGGTGGCGTCGCGGGGGCCCGCGATCATCGCGATGCGGCGGCGGCGCGCGGCGGTCACCAGCTCCAGCGCCTGCCGGGTCGCGGCCCGCGCGTCGGGGGCGACCTGGTCGACGGCGCCGAAGGGCACGTCCGCGCTGACCACGGCCGGTATGCCCGCTTCGGTCAGCACATCGAGGTCCCTCGGCAGCAGCCGGAACGGGGTGATGACCACCCCGGCGAAGCGCTGCTGCACCGCCTCGGCGAGCAGGGCCCGTTCCTCCTCGCGGCGGGCCCGGGTGTCGCAGACGACGACGTGCAGGCCGCGCCCGCGCAGCTCCTCCTGGAGGGTGGCCGCGAGCTGGGCGAAGAACGGGTTGGCGATGTCCGGCACGATCAGCGCGACCAGGCTGGAACGTCCCGTGCGCAGGCTGCGGGCGGCGGTGTTGACGGTGAAGCCCAGCTCGGCGATGGCCGCCTCGACGGCCGTACGGGTCTCGGGGGCCACGGGGCGCTTGCCGGACAGGACGTAGGACACGGTGGCGGAGGAGACTCCGGCCTGACGGGCGACGTCCGCCATGGTGACCCGCTCGCGCACCGCTCACGCTCCTTCCGCGCGGTCACCCTACTTCACCTCCAGGGACGCGCCCGAGGCCGGCCGGACGCTCAGCGTTCCGCGGTGAGTTCGCGGTTGAGCACCTGGAGGAACTCGGCGACGGTCTCGAGCTGTTCGGGGGTGAAGTGCCGCCGCGCCGCCTCGGTCCCGCGGGCGAGGGGGCTGAAGTACTGGCGGGCCAGTGCGCGCGCCCCGGCGTTGTAGTGCAGATGCACCACCCTGCGGTCGGCGCTGTCCCGGACCCGGCTGATGTGACCGGCGCGCTCCAGGCGGTCCAGGCACGCCGTGACGGCGCCCGAGGTGAGGTTGAGGCGCTCCCGCAGGCCGGACGGGGTCATCGGGGCGCCGTCCCGGGCCGTGGCGTCCATGATCGCGGCGAGCGCGTGGACGTCCGTGGCGTGAAGCCCGTGCGCCTGGGCAAACGCGTGGGCGATGCGGTTGATCTCGCTGGTCAAGGTCCGCAGGAGGACGGCGTACCCCTGGAGGTCGCTGGGAGGACGCTCCTCCGGACGTTCGGGCTGCATGTCCTCAAGGATATGATCTCCAAGTCTCTCGATGATTGAGATACTTTGTTATTGAGCTATCTGCCCGGCATCCGCCCACTCCTCCTGGGGAGCGAATGAACCCCGTACGCCGACCGGTCCGCTGGCTGGTCCCCCTCGTCCTCGTGCTCGTCTGGCTCGGCCTCGGCGGAGCCTTCGGCTCCTACGCGGGCAAGCTCGGCGAGGTCTCCACCAACGACCAGACCGCGTTCCTGCCGCGCAGCGCGGAGTCCACCAAGGCCATCGCCCTGCAGAAGAAGTTCGACAAGCAGGAGACCCTCCCGCTGGTGGTGGTCTGGACCGCGAAGGACGGCGGCGGGATCACCCCCGCACAGCGGACGGAGGCCACCCGCGCACTGGCGTCGCTCGCCGGCACCGAGGGCGTGGTGGGCCGGCCCTCCCCCGCGCTCCCCTCGAAGGACGGCAAGGCGCTGGAGGGCGTCGTCCCGCTCAGCCCCGGGCTCGGCGAACGCGTCACCGACGTGGTGCAGCGGGTGGAGCGCGAGGCCGCGGGCGTCGAGGGCACGCGCGCCCAGGCGGCCGGCCCGGCCGCCACGCAGGCCGATCTCACCGAGGCGTTCGGCGGCATCGACGGCATCCTGCTCGGCGTGGCGCTGGCGGCGGTGCTGGTCATCCTGCTGCTGGTCTACCGCAGCGTGCTGCTGCCCTTCGTCGTCATCCTCAGCTCGGTGTTCGCCCTCGGCGTCGCCTGCGCCATCGTCTACGTCCTCGCCGACCACGGCGTGGTCCGGGTGGACGGGCAGGTGCAGGGCATCCTGTCGATCCTGGTGATCGGCGCGGCCACCGACTACGCCCTGCTGCTCACCGCCCGCTTCCGTGAGGAACTGGCGACGGGCGTCGGACGGGCCGAGGCGGCCTGGGGCGCCCTGCGCAACTCCTTCGGCGCGATCACCGCCTCCGCGGCCACCGTCGCGCTCGGGCTGCTCGCACTGCTGCTCAGCGACCTGACGAACAACCGGGCGCTCGGCCCGGTCGGCGCCATCGGCATCGGCTGCGCGGTACTGGCGACGCTCACCTTCCTGCCCGCGGTGCTCGCCCTCCTGGGACGCGCCGCCTTCTGGCCCGCCAAGCCCCGCCCCGCCGACGCGGCGACCGGCGGCCACGGCGTCTGGCGCCGGGTGGCGCACCTGGTCGACGGCAGCCCCCGCAAGGTGTGGCTGGCCACCTGTGTCCTGCTCGTCGTGGGCGCGGCCTTCTTCCCGGCGCTCAAGTCCAAGGGTGTCCCGCTGGACGAACTCTTCGTCAACGACGCCCCCTCCGTCTCCGCGCAGCAGACGCTCGGCAAGCACTTCCCCGGCGGCTCCGGGCAGCCCGTGGTGGTCATTGCGGACGCCGCACGCGGCACCGAGGTGACCGCGGCCGCGGAGAAGACGCCGGGTGTCGCCTCGGCGGCCGCGCTGAGCGCGAACGGCGGGCCCGGCGGCGCGCCGCGCGTGGTGGACGGCCGGGTGCGGATCGACGCCACCCTGACCGACGCCCCCGACAGCGACGCGGCCAAGCAGACCGTGCAGCGGCTGCGCGACCGGCTGCACGCGGTCGATCCCGGCTCCCTGGTGGGCGGCTACAGCGCGCAGCAGTACGACACGCAGCGCACCGCCGAGCACGACCGGAACCTGATCGTCCCCGTGGTGCTGCTGATCATCCTGGTGATCCTCGTCGTACTGCTGCGCTCCCTGCTGCTGCCGGTGCTGCTGGTGGCGACGGTCGCGCTCAACTACCTGGCCACGCTGGGCATCGCGGGCCTGGTCTTCCGGCACGGGTTCGGCTTCTCCGGCACGGACGCGTCGGTGCCGCTCTACGGGTTCGTGTTCCTGGTCGCGCTCGGGGTGGACTACAACATCTTCCTGATGTCCCGCGTCCGCGAGGAGACGGTGCGCCACGGCACCCGGGAGGGCATCCTGCGCGGGCTGATCGCCACGGGCGGGGTCATCACCTCGGCGGGCGTGGTGCTGGCCGCGACCTTCGCCGCCCTGATCGTGATCCCGCTGGCGTTCCTCGTGCAGATCGCCTTCATCGTCGCCTTCGGCGTGCTGGTGGACACCCTGGTCGTCCGGTCCCTCCTGGTCCCGGCGCTGGTCCGCGACATCGGCCCGGCGGTGTGGTGGCCCAGCTCCCTGGCCCGCGAGAAGCGCGCGGTGCCCAAGCCGGAGTCCAGCACGGACGCCGTGGAGCAGCGGCAGTAGACGGGCGCGGGCGGCGGACCCGGGTCAGAGGGGCTTCAGGCGCGTGCGCAGGAGGCAGAACTCGTTGCCCTCCGGGTCCGCCAGCACGTGCCAGCCCTCGTCGCCGCTCTGTCCGATGTCGACGCGCCGGGCGCCGAGCGCGAGCAGCCGCTCCAGCTCTGCGTCCTGGTCGCGGTCGGTGGCACTGACGTCGATGTGCAGCGGGAGCTTCCCCGCGCGGGGGCCGCTGCGGGGACTGAGGACGAGGGTGGGCTGGGGTCCGCCGAACCCGGCGCCCGGCGGGCCGATCTCGATGCTTCCGTCGTCCTCGCGGCCGAGTTCCACGTAGCCGAGTACGTCGCTCCAGAACGCGGCGAGCCCTTCGGGATCGGCGGCGTCGACGACCAGCTCACTGATGCGGCATGCCATGCGGGCCAGTGTAGGGACGACGCGCGCCCGAACAGGCGAATCCGGAGCGGCGGGAGGGCGTGCCCGTGTCGCGGCGGGGAGCCATGGAGGCATGACCCTCACGGCACATTTCGACACCACGCGCCCGGTGGCCACGCTCATCAACGTGTTCACCGTGGCCCCCGACCGGCAGCTCGAACTGATCGATCTCCTCTCCCGCGCCACGGAGGAGACGATGAAGCACCGGCCCGGCTTCATCAGCGCCAACTTCCACGCCTCCCTGGACGGCGAGCGCGTCATCAACTACGCCCAGTGGGAGACCGAGGAGCACTACCGCGCGATGCTGGCGGACCCCGAGGCCAGGGTGCACATGGACAAGGCGGCCACCATCGCCACGGACGTCCAGCCCCGGCTGTTCCGGGTGGAGTCGGCCCACGCGGGCTGAAGTCCGGGCCGGCGAGCGGACATCGGACCGCCGTGCACGCGGCCCGGACGGGGCCCGGGCCCCGCGGACAGGCCCGACGAGCCTCAGGATCTCCTCAAGTCCCTTGGCACCCACGCCACATGAGCGCCAAGATCGGCCCATGAACGGGATGACGGGACTGACCAGGAGCCGGACCTTCGTACTGCGACTCAGGGACTCCGACGCGATCTCGGAGGCCCTGAGCCGGGCCCTGGCGGCCGCCCCCGAGGAGGAGCGGCCGGGCCTGGAACGGGCACTCGCGCTGGCCGGGTCCACCGCCGCCGCGTCCGAGGACGAGCTGTGCGCCCGCTGGGTCCGCGCCCGGCTGGCCGACGCCGGTTTCACCGGCGACATCGCCTCGATGGCCGCCCTGCGGGCCCTGCGCAAGGCCGAGCGTGGGCTCGGGCTCGCGACGGCCGTTGAGCTCCAGAAGAAGGCGGTGGCTCATCCGGAGTGAGGGGTGGCCGCCAGGCCGAGTTCGCGCTCGCCCAGTGGGGCGAAGAAGCGTTCCACGTCGGCGACCTCCTCCAGGGTCGCGGGCGACCAGCGCGGCGAGCGGTCCTTGTCGATGATCTGGGCCCGGACGCCTTCGACCAGGTCGGGGGTGCGCAGGGCCGCGCAGGAGACCCGGTACTCCTGGTCGAGGACCTCCTCCAGGGACCCGAGCCGACGGGCGCGGCGGAGGGCGGCCAGGGTGATCTTCAACGCGGTGGGCGACCTGGTCAGCAGGGTCTCCGCGGCCGCCTTGGCCTCGGGCGAGCCGTGCTCCCGCAGCCGGGCGACGATCTCCTCGACGGTGTCGGCGGAGTAGCAGGAGTCGATCCATTCGCGCCGGTCCGCCAGCTCCCCCTCCGGGACCGGGCGGCCGTGCCGGGCGAGCACCTCTTCCACGGGCAGCGCGTCGAGGTCGGCCACGAGGTCCGGCAGCGCGTCGGACGGTACGCAGTGGTCGGCCAGGCCGCACAGCAGCGCGTCCCCGGCCCCGATCTGCGCGCCGGTGAGCGCGAGGTGGGTGCCCAGCTCACCGGGAGCCCGGGACAGCAGGTAGGTGCCGCCCACGTCCGGGACGAAGCCGATGCCGGTCTCGGGCATGGCGATCCGGGACCGCTCGGTGACGATCCGGACGCTGCCGTGCGCGGAGATACCGACGCCGCCGCCCATGACGATGCCGTCCATGACGGCGACGTACGGCTTGGGGTAGCGGGCGATGCGGGCGTTGAGGTGGTACTCGTCGCGCCAGAACTCCTCGGACGCCCTGCCGTCGCCGTCGCGGGCGTCGTCGTGGACGGCGCGGATGTCACCGCCCGCGCACAGGCCCCGCTCCCCCGCCCCGGTGACGACCACCGTGCGCACGGTCGGGTCACGCTCCCACTCGGTGAGCGCCTCGTCGATGCGGCGGACCATGGTGTGGTTCAGGGCGTTGAGCGCCCTCGGCCGGTTCAGCGTGAGGTGGGCGGCCCGGCCGGTGCTGCGCACCAGTACGGGTGCCTCGGCGCCGGTCATCCGGTCGCCTCCAGCGGGCCGTGGGCCACGATGACGCGCATGATCTCGTTGGTTCCTTCCGGTTCCGGCGGACAAGCGGGACACCGACGATCTTGCCTCCGCCGGGCCCTCCGGCGACACCCCCAACTTTAGTGGAATATTCAACAACCCCCTGTCGTTGTGCCCGCCGAAGGAGGTCTCAGGTGGACATCGAGTACTACGACCACGGCACCGCCGCCGAGCGCTGGGAGCGGGCGGGGATGTTCTTCGACGCCAAGGAGTACGCGAACGCGGCGCGCGTGCTCACCGGCCTGGTCGAGGAGGTGCCGGAGCAGACCGCGCCCCGGCTGCTGCTGGCCCGCGCCTACTACCACTCCGCGCAGCTCGGCCGCGCCGAGGCGCAGCTGCGGATCATCGTGGAGCGGGACCCGGTGGAGCACTACGCCCGGCTGATGCTGGGCCGCACCCTGCAACGCCGGTCCCGCCCCGAGGAGGCCGCACCGCATCTGCGGATCGCCGCCGCCCTCGCGGGTGACTTCCCCGAGGAATGAGCGCCGCCGGGCGCGCCGTGTGAACGGCCGGTTTCGCACCGGCCGTTGGTGCGGCGCGCCCCCCTTCCGCGCAGGCCGGCGTGGCATCCTGGCGCGATGACACCTGTCAGTGATCACGCGCCCCTGGCCGAGCGGGTGGCCGAACTCCTCGCCGCGGGCGGCCCGTTGCCGATCGTCGCGGCCGGGCACCCGGTGCTGCGCCGGCCGGCCCGGCCGTACGAGGGACAGCTCGGGCCCGGTCTGTTCGCCCGCTTCGTGGCGGCCCTGCGCGACACCATGCACGCGGCTCCCGGTGTCGGCCTGGCCGCGCCCCAGGTCGGGGTGGGACTGCGGATCGCCGTGATCGAGGACCCCGCTCCGGTGCCGCGGGAGATCGCGGTGGTCCGGGGTCGGGTGCCGCAGCCGTTCCGCGTGCTGGTGAACCCCTCGTACGAGGCGGAGGGCCTTGAGGACGCGTCCTTCTTCGAGGGCTGTCTGAGCGTGCCCGGCTGGCAGGCCGTGGTGACCCGGCACGCGCGGGTGCGGCTGCGCGGGCAGGACGAGCTGGGGCGGGAGCTGGACGAGGTGGTGGCGGGGTGGCCCGCCCGGATCGTGCAGCACGAGACGGACCACCTGGACGGGACCCTGTACCTCGACCGCGCGGAACTCCGCTCGCTGTCGACCAACGAGGCGGTGGCGGCCCGCTGGGCGCAGCCGTCGCCGGAGGCGGCGGCCGAGGCACTGGGCTTCGAACTCCCTTAGCTCCGGACTCCTTCGGAGGAGGGGGCTCAGTTGTCCCGGTATGCCTCCAGCAGCCGCAGCCACACCTCGCTGAGCGTCGGGAAGGGCGGCACCACGTGCCACAGCCGGTCCAGCGGCACCTGCCCGGCGACGGCGACGGTCGCCGACTGGACGAGTTCGCCGACGCCCGGCCCGACGAAGGTGACCCCGCGCAGGATCTCCTCGTCCAGGTCGACCACCATGCGGGCCCGTCCCTTGTAGCCGTCGCCGTACAGGCTCGCCCCCGCGACCGATCCGAAGTCGACGTCGACCGCGCGGACCCGGTGCCCGGCCTGTTCGGCCTCCGCGAGGGACATCCCCACGGCGGCGGCCTCGGGGTCGGTGAAGACGACCTGGGGTACGGCGAAGTGGTCGGCGGTGGCCGCGTGGGCACCCCAGGGGCTCTCGTCGAGCGGGGCGCCCTCGGCGCGGGCGGCGATGGCGGCGCCCGCGATCCGGGCCTGGTACTTCCCCTGGTGGGTGAGGAGCGCCCGGTGGTTGACGTCGCCGACCGAGTAGAGCCAGTCCGTGCCGGGGACGCGGAGGCTGTCGTCCGCCTCCAGCCAGGAGCCGGGCTCCAGGCCGACGCTGTCGAGGCCGATGTCGTCGGTCTGCGGGACCCGTCCGGTGGCGAAGAGGATCTCGTCGGCCTCGATGCGCTCGCCGGTGCCGGTGACGGCCACGACCGTGCCGTTCTCGCGGATGACGGACTCGACGGAGGCACCGGTGCGCACGTCCACGCCCGCCTCGGTGAGCGCCTGCGCGACCAACTCCCCGGCGAACGGCTCCATCCGGCTGAGCAGGCCCTTGCCCCGGACCAGCAGGGTGACCCGCGAGCCCAGCGCCTGCCAGGCGGTGGCCATCTCGGTGGCGACGACCCCGCCGCCGACGACGATCAGCCGGGCGGGCGCCTTCTTCGCGCTCGTCGCCTCACGGCTGGTCCACGGCCGCACCGCGGCGAGTCCGGGCAGGTCGGGGAGGAGGGCGCGGGTCCCGGTGGCGACGACGACCGCCCGGCGGGCGGTGAGCGTGGTGACCGTGCCGTCCTCGGCGGTGACCGTGACCGTGCGGGGTCCGGCCAGGCGGCCGTGGCCCCGGTAGAGGGTGACTCCGGCGCCGTCCAGCCACGCCGCCTGGCCGTCGTCCTTCCAGTGCGAGGCGAAGTCGTCGCGGCGGGCGAGCACCGCCCCGGCGTCGAGCGGCCCCTGGGCGGCGGGGGCGAGGCCGGGCAGCCTGCGGGCGTCGGCCTGGGCGATGACCGGCCTGAGCAGTGCCTTGCTGGGCATGCACGCCCAGTACGAGCACTCACCGCCCACCAGTTCGCTCTCCACGATCGCCGTGCTGAGCCCGGCGGCGCGGGTCCGGTCGGCGGCGTTCTCCCCCACGGGCCCGGCCCCGAGCACCACGACGTCGTACGCGATGGTTTCCGTTTCCGTCATGCGGCCAGTGTGGTGGGTGGGAGCCGCGGCGGCCACACGCGTGGGCGGTGGCGGGAGTGCCGAAAGGAGGTGTTGCGGGGAAGCTGGTAGGAAATGTACGGGGGCGGGACGGCTCGGAATAGGCGCCGGGGCGGACATGTTTCCGCCGGTGGCACAACCTCCACACCAGGAAGAGGGACCACACCATGAGCAGCACCGTGGAGCTGACCAAGGAGAACTTCGACCAGACGGTGGCGGACAACGGGTTCGTCCTCATCGACTTCTGGGCCGACTGGTGCGGACCGTGCAAGCAGTTCGCGCCGGTGTACGAGAAGGCGGCCGAGGCCAACCCCGACCTGGTGTTCGCCAAGGTCGACACCGAGGCCCAGCCGGAGCTGGCGCAGGCGTTCGGCATCCAGTCGATCCCGACGCTGATGATCGTCCGCGATCAGGTGGCCGTCTTCGCCCAGCCGGGCGCGCTTCCCGAGCCCGCGCTCACGGACCTCATCGACCAGGCCCGCAAGCTGGACATGGACGAGGTGCGCAAGGACATCGCGGCCCAGGAGGGGCAGGGGCAGCAGCAGCCGGGCGAATGACTCAGCTCGACGCCCGGTGGACGACGGTGGCGTCCAGGACGGTGCGGACCTCGGGTTCGGCCGCGGGGTGGCGTACGGCGTGGTCGACGAAGGCGGCCAGCTCGCGGCCGGAGGGCAGGTCGATGCGGACGGTGCTGAGCCGGGGGCGCAGCAGCCGGCCGAGCATGAGGTCGTCGGCGCCGATCACGGCCACGTCCTCCGGCACGCGCAGCCCGGCCTCCTGGAGGGCGCGCATCAGCAGCATCGCGTACTCGTCGTTGTAGGCGAACACGGCATCGAGGTTCAACTCGTCCCAGCGGGCGGCCAGTTCATCGGCCGCCCGTTCCGTGTACGCGAGGGGCAGACCGGTCACGGCGGCGCCGGTGCCGGCGAGGGCGCGGCGGACTCCCGCCAGGCGGGGGCGGGCGAAGGCTTCGAGTCCGGGTTCCTCGGGGAGGACCACGCCGATCCGGTCGCGGCCGCGTGCGTGCAGGTGGGCGGCGGCGCGTCGGCCGACGACCGTGTGGTCCATCAGCAGGGCGTGCGCGCCCTCGACGCACGTGGGGCCGAGGGTGACCACGGCGCGGGCTCCGGCCCGCTTGAGGACGGCGACGCCGTGCGGGCCCAGTCCGGAGCCGGGGGCCAGTACGGCGACGGGGCGTAACTCGGCCCAGGCGCGGGCGGCTTCGTCGCTCTGGCCGACGGCGCCGTGCTGCACGACGGTGTAGTCGAGCCGGCCCAGCGCGGCCTGGAGCTCGCCGAGGAAACGGGTGTGCAGGGGGCCCGCCGGGACGGCCGGGGACGGCATCAGGACCGTGCGGCTGTGCCCGGCGCGCAGGGCGCGGGCCGCGGCGTGGGGCACGTACCCGAGTTCGCGGGCGGCGTCGTGGACGCGGCGGCGGGTGGGCTCGCTGATGCGCACGGCGTCGGTGTCGTTGAGGACGTAGGACACGGTCGCGCGCGAGACCCCGGCCAGGCGGGCGACATCGGCGCTCGTGGGCGTGTTCGGTATCTGCACCATGACAGGCGGCATCCTGGCAGAGGCTGCCGCGGCGGCTTCGGGCGGGGCGAGGTCGTACAGGACTGGACGAATGCGACCCTCCTGACCTGGGGATTCGCATGACTACGGGCGAACATGTTCGCCACGAACTTGTTCGGAGCGAACATGTTCGTTACGGTCCTGCCATGACACCACCCCCCGGCTCCCGCCGTGAGCGACCCGCGAAACCCGCACTCACCCGCGAGGGCATCGTGGCCGCCGCGGTGGCGGTCCTGCGCGCCGAGGGACTGCGCAAGGTCACCATGCGGCGGCTCGCGCGGGAACTCGACACCGGCCCCGCCTCGCTCTACGTCTACGTCCGCAACACCGACGAGCTGCACGCCGCCGTGCTGGACGAACTGCTCGGCACGCTCCCGCCCGTCCCCGCCGGGGGCACCTGGCGCCAACGCCTGGAGCACGTGCTCACGTCCTGCACGGCGATGCTGCTGGCGCACCCCGAACTGGCGCGCTCCGCGCTGACCGCGCGGCCGAGCGGGCCGCACTACCTGAACCTCATCGAGACGCTGCTCGGCCTGCTCGCCGAGGGCGGGGTACCGCGCGACCGCGCGGCCTGGGGCGTGGACCTGCTGCTCCAGCACGCCACCGCGACCGCGGCCGAGCACGCGGGTGAGGAGCGGGCGGAGGACTGGCAGAACCTGACGGACACCCTGCGCGGGGTGTCCGGGCGGACCCACCCGCACATCGCGGACAGCGCGGGCGTACTGCTCTCGGGGACGCCGGAGAACCGGCTCTCGTGGGCCTTCCAGACCTTGATCAACGGCATCGAGCGGACCGCCGTACCCGAATGAGCCACCAGGAGACCGCCATGACCGGACCCACCCCCACCCCGCTCCCCCACCACCCGACAGCCGTCATAGGCGCCGGACTCGGCGGGCTCACGCTCGCCCGGGTGCTGCACGCGCACGGCGTGGAGGCGGCGGTGTTCGACCTCGACGCCTCGCCCGCCGCGCGCACCCAGGGCGGCATGCTGGACATCCACGACGACACCGGGCAGGAGGCGCTGCGCGCCGCCGGACTGCACGAGGCGTTCCTCGCGCGGGTCCACACCGGCGGCCAGGCGACGCGTGTCCTCGACCGGGACGCGCGCGTGCACTGGTCGCACGCGGACGACGGTACGGGCGGGCGCCCGGAGATCGACCGGGGCGAACTGCGCGCGCTGCTCCTGGAATCGCTGCCCGAGGGCATGATCCGCTGGGGTGCCAGGGTGACCGGCGCGCGGGCGCTGGACGGCGGCCGGCACGAGGTGACGCTCGCCGACGGCACCGCCTTCACCACGGACCTGCTCATCGGCGCGGACGGCGCCTGGTCGCGGGTCAGGCCGCTGCTGTCGGACGCGGTCCCCGCGTACACCGGGATGTCCTTCGTCGAGGCCGACCTGCGCTCCGCCGACACCCGGCACCCGGTGAGCGCCGAAGTGGTGGGCGGCGGCATGCTGTTCGCGCTCGGCGCCGGGCGCGGCCTCCTCGCCCACCGGGAGCCGGACGGCAGCCTGCACGTGTACGCGGCCGTCGAGTCCCCAAAGGAGTGGCTCGACGGCATCGACTTCACGGACAGGGAGGCGGCCGGGCGGGCCGTCCTGAAGGAGTTCGACGGCTGGGCGGAGAGCCTCCGCGCCCTGGTCGCCGACGCCGACGCCCCTCTGGTGCCGCGCCGCATCCACGCCCTCCCGGCCGGCCATAGCTGGCCCCGCACACCGGGCGTCACGCTTGTGGGCGACGCGGCCCATCTGATGTCGCCCTTCGCCGGCGAGGGGGCCAACCTGGCCCTGATCGACGGCGCCGACCTGGCCCGCGCCCTGCTCGCCCACCCCGGTGACACCGAGGCCGCGCTCGCCGCCTACGAGGAGCGGATGTTCCCCCGCGCCGAGGGCTCGGCCCGCGACTCGGCCGCGATGGGCGGGACGCTGTTCCGGCCGGACGCTCCGGAGCGGCTGGCGGAGATGTTCGCGGGACACCGGCCGTGGGCCCAGCAGGCGTGACCCGGAAGACGCGGCCGGCCCGGGCCGGTGAGTCAGCTCCGACGGCGCCGGAGGCCGAGGAACAGCACCCCGCCGAGGAGCGCGGCCGGTGCCGACAGCGGAGACGTGGTCACCGGCGGGTGAGGACGACGGTCGCCGCGGTGTTGTCGCGCGTGTCCCCGTCCGCCTTCAGCTGCACGAGCTGGGACTTCGACCTGCGCGTCACCGACCGGGCCGCGCGGCCCGCTCCGCGCCAGTCACCCGGTCGACCAGGTCGCACCAGCCCGCCTCCACGCGTGTCATCGGCATGCCGAGCTGGCGGGTCAGGTGGTGGACGAGGGCGGGGTCCAGGTAGGCCAGCAGGACCGGGGCGAGCAGCTCGCAGTCATCGTTAGGCAGCAACTGCCTTAGCAGAACCAGGAGATGGGCGCGCATGGCCTGGTTGGAGGGGTGCAGATGGCGCCGGGTGGGCTCGGGCAGCGCGGCGAGCTGGAGGTCGAGCTGGTCGGCGCACAGGTGGAGCACGGCGACACCGAAGGCGTGCAGCCGCTCGCGCGGGGGCGCGCCGGGGCCCAGCGGGGGCGGGCCGCAGAGGAAGTCGGCCTGGAGGCGGCGGGAGGAGTGGTCCAGCAGGGCGGTGAGGAGTCCGGTGCGGTCGCCGAAGCGGCGGAAGACGGTGCCCTTGCCGACCTGGGCCGCCGTGGCCACGGCCTCCATGGTCACCCCGGCCACCCCGTGCTCGGCGATCAGCCGGGCCGCGGCCTCCAGCAGCCGGGCCCGGTTACGGGCGGCGTCGGCGCGCAGGCACGGCTCGTCGGGGCCGGTGCCGACCTCCAGCAGCTGGGGCGTGTCGACGGGCTCCTGAGGCTGCGGGCAGGGCGGCAGAGCGCTGGACATGAACACAGCGTAAGGCATCGGGAACAAAACTGGACCCCGGTCCGGTTAGGGTGGTAGAAAATTAAACGGACCCCGGTCCGGATCGTTTCCAGCGTGTTTCACCACCCCTTGGAGTACCTCATGTCCGTTCGCATCCTCGCGCTCGTCGGCAGCCTCCGCGCCGGTTCGCACAACCGCCAGCTCGCCGAGGCGGCCGCCAAGCTCGCCCCCGCGGGCGCCGAGGTCGTGATCTACGAAGGTCTGGCCGACGTTCCGTTCTACAACGAGGACATCGACGTCGAGGGCCAGGTCCCGGCCGCCGCCGCCGAGCTGCGTGCCGCCGCCCAGGGCGCCGACGCGTTCCTCGTGTTCTCCCCCGAGTACAACGGCACGATGCCGGCCGTGCTGAAGAACGCCATCGACTGGCTGTCCCGCCCCTACGGCGCCGGCGCCTTCGGCGGCAAGCCGACCGCCGTCATCGGCACCGCGTTCGGCCAGTACGGCGGCGTGTGGGCACAGGACGACACCCGCAAGGCCGTCGGCATCGCGGGCGGCAAGGTGATCGAGGACATCAAGCTCTCCATCCCCGGCTCCATGACCCGCTTCGCCGAGACCCACCCGGCCGACGACACCGAGGTGGCCGCCCAGCTCACCGAGGTCGTCACCCGCCTGCACGGCACCATCGGCGACGTCGTCGCCGCCTGATCCGCCGCGCCCTGAAGGGGGCCGGAGGTCCAGTGGACCTCCGGCCCCCTTCCGCGCGTGCGGGGACTACTTCGCGAACGCGTCCACGCCCGTCAGCCCGGCCGACAGCGTCCACAGGCGGGCCGCCTGCGCGGGGTCGGTCGCCCAGTCCTTGACCCCGGCCCAGGTGCCGTCCGCGGGCGCGGGCTCGGCCACGTCGCAGTCCTCCAGGTACAGGCCGCCCAGGCCGTCGAGCTGGGGCGAGGTGGCGGCCCAGACCTGGGTGGCCGCGCCCTGCTCCGGGGTCTTGAAGCCCGCCGGGTTCAGCGGGTTGCCCTGCTCGTCGATCCAGCCGCGCTCGACCATCTCCTCCTTGGGCAGGTGCCGCTGGAGCGGGGTCATGATGCCGCCGGGGTGGAGCGAGAAGGCCCGCACTCCGGAGTCCCGGCCCAGCGTGTCGAGGTGGAGGGCGAACAGCGCGTTGGCCGTCTTGGCCTGGCCGTACGCCTTCCACTTGTCGTAGCCCTCGTTCCACTGGACGTCGTCCCAGCGGATGGGCGAGAGGTGGTGGCCGCGCGAGGACACCGAGACGACACGGGCGCCGCCGTCGGAGGCGAGCGCCGGCCAGAGCCGGTTGACCAGGGCGAAGTGGCCGAGGTGGTTGGTGGCGAACTGCGTCTCCCAGCCGGGCCCGACACGGGTCTCCGGGCAGGCCATGATCCCGGCGTTGTCGATGAGGAGGTCGATCGTGCGGCCCGACGCCAGGAACCGCTCGGCGAAGCCGCGCACGCTGTCCAGGTCGCCGAGGTCCAGCTCGTCCACCTCGACGCCGTCGATCCCGGCCAGCGCTTCCCGCGCCGCGTCGGGGCGCCTGGCCGGGACGACGACATGGGCGCCGGCCTTGGCCAGCGCGCGGGTGGTCTCCAGCCCGAGACCCGAGTAGCCGCCGGTGACGATCGCCAGCCTGCCCGTGAGGTCGATGCCCCGCAGGACCTCGTCGGCGGTGCTCTCGGCGCCGAAACCCGAACCGATCTTGTGCTGTGCAGGAGTGCTCATGTCCAGCACGCTATGGATTGGAGCGCACTCGAAGTCAAGTGCAGGGCGTGATTCCCCCGCCGGGCGGGGGAAGGGAGACCATCATGACCATGGAACCGCCCCCGTTCGACCCGGAACTCGCCGCCGCCCTGGAACCCTTCCAGGACGTGATGGAGCCGGGCCTGACCCCGGACGGCATCGAGGCGGCCCGCGAGGACGCGGCCATGGAGGTCTTCGGCTCGCTGGACCTCACCATGGACGGCGCCTACGAGGTGGAGGACCGCGAGGTACCGGGGCCCCCGGGCGCGCCGGACGTGTCCCTGTACGTCTGCCGCCCAGCCTCCGCCCCGTCCGGTGCCGCGCTGCCGGTGATCTACTACGTGCACGGCGGCGGCATGATCCTCGGTACCAACCGCGCCGGTGTCGACACGGCGCTCGCGCTCGCGCTGGACCTGGGCGGCGCGGTGGTCGTCTCCGTGGAGTACCGGCTCGCCCCCGAGCACCCCCATCCGGCCCCGGTGGAGGACGTGTACGCCGGGCTGCTGTGGACGGCGGACCACGCCGGGGAGCTGGGCGGCGACCCTGACCGGATCGTCCTCGCGGGCGCCAGCGCGGGCGGCGGCCTCGCGGCAGCGCTCGCCCTGATGCTGCGGGACCGCCGGGGGCCGTCGGTGATCGGCCAGCTGCTCATGTACCCGATGCTGGACGACCGCAACGACACCCCCTCCAGTCATCAGATGGCGGGCGTCGGCGTCTGGGACCGCACCGCCAACGAGACCGGCTGGAACGCGCTGCTGGGCGAGCGCCGGGGCACCCCGGACGTCTCCCCCTACGCCGCTCCGGCCCGCGCGGGCGACCTGTCCGGGCTGCCCCCGGCCTTCCTCGACGTGGGTTCGGCGGAGACGTTCCGGGACGAGGTGGTGGAGTACGCGTCCCGGATCTGGCGGTGCGGCGGGGTGGCCGAACTCCACGTCTGGCCGGGCGGTTTCCACGGCTTCGACGCCTTCGTACCCCGGGCCGCCCTGTCGAAAGCGGCCCGCGCGGCCCAACTGGGCTGGCTGAGACGGCTGCTGAAGGACGGGGCGGATCAAACCCCGAGGTCGGACGGCGCGTTGCCCGGCCATTAGGGTGCACCGCGTGAGCACGAACAGCGAAGAGAGCATCCCCGGCCGCTTCGGCCCCCACGCGACCACCGAGGCCGACCCGCGCGAGGTCGGCCAGGTGCGTACCGAGTACACCCCCGAGCGCGACGGGGACCCCGATCCGGGCGAGATCGTCTGGACCTGGGTGCCCTTCGAGGAGAACGACGGCCGGGGCAAGGACCGCCCGGTGCTGGTCGTCGCCAGGGAGGCGGCCGGCACCTTCCTCGCCGTCCAGCTGTCCAGCAAGCGGCACGACGGCGACCGGGAGTGGGTGGCGATAGGCCAGGGCCCCTGGGACCGCACCGGCCGCGACTCCTGGGTGTCGGTGGACCGGGTGCTGCGGCTGCACGACGACGGGATGCGCCGGGAGGCCTGCGCGCTGGACCGGATGCGGTTCAACCTGGTCCGGCAGCGGCTCTACGAGCGCTACGGCTGGACCTGAGCGCTACGGCTGGACCTGACCGGACAAGGCCCGCCCCGTCCGAGGGGCGGGCCTTTCGCGTACCTGCCGGGGAACGCCCGTGATCACCCGGTCGGCGCAGCGCCGCCCGCGCCGCGCGGAGCCGTCCGCGTGCCCCCTGAGCTGCCGCGACACCCGTCGGCCTGCCCTCTTCCCGCCGTGCCCGCACGCGCCCGAGGGGTGATGCTGGTGGGGTGCCGCGACGGCGCCCGGAACCGGTCGGCCGGTTCCGGGGGAAACGCGCGAGGAGACGCAGATGAACGAGCCCGGACGTCCCGATGGGCGCTCTTGTGCGATGCGGTGCGAGGGGCTTTGGTGGAACGCGTCTCTGCCCGGCGCACCCCAGGCCGGGCTCCGTCGGCACGCTGGAGTCCCAGGAGAGTCCCGACATGTCTGACGCCCAGAGCGGTGACTGTACGGAGCACCACTGCACCAGGCACGACTGCACCCGGCACCGCGCCGCGGTCACCGAGGCCGAGGTGGACGCCCTGGTCCGGGGCATCTGCTTCAAGACCGGCCCGCCCCGCACCCTCGGGGTGGAGGTGGAGTGGCTGGTCCGTGACCCGGAGCGGCAGTGGCTCCCCGTGACGTCCGAACGGCTCGAAGCGGCCTACGCGGCCGTGCGCACCCTGCCCCTGGACTCGCCGCTCACGGTCGAGCCCGGCGGCCAGCTCGAACTCAGCTCCCTGCCCGCCGCCTCGCTGACGGAGTGCGTCACCTCCGTCTCCGCCGACCTCGCCGCCGTCCGCGGGGTCCTCGCCGGGCACGGCCTGGCCCTCGTCGGAGTGGGCCACGATCCCTGGCAGGAGCCTCGCCGCTTCCTCCGCGAACCCCGCTACGACGCCATGGAGGCGTGCCTGGACCGCACCGGCCGGGCCGGGCGGCACATGATGTGCGCGTCGGCGTCGGTGCAGGTCTGCGTGGACGCCGGGTACGAGGAGCCGGGCCCGCTCGGGTACGAGCGGCGCTGGTGGCTGGCGCACCAGCTGGGCGCCGTCCTGGTGGCGGCGTTCGCGAACTCCCCGCTGACCGGGCGGCGGCCCACCGGCTGGCGCTCCACCCGGCAGCTGCACTGGATGGAGATCGGCCCCGGCCGGGCCGGCGCACCCCCGACGGACGGCGAACCGCGGTCCGACTGGGCCCGGCACGTGCTGGACTCCCCCGTGATGTGCGTCCGCCGCGACGAGGGCCCCTGGGACGTTCCCGAGGCGCTGACCTTCCGCGAGTGGACCCGCGCGCGGACCCCGCGCCCGCCCAGCCGGGCGGACCTCGACTACCACCTGACCACGCTCTTCCCGCCGGTCAGGCCGCGCGGCCATCTGGAGCTGCGGATGATCGACGCGCAGCCGGGTGACGACGGCTGGATCGTGCCGCTCGCGGTGACGGCGGCCCTGTTCGACGACCCGGAGGCCGCCGAGGCGGCGCACCGGGCGGTGAAGCCGCTGACGGAACGCGCGCTGGACCGGCCCGCCCCGCACAACCCGCTCTGGTCGGACGCGGCCCGGCTCGGGCTCGCCGATCCGGGGCTGCGGGAGGCCGCCGTCGCCTGCTTCACGGCGGCGCTGGCGGCGCTGCCCCGGCTCGGTGCCACGCCCGAGGTGTCGGACGCGGTTGCGGGGTACCTGGACCGTTACGTCCTGCGGGGCCGCTGCCCGGCCGACGACCTGCTGGCCGGCGCCGGCGCCACGGACCCCCGCGTCCACGCGAGGAAGGACATCCGCACATGACCGCCCAGGAGAGCGGGACGGCGGCCGGCACCGAGACGCTGCGCGAGCGGCTGCTCGCCTCGCTGGTCACCGCGCGCACCCGCACCACGCTGCTGACGAGCTGCGTCGAGGACCCTGACCTCACCGCACAGCACTCCCCGCTGATGTCACCCCTGGTGTGGGACCTGGCGCACATCGCCAACCAGGAGGAGCTGTGGCTGCTGCGGAACGTCGGCGGCCGGGAGCCGATGCGGCCCGAGATCGACGGGCTGTACGACGCCTTCGAGCATCCGCGCTCCGCCCGCCCCTCGCTGCCGCTGCTGCCGCCCGACGAGGCGCGTGGTTACGCGGACGAGGTGCGCGGCCGGGCGCTGGACCTCCTCGAAGGCGCCCGGTTCGAGGGCGGCGCCCGGCTGACCGAGGCCGGGTTCGCCTTCGGGATGATCGCGCAGCACGAACAGCAGCACGACGAGACGATGCTGATCACCCATCAGCTGCGCACCGGCCCGGCGGCGCTCACCGCGCCCGCCCATGAACCGGCCCCGCCGCACACCGGGCCGGCCGAGATCCTGGTGCCGGGCGGCCCGTTCACCATGGGCACGTCGACCGAGCCGTGGGCGCTGGACAACGAACGCCCGGCGCACGTACGGGAGGTGGCGCCGTTCTGGATCGACACGGTGCCGGTGTCGAACGCGGCCTACCAGGCGTTCATCGCGGACGGCGGCTACGACACCGAGCGCTGGTGGATCCCGGAGGGCTGGGCCCATGTGCGCGGCAACTCCCTGAAGGCCCCGCTGTACTGGCACCGCGAGGGGGACCAGTGGCTGCGCCGCCGGTTCGGGGTGACAGAGGTGGTGCCGCCCGAGGAACCGGTGCTGCACGTGTGCTGGTACGAGGCCGACGCCTACGCCCGCTGGGCCGGGCGCAGGCTGCCGGCCGAGGCGGAGTGGGAGAAGGCGGCCCGGCACGATCCGGCGACCGGCCGCTCCACCCGCTATCCGTGGGGCGACGCCGATCCGGGCCCGGAGCACGCGAACCTGGGCCAGCGGCACCTGTCCCCGGCCCCCGTGGGCAGCTACCCGGCCGGTGGATCACCGCTCGGCGTACGGCAGTTGATCGGCGACGTGTGGGAGTGGACGTCGAGCGACCTCGCGCCGTACCCCGGGTTCGCCGCGTTCCCGTACCGGGAGTACTCGGAGGTGTTCTTCGGGCCGGAGTACAAGGTGCTGCGCGGCGGTTCGTTCGCCGTGGACGCGGTGGCCTGCCGGGGTACGTTCCGCAACTGGGACTATCCCGTGCGGCGGCAGATCTTCTCCGGGTTCCGCACCGCCCGCTCGGAGTCCGCCTGATGTGCCGCCACCTGGCCTGGCTGGGCCCCGAACAGCCCCTGGGGCGCGTGCTGCTGGACCCGCCGCACAGCCTGTACCGGCAGTCGTGGGCCCCCCGGCGGCAGCGTAACGGCACGGTGAACGCCGACGGTTTCGGCGTCGGCTGGTACGCGGACGGCGATCCGGTGCCGGCGCGCTACCGGCGCGCGGGGCCGGTCTGGGCGGACCAGTCGCTGCTGGACCTGGCCCGCGTGGTGCGCTCGCGCGCGGTGCTCGCCGCCGTGCGGGACGCCACCCTCACGGGCGCGGACGCGGAGGCCGCGGCCGCCCCGTTCGCCGCCGGGCGGTGGCTGTTCAGCCACAACGGGGCGGTGGCCGGCTGGCCCGACTCGGCCGCCCCGCTGGTCTCGCTGCTGCCCCCGGTCGACGTGCTCTCGCTCCAGGCCCGTACCGACTCGGCGTTCGTCTGGGCCCTGGCCCTGCACCGGCTGCGGTCGGGCGAGGCGCCGGAGAAGGCTCTTGCCGAAACGGTACGCCTGCTGGCCGAGGCCGCTCCCGCCTCCCGTCTCAACCTCCTGCTGACCGACGGCGCCACCGTCACCGCGACGACCTGGGGCGACAGCCTCTGGTACCGCGCGGAGCCGGGGCGCTCCGTGGTCGTCGCCTCCGAGCCGTACGACGACGACCCGCTGTGGCGGGAGGTCCCCGACCGCACCGTGGTCACCGCGAGCCGTGCCGAGGTGCGGCTCGACCCCGTCGAGGACCTCGCGTCCGTACCACCGAAGGAGCCCTGCACGTGAGCCTGCACGTCACCCGCACCCTCCCCGAGGACGCCACGGACGCCGCGCTGCGCGCGGACGTCCTGGACGGCCTCTGCGCCGACCCGAAGACCCTGCCGCCCAAGTGGTTCTACGACGCGCGCGGCAGCGAACTGTTCGAGCTGATCACGGAGCTGCCGGAGTACTACCCGACCCGCGCCGAGCGGGAGATCCTGGAGAACCGCTCCGGTGAGATCGCCGCCGCCAGCGGCGCCCGCACCCTGATCGAGCTGGGTTCGGGCTCCTCGCGCAAGACCCGGCACCTCATCGACGCGCTGACCTCGCTGGAGGCGTACGTCCCCGTCGACGTCAGTGAGAGCGCGCTGGTGCGGGCCGGGCAGGCCCTCACCGAGGAGCGGCCGGGGCTGGCGGTGCACGCGCTGATCGCCGACTTCACCGCGCCGATGACGCTGCCCGCGACGCCCGGCCCGAAGCTGGTCGCCTTCCTCGGCGGCACGATCGGCAACCTGCTGCCCGGCGAGCGGGCGGAGTTCCTGACCACCGTGCGCTCCCTGCTCGCGCCGGGTGACGGGCTGCTGCTCGGCACGGACCTGGTGAAGGACGAGTCGGTACTGGTCCGGGCGTACGACGACGCGTCCGGGGTGACGGCGGCGTTCAACAAGAACGTGCTCAGCGTGATCGACCGCGAGCTGGGCGCCGACTTCGACCCGGACGCCTTCGACCATGTGGCGCGCTGGAACCCCGAGCGGGAGTGGATCGAGATGCGGCTGCGGTCGCGCACCGCGCAGACGGTGAAGGTGCCCGCGCTGAGCCTGGTCGTGGACTTCGCGGCCGGCGAGGAGCTGCGCACCGAGGTGTCGGCGAAGTTCCGTCGGCCGGGCGTCGCCGCGGAACTGGAGCGGTCGGGGCTGGAGTTGACCCACTGGTGGACCGACTCCGAGGACCGCTTCGCGCTCTCGCTCAGCGTCGCGCGCTGAGGCACCCGGGCGGGCCGGTCCGGTCCGCCCGCCCGGCCCCCGCCCGGCGGACGACGTCTCGCGCGCCGGGCGGGGATGCGGCACGGTGGATTACGGCGCGACAAACCGGCCGGATCGGGGCGGACCGGGCGCCGCCACCCAGCCGCACGGCGAAGAGGAGCACCCTCCCATGTCGAACCACACCTACCGGGTCACCGAGATCGTCGGCACCTCCAACGACGGTGTCGACCAGGCCATCCGCAACGCCATCGGCCGCGCCGACCAGACCCTGCGCAATCTGGACTGGTTCGAGGTCACGCAGGTCAGGGGGCAGATCGAGAACGGGCGGATCGAGAAGTACCAGGTGTGCATGAAGGTGGGGTTCCGCCTGGAGGACGCCTGACCGGCCCTGACCGGCGGCGCCGGATCAGGTCCGGCCCTCCCGCTCCTGGGCGTCCTCCAGCGCGGCCGAGGACTGGGCCCAGCGGGCCCGTACGACGGCGAACCCGGCGCTTTCGGCCGCGTCGCAGACCAGCTCGTCGTCGTCCACGACGACCAGCACCTCGCGGCGGCGGGCGAGGCGGCGCAGGGTCTCCAGCTTGGTGGCCCGGGCGGGCCTGCGGTCCCGTTCCGGCCTCATGTGCAGCTCGCCGTCGGGCAGTTGGTGGCGGGCGAGCCAGTCGAGCGTGTCCTGCCGGCACCGCTCGGGCCGGCCGGTCAGGTACACGATGTCGCAGGTGCGGGCGGCGGTACGGGCCATCGCCACACCCTCCGCCAGCGGCGGGTCGAAGGGGGCGGCGGCGAAGAAGCCGTCCCAGTCGCGCGGAGCGCGCTGAAGGAAGTGCTGCCGGTGCGCGGTCCCGGCGAGGGTGTTGTCGACGTCGAAGACGGTCACCGGACGCTCGCTGCTGTCTGCCACGGGCCCACTCTAGGGCGCCCGTCCGAGGCGGTCGTCCGTTCGAGATGCGAAGCCGGGCCGGGACGGTGACCCTGGGAAGGGAAGCCTCAAAGCGACGAGGAGGGCTGCCATGTCCTTTATGGACAAGATCAAGGGAATGCTCAAGGGCCACGAAGACATGGCCGACAAGGGCATCGACAGGGGTGGCGACTACCTCGACCAGCGGACCGGAAACAAGCACCAGTCCCAGGTCGACACCGCGCAGGAGAAGCTGCGGGACCAGTTCGGCTCCCAGCAGCACCGGGACAACCCGCCGCACACCTGATCACCGCGGTGTCACAGCAGACGGGGCCGGGGATGAGCACCACTCCCGGCCCCGCCCGTCCGCCCGCTCGGCGAACGTCCGCTGAGTCCTACCGCTTGCCCGCCTTACGGGTCGCGCGCAGCCACTCCTTGTTCATTCCGGTGATCGAGAACAGCGGGATGCCCTTGGGGCAGGCCGTGGCGCACTCGCCGGCCAGCGTGCAGCCGCCGAAGCCCTCGGCATCCATCTGGGCCACCATGTCCAGCACCCGGGTCTCCCGCTCGGGCGCGCCCTGCGGGAGCACGTTCAGGTGGTTGACCTTGGCGGCGGTGAACAGCATCGCCGCGCCGTTGGGGCAGGCGGCCACGCAGGCCCCGCAGCCGATGCACTCCGCGTGCTCGAAGGCGAAGTCGGCGTCGGGCTTGGGCACCGGTGTCGCGTGGGCCTCCGGGGCGGCGCCCGTGGGCGCGGTGACGTAGCCGCCGGCCTGGATGATCCGGTCGAAGGCCGAGCGGTCCACCACCAGGTCCTTGACGACCGGGAAGGCGGCGGCGCGCCAGGGCTCGACGTCGATGGTGTCGCCGTCCCGGAACGAGCGCATGTGGAGCTGGCACGTGGTGGTGCGCTCCGGGCCGTGCGCGTCGCCGTTGATGACGAGGCTGCACGCGCCGCAGATGCCCTCGCGGCAGTCGTGGTCGAAGGCGACCGGGTCCTCACCCTGAAGGATGAGCCGTTCGTTCAGGACGTCCAGCATCTCCAGGAAGGACATGTCGGGCGAGATGCCGTCCACCTCGTAGGTGGACATGGCGCCGTCGGTGTCGGCGTTCCGCTGGCGCCAGACGCGCAGGGTGAGCCTCATGCGTAGCTCCGCTGGGTGGGGTGGACGTACTCGAAGACGAGGTCTTCCTTGTGCAGGACGGGGGCCTCGCCGGTGGCGGTGAACTCCCAGGCGGCGGCGTAGGAGAACTCCTCGTCCCGGCGGGCCGCCTCGCCGTCCGGGGTCTGGGACTCCTCGCGGAAGTGGCCGCCGCAGGACTCGGCGCGGTGCAGCGCGTCGAGGCACATCAGCTCGGCCAGTTCGAGGTAGTCGACGATGCGGTTGGCCTTCTCCAGCGACTGGTTGAACTCCTCGCCGGTGCCGGGGACCTTGATGCGGCGCCAGAACTCCTCGCGGATGCGCGGGATCTCGGTGAGCGCCTTGCGCAGGCCCTCGGCGTTGCGGGCCATGCCGCAGAACTCCCACATCAGTTCGCCGAGTTCGCGGTGGAAGGAGTCGGGGGTGCGGTCGCCGTCGACGGCGAGGAGCAGGTTGACGCGGTCCTCGGTCTCGGCCAGCACCTCCTGCACCTCGGGGTGTTGGCCGCTCAGCGGCTCCTGGTGCGGATGGCGGGCCAGGTAGTCGTTGAGGGTGGCGGGCAGCACGAAGTACCCGTCGGCCAGTCCCTGCATCAGCGCGGAGGCGCCGAGCCGGTTGGCGCCGTGGTCGGAGAAGTTGGCCTCCCCGATGGCGAAGAGGCCGGGCACGGTGGTCTGGAGGTCGTAGTCGACCCAGAGACCGCCCATCGTGTAGTGCACCGCGGGGTAGATCCGCATCGGGACCTCGTAGGGGTCCTCGTCGGTGATCCGCTGGTACATGTCGAAGAGGTTGCCGTACTTGGCCTCCACCGCCTTGCGGCCCATCCGCGCGATGGCGTCGGCGAAGTCCAGGTAGACGCCCTGGCCGCCGGGTCCGACACCGCGTCCCTCGTCGCAGACGTTCTTGGCGGCGCGGGAGGCGATGTCGCGCGGGACCAGGTTGCCGAAGGAGGGGTAGATCCGTTCCAGGTAGTAGTCCCGCTCGTCCTCGGGGATCTCCTTGGCCGGACGGGTGTCGCCCTGCGCCTTCGGCACCCAGATGCGTCCGTCGTTGCGCAGCGACTCGCTCATCAGGGTCAGCTTGGACTGGTGGTCGCCGGTGCGCGGGATGCAGGTGGGGTGGATCTGGGTGAAGCAGGGGTTGGCGAACAGCGCGCCGCGCCGGTGCGCCCGCCAGACGGCGGTGGCGTTGGAGTTCATGGCGTTGGTCGACAGGTAGAAGACGTTGCCGTAGCCGCCGCTCGCCAGGACCACCGCGTCAGCGAAGTAGGTCTCGATCTTCCCGGTGATCAGGTCGCGGGCGACGATGCCGCGCGCCCGGCCGTCGACCACGATCAGGTCGAGCATCTCGGTGCGCGGGTGCATCTCCACGTTCCCGGCCGCGATCTGCCGGGACAGCGCCTGGTAGGCGCCGAGCAGGAGCTGCTGGCCGGTCTGGCCGCGGGCGTAGAACGTGCGGGAGACCTGGACGCCGCCGAAGGAGCGGGTGTCGAGCAGGCCGCCGTACTCGCGGGCGAAGGGCACGCCCTGCGCCACGCACTGGTCGATGATCTCCACCGAGACCTGGGCGAGCCGGTGGACGTTGGACTCGCGGGCGCGGAAGTCGCCGCCCTTGACGGTGTCGTAGAACAGCCGGTGCACCGAGTCGCCGTCGTTGCGGTAGTTCTTCGCGGCGTTGATGCCGCCCTGCGCGGCGATCGAGTGCGCCCGGCGCGGGGAGTCCTGGTAGCAGAACTGGACGACGTGGTAGCCCTGTTCGGCGAGCGTGGCGCCCGCGGAGCCGCCCGCGAGGCCGGTGCCGACGACGATGACGGTGTGCTTGCGCCGGTTGGCCGGGTTGACCAGCCTGGCCTCGAAGCGGCGGGTGTCCCAGCGCTCGTTCACCGGCCCGGCGGGGGTCTTGGTGTCGGTGACCGGGTCGCCGGTCGCGTAGTCGGTGTAGGACATGGTCAGCTCACCACTCCGGTCATGACGCCCACGGGTACGGCGATGAATCCGGCCGTGAGCAGCAGCGCGAGGACATCGGCGGCGCCCTTCAGGACCCGGTCACGGGTACGGCCGCCGGCGCCGAGGGTCTGGGCGGCGCTCCAGAAGCCGTGCCGGATGTGCAGGCCGAGGGCGAGCATCGCCACGATGTAGATGACGTTGCCGTACCAGGTGGAGAAGGTGTCCACCACGTTCTGGTAGGGGTGGCCCTCCTGGAAGCCGCCGGAGTGCACGGTGCCGGTGGTGAGGTCCAGGATGTGCCAGACGATGAACAGGCCGAGGATGATCCCGCCCCAGCGCATGGTCCGGGTGGCGTAGCTCGTCCGGGCCTTCTTGTGCACGTACTTGCTGGGCCGGGCCTTGATGTCGCGGCGGCTGAGCTGGTACGCGGCGGTGGCGTGGGCGACGACGGCGACGACCAGGACGACGCGGACGAGCCAGAGCGTCCACTCGTAGTGCATGAACGGCTCGCCGACCGTGCGCAGCCAGTGGGCGTAGTGGTTGAACTCGCCGGCCCCGAAGAAGATCTTCAGGTTTCCGATCACGTGCGCGACCAGGTACAGCAGCATCACGATGCCGCTGACGGCCATCACGGTCTTCTTGCCGACGGAACTGTCCCAGACCGAGCGCGCCATCGACGGCCGTCGGTCCGTCCGCGTTGCCAGAGCCATGGACAGGACGCTACGACGGTGCTCCCGATCGGTCCAAGACATGGTTCAGCTCGTTTCCATAGGCGCTCGCTATCCTGGAGGTGTGCAGTTCCAGCAGCTCCAGTACTTCGTGGCCGTGGCCGAGACCCGGCACTTCACCCGTGCCGCCGAGCGGGTCCATGTCGCGCAGCCCTCGCTGTCCCAGCAGATCCGGGCGCTGGAGCGGGAGCTGGGCGCGGATCTGTTCGTCCGGGCGCGGGGCAACATCGCGCTGACCGACGCGGGCGAGGCGCTGCTGCCGCTGGCCCGGCGCATCCTCGCGGACGCGGACACCGCCCGGATGGAGGTACAGGAACTGGTCCAGCTGCGCCGGGGGCGGGTGCGGCTCGGCGCGACACCGAGCCTGTGCACCGGGCTGCTGCCGGACGTGCTGCGGGCCTTCCACGACCGCTATCCGGGCATCCAGCTGCTGGTCCAGGAGAGCGGTTCGCGCGACCTGGTGCGGGAACTGGGCCGGGGGGAGCTCGACCTGGCGCTGATCGTGCTGCCGCTGCCGGCGCCGGCGCCCGCGCTGACCACCGTGGAGCTGCTGCGGGAGGACCTGGTCGTGGTGTCCTCACCGGAGGCGCCGGCCCCCGGCGGCGGGCGCCGGAACGTGGAGATCGCCGATCTCGAGAACGAGCGGCTGGTGATGTTCCGGTACGGGTACGACCTGCGGGAGCTGACCGTCGCCGCGTGTCGCTCCGCCGGGTTCGAGCCCGAGTTCGCCGTCGAGGGGGGTGAGATGGACGCGGTTCTCGGGTTCGTGCGGGCCGGACTCGGCGTCGCCGTCGTGCCCCGCATGGTCGCCGGCCGGGCCGGGCGGGGACTGAGGGTCACTCCGCTGGCCCGGCCCGGGCTGTCGCGGACCATCGCGCTGGCTCACCGGAGTGATGTGGCTCCGCCTCGGGGGGCGCGGGAGCTTCAGCGGATGCTGCTGGAGCGGTAGCGGGCGCCTGTTCTTTCGCGGGTGCGTTGTGGCTGGTCGCGCAGTGCCCCGCGCCCCTGGCGGGGGTGCGGCCCGCTTCGCGGCCGCGCCCCCGTCCCCGTCAGCTCGTCGCGTCCGCCAGCACCAGGGTGTGGAGCTTCTCCGGGGGGCCCGGCCTCGCGTAGTACCAGCCCTGGGCGGTGTCGCAGCCGAGGAGGCGGAGCTGTTCCGCCTGGGCGCTGGTCTCCACGCCCTCCACGGTCACCGCCAGGTCCAGGCTGTGGGCCAGGGAGACGATGCCCTCCACGATCTTCAGGTCGACCGGGTCGGCCGGGAACTGCTGCATGCCCTGGGTGAAGGAGCGGTCCAGCTTGAGGACGCTGACCGGCAGGCGCCGCAGGTTGGCCAGGTTGGAGTAGCCGGTGCCGAAGTCGTCCAGGGCTATGTCGACGCCCATCTCGGCCAGCCGGCGCAGGGGCTTGAGCAGGCCGTCGTCGGCGCCGATCAGCGCGGACTCGGTGACCTCCAGGCACAGCGCGTCCGGGGCGACCCCCGCGCGCTCCAGGATCTCCACGGTGTCCTGCACCAGACCGGGGTGGGTGAGCTGGCACGGGGACAGGTTGACGTTGATCCGCAGCGGGCCCACCGCGTCCTCGCCCTGCTTGTCACGCCAGGTCCGCGCCTGCCGGATCGATTCCTCAAGCACCCACCGGCCCAGCGGGACGATCAGCCCGGTGTGCTCGGCGAGCGGGATGAAGCGATCCGGGCCGAGCACGCCGTGCTGCGGGTGCAGCCAGCGGACCAGGGCCTCCGCGCCGCTCACGGTGCCGTCGCCGAGGTGCACCAGGGGCTGGTACTCGATGAAGAACTCGCCGCGTTCCAGCGCGCTCGGCAGCGCGGTGGTGAGACCGTGCCGGGTGATCGCGCGGGCGTCCGCCTCCGGATCGGCCAGCTCGGCCCGGTTGCCGCCCGCCGACTTGGCCCGGTACATCGTGATGTCGGCGCTGCGCAGCACCTCCGCGGCCGTACGCTCCCCCGCCGGGCCCTCGACGATGCCGAGGCTGCCGCGCACCAGGAGGTCGCGGCCGTCGATGCCGACCGGGGTGAGCAGCGCGTGCGTGATGCGCTCGGCCAGTTCCTCCACCCCGCGCTCGGTGTCGCGGCCGGTGGTGAGGGCCACGAACTCGTCGCCGCCGAGGCGGGCCACCATCTCGCCGGACGCGGTGGTGCAGGACTGCAGCCGGTCGGCGACCTCCACCAGCAGCCGGTCGCCGGCCGCGTGGCCGAGGCTGTCATTGATGGCCTTGAAGCCGTCGAGGTCGAGGTAGCACAGGCCGAAGCGCTGCCCCTCGCCCGCCGCGAGCGCCTTCTCCAGCCGCTCGAAGAACAGGGTGCGGTTGGGCAGGCCGGTGAGGGCGTCGTGGGTGGCCTCGTAGCGCAGCCGGAGATGGAGCAGGCGGCGCTCGGTGGTGTCCTCCATCAGGGCCAGCTGGTACTGCGGGGTGCCGTCGGCGTCGCGGAGCAGGGAGACCGTGAGGTTGGTCCACAGCGCGGTGCCGTCGGGGCGGTTGAACGCCTTCTCCACGTGGTAATGGTCGCGCTCGCCGCGTACCAGCTCCTCGTAGAGCCGCCAGGTCTGCGGGGCGTCCTCGGGATGCGTCCAGTCCCGGACCTTCCGGCCGCGTATCGCGGTCTCGGAGACGCCGAACATGCGCTGGAGGGCGCCGTTGACCTGGAGGACGTTGCCGTCGAGGTCGGCGATGCCGATGCCGATCGCGGCGCCCTCGAACACCGCGCGGAAGCGGGCCTCGCTGGCGTGCAGGGCCTCGGCGACCACCCCTTGGGCGCGCAGCGCGGCCTGGGCCACGGCCTCCTGCTCGGCGAGGGTGCGCTCCCGCAGCGCCTGCGCGTAACCGGCGGCCATCGCGTGCTGGAGCCGGGAGGACCGCATCCGCAGCCGGTCCTGCGGGCTGTCGTCACCGCAGTACAGGACGAGGTAGGCGTCGACGCAGTCCAGGGTGCGGGCGAGCACCTCGGGGTCGGTGCCGTGCGCGTCGATCAGGGCCGCGCCGACCGCCTTCGCCTCTCCGGCGTCGAAGCTGTGGGCCCGCAGGGCGCGGCTGAGGCGGTGGGCGAGCGGGAGCAGCCGCTCCTCGAACTCGGCGCGGGTGAGCGAGGTGGAGGTGACGGGGTAGACCGCCCGGCTCCATATCGTCGTCAGCCGCCGCACTCTGCCCTCGGGACCGTCCGGCTCCGCGCTCACGCCGTACGCCCCACGCCGGCGAAACCGGAGAACGCGAAGTCGTCCTCGTCCTCCGGTGCCGACTCCGGGCGCCATCGCGGCGGATGGACCAGTCCCGGTTCGACCAGTTCGAAGCCCTCGAAGAAGCGGGCGATCTCGTCCCGCGAGCGCATGACCAGCGGGTTGCGGATGTCCCGGTAGACGTCCACCGCGCCCTCGGCGCGCTCCTCGGGCAGCGGGATGCCCTCGTAGGAGGCGTGGGTGAGGATCAGCAGGCTGCCGGGGGCCAGCGCGGCCCGCAGTTCCGCCACCGCGCGGTGGGGGTCGTCGGAGTCCTCCAGGAAGTGCAGGACGGCCACGAGCAGCAGGGCCACCGGCCGGCCGAGGTCGATCAGCCGGGCCACCTCGGGGCTGGTGAGGATCTCCTGCGGCTTGCGCAGATCGGCGGCGACGACGTCCGCGTCCGTGTTGCCCGCGAGCACCGCCCTGCTGTGCGCGACGGCGACGGGGTCGTGGTCGACGTACACGACACGGGCGCCCGGCCGGGCGGCCTGGGCCGTCTCGTGGACGTTGCCGTAGGTGGGGATGCCGGAGCCGATGTCCAGGAACTGGTCGATCGCCTGCTCGGCCGCGAAGCGCACGGCCCGGCGCAGGAACGCCCGGTTGGCCTGCATGATCTTGGGCAGGCCGGGGAGGAACTCCATCGCCTTGCGGGCCGCTTCCCGGTCGACCTCGAAGTTGTGCGAACCGCCCAGGTAGTAGTCGTACATGCGCGAGACGCTCGGCACCGAGATGTCGATGCTCCGGGGGGCCCAGGCGGGGCGCTCCATGTATCACTCCTGGCGTAGGCGACGGGGACGGGTGAGCCGGTGTTCGAGCTGAGGCTACTGATCGCCCGCCAAACGGGCGACCGGAAACGGAAATTGACCATCCGTTCCCGGTCACCGCCTGCGGGAAGTACCCGTCCGAACCCGCTGGGTGACGACCCTGGGGCACGCCGCGGGGCCCGTCCCCTCCGCGTGAGCGGACGGAACGGGCCCCGGCGCGGGCGGTGACCGCTACTCGGCGGGCGCGCCGATCGGCTTGCCCTCGGGCGAGACGGCGTACCAAGTGCCGCCCACACCCTGGCCGTTGGTGTCACCGGGCTTCTTGTCCCCGGAGAAGGTGTAGATGGGCCAGCAGTTGACGGACATCTGCTTGACGCCGTCGGGCCGGGTGAAGGGCATCAGGCCCTTCTTCTTCACACCCTGGGTGTCGTCGGCGCTCACCGGCGCGACCGCGGGCCACTTCTCCAGGCAGGCCCCGGTGCAGTTGGAGACGGACTTGGGCCACGCCTTGTCCTTGAGGAAGCGGTAGACCGTGCGGCCGTTCTTGTCGACGACGATGTCACCGAGCTTGGGGTCCTTGCGGACGGAGAGGCCGGGCAGGGAGGACAGGGACGCCTTCTTGCCGTTGGGGGCCAGCGCGAACCACTTGCCGCCCACACCCTGGCCGTTGACGTCGCCGGAGTTGAGGTCCTTGGCGTAACGGTAGGCGGGCCAGCCGCCGATGGTGAGCTGCTTGGTGCCGTCGGGGCGCGTGACCTCGCCGAGCATGGCCTTGTCGATGCCGGCGCCGGCGTTGGCGTCGTCGGCGGGGACCGGGGGCCAGGTGGTGGCGCAGTCGCCCTCGCAGTTGGTCTTCGGCGGCTCGGCCGTGTCCTTGTCGAAGCGGTACAGGGTGAGGCCGGACCCGTCGGTCAGCACGTTGCCGAGCTGCGGGTTCGTGGCCACGGTCAGCTTGCCCGCGGGGGCGGCGGGGGTCGGGGAGGCGCTGGCCTGGGCGCCGTCGGCGCCGTAGCCGTTGCCCGAGCCGAGGCCGGTGCCGATGCCCGCGGCGCTCGCCGACGCTCCCACGTTCTGGGCCGCCGACGCCGGGGGCGTGACGTTGTCCTGACCGCACGCCGTCGTCAGCGCCAGCACCGAAGCGGCTGTGGCCACCAGTGCGGCGGTCCGCCAGGAGGTCTTCATCCTCAACTCCCCATTTTCGCCAGTTTGTTGCGGCCTCCACTGAGTCACCGCACGGCCATGGGTACGCGGCGTGGGGGGTGGAGCGTTCAACGGACCGGGAAAATCTTTCGGCTGAATCCGACGGGGTGCGGCTCAGGGGGTGGCCGGGCGTACGCGTGTACCCATCGGGCCGCCGGGACCGCGCCGCACGTCAAACCGGCAAGGGCGCGTTGTCCCTCCTTCGGGCCAATCAGCACATTGTTCGGCCCCCCGGGCGCGCGCTGCCCTCATGCTCACGCTCGTGCAAGGTCCCCAAGCAACCCGACGCGCGGTCGCCGGCAGGGTGTTGGCGCTGTTCGCGGTGGTGTGGAGCGTGGTCGGCTGCCCGGTCGGCTCGGCGTCCGCCGACGCCTGCGCCTACGCCTCCGCCGGCCCGGACGGGACGGTGGCCGTCGCGGTGGCCGGAGGCCACCATCACGGCCACCCGCCCTGCCCGCCACCGCCCCCGCCGCCCTGCCCGCCGACTCCCACGCCCACGCCCACCCCGACGCCCACCCCGACTCCGACGCCGACCCCCCCACCGACTCCGACGCCCACCCCGGCCCCGCCGCCTCCTCCCCCTCCGCCGCCGAAGCCCCAGCCGCGTCCGACGCCGCCCGAGCCGAAGCCGCCCGTCCGTCCGACGCCGCCCCCACCGGCACCGAAGCCCACTCCGCCGCCTCCACCGCCGCCCGCCCCGGCTCCCGAGCCGGCGGCCCCGCGACCGGTGCCGAAGCCGACTCCGCCGCCCGAGCCCACCCCCCGGCCCACCGTGACCCCGGTGAGCTATCCCGCCTACCACGTCCGTCCCGTCCGGCGCACGGCTCCCTCCCACACGTCGCCGGTCCGCTACGTCCTGCTCGTCACCATCCCCGCGATCGTCGCCGTCGCGGCGCTGCGCCCGCGGTGACGCGGCCGCACCCACACCTGGAGGTATCCGTTGTCGGATTGGCTCGTTCTCGTCCTGGCCATGCTGGGAGCCTGCGCCGTGGTGGTGCTCATCACCCTCGTCCGGCACCGCCGGGCCCCGGAGGACGAGGACCCCAGCGAGACCCCGGACGTCATCGAGTACATGACGATGTGGATCGGGGTGGTGTACGCCATCGTGCTGGGCCTCGCCATCGCGGGTGTCTGGGAGGCGCGCAGCGCGGCCGGGGACACCGTCCAGGCCGAGGCGCAGGCGCTGCACGAGGTCTCCGAGCGGGTCCGCGTCTACCCCGAGGACGTGCGTGACCGGGTGCGCGCGGACGTCGACGCCTACGTCTCCTACGTCGTGGACACCGAGTGGAAGTCGATGACCCAGCGCGGAGAGGTCACCGAGCAGGGGGCGCGGCTGCTGGACCGGGTGCGCCAGGACGTGACGGACTACCAGCCGCGCAGCGATTTCGAGGCGCAGGCGTACCAGCCGCTGGTGGACCAGGTGGCCGCGGCCGACCAGGCGCGCAACGCGCGCGCCGACTCCACCGGCGCGACCATGCCGCCCGTGGTGTGGTGGGGTCTGCTGTGCGGGGCGGTGATCACCGTGGGCATGGTGTTCGCGCTCCAGATCCGGCGTACGGCCCGTGAACTGGTCCTGGCCGGGCTGTTCTCGGCCACCATCGCGTTCATGCTGTTCCTGATCTGGGACTTCGACGCCCCCTTCAGCCGGGGCATCGCGGTGACCGCGGAGCCGTTCCTCACCCTCTTCCCACACGTGTAGCACGTGCCGCGGGCCCCCGTCCCGGCCCGGCGAGGGGTGGGACGAGGGCCCGCGTGTGGCGTGACCCGCGCCGGCGAGGGCGCGGGCGGGGCTCAGGCGCGCTTCTCGTGGCGACGGCGCAGCCAGAAGGCGGCGCCGCCGAGCGCGGCCGAGGCGACGAGTCCGCCGCCGATGGCCATGTCGGCGCGGGTGGCACCGGAGGTGGTGCTGCCGCCGAGGCCGCCGTTGACACCGCCGAGCACGGTGAAGGCGTTCGGCCGGGTGAGGGAGCGGCCGCCGCAGTCGACGGTGATGTCGTAGCGGCCGGGGCGGGCGTCACGGTCGATGGTGACCACGGCGCGGGAGTCGTTGTTGCCGTTCGAGTTCAGCCGGGCGGTGCGGAAGGCGCGCGAGGAGACGGTGCCGCCGCGGCAGCCCTCGACGGTGATGGTCAGCCGGCCGCCGGCGGGGAGCACGCTGGGGGTGACGACGATGTTGCGGAGGTTGCCGTCGCCGAACCCGCCCCCTCCGTGACCGCCGTTGCCGTTGCCGAAGTTCCCGTTGTCGTTCCCGTTCCCGTTGCCGTGGCCGAAGTTGCCGTTCCCGTTGCCGAAGTTCCCGTTGTTGTTGAAGTTGCCGTTGCCGTTGCCGAAGCCGTTGCCGTTCCCGAAGTTGTCGTTGCCCCGGTTACCGTTGCCGTTGCCGTTCCCGAAGTTGCCGTTGTTGTTGAAGTTGCCGTTCCCGTTGAAGTTCCCGTTGCCGTTGCCGTGCCCGTTGCCGTTGAAGTTGTTGTTGAAGTTGCCGTTCCCGTTGATGACGCCGGTGTTCGGGATGACACCACCGGTGTTCGGGATGACGCCCGTGACGGTGCCACCGGTGCCGGTGCCGTTCCCGTTGCCCATGCCGTCCGCGACGGCGACGGGGGCGGCGAGACCGAGCACGGCGATCGCGGCGCACGTGGCCGCCAAGGCACGCTGGTTACGCATGTGTTCCTCCGCGAGAGGCACGCCGGGGCCGGTCCCCGGTCGATCGGCGAGAAAGCACCTCCCGACCAAACACTCAGGGGCCCAGAACACGCCCGCATGTCGAGAATGGTCCGTCCTGGTGATCACACCCACCACCCGACAACCACACAATCGGATATCGCCGCAGGTCACGGCCCGTCAGAAAATATCTCCGCCCTGCAACTCGGATGGCGCACCGGCGACCCGTACCGCCACCCGTTCGCCCGCCGCCCCGTCGCAGGTCACCGGCGCGGGACTTAGCGTTTTCCCATGCGCGACGGACGTGGCGGCATCCACGTCGAGAGGGGATGGCGAATGTCTGCGTCCGAGCTGGCGGAGTGGAGCGACCGGGAGGAGCGCCGCAGGAGACGCGCCCCCTGGGGGGTGCTGGCGCTCGTCCTGCTGACCGGTGTGGCGCTGATCCGGAACGGCTCCGGCGAGTTCGACGTGGGCCCGCCCCAGCCCGCCTCGGCCGCCGCCCCGGCCGCCGACGTGCGCACCCCGCCGAGCGCCGCCCCGGCGACGGCTCCGGCCGGGCTGCCGTTCTCGGCGGCGGAGCGGGTCCGTATCCCGGCCATCCAGGTCGACGCCCCCGTCACCCCGGTGGGTCTGGACGCCGACGGCTGGGTGGGCGCGCCCCCGCCGGAGGACCCCAATCTGGCGGGCTGGTTCACGGGCGCGGTCTCCCCGGGCGAGAAGGGCACCTCCGTGATCGTCGGCCATGTCGACAACACCAAGGGGCCGGCCGTCTTCTACGGGCTCGGCGCGCTGAAGAAGGGCAGCCGGGTCGAGGTGCGGCGGCAGGACGGCAGGACGGCCGTGTTCGAGGTGTACGGGGTCGAGGTCTTCGAGAAGAGCAAGTTCCCCGGCGACCGGGTCTACGGCTCCAAGGGCACGCCGGAACTGCGGGTGATCACCTGCGGCGGCGGTTTCTCCAAGCAGAACGGCTACGACGGCAACGTGGTCGTCTTCGCCCGCCTGGTCACGGGGGCCTGAGGCCGCCGCGACCGGGCGGGCGCGGTGCCCTTTCTCAGGCCGTGCGGCGGGGCGGGACGGTCAGGTGGTAGCCCTGGTCGAGCAGATAGGGCAGGTACTCGCGGATCGCGCGGACGCTCTGTGTCCGGTCGCCCCCGGCGTCGTGGGAGAGGATCACCACGCCGGGGGCGGCGCCGTCCTCCACCCGGTCGACGACCGTGCGGGTGCCGGGGGTCATCCAGTCGGTGGTGTCGACGGTCCAGGCCATCGGCTCCATGCCCATGGCGGCGCCGAGCTGGAAGGTGGCCCGGTTCCAGGCGCCGTAGGGGGCGCGGAACCACTGCGGCCGGTCCCCGTAGGCGTCCTCGATGACGTCGCTGGTGCGCTCGATCTCGTCGCGGATGTCCCCGCGTGCCAGCTCGGTCAGCAGCGGATGGGTCCAGGTGTGGTTGCCGACCACATGCCCGTCCTCGGCCATCCGGGCCAGGAGTTCCTTGTTGTCGACCGCCATCTCGCCGCACACGAAGAACATCGCGCGTACGTCGTACTTGGCGAGGGTGTCCAGGATGTGCGGGGTGTAGTCGGGGTGGGGGCCGTCGTCGAAGGTGAGCATCATGTTCCTGCCCTTGCCGGCGAGGCGCAGGACGGGCTGGTGACGCACCTTCAGCTTGCCGGGGGCGGTGGGCGGGGTGCCGGGGCCGAGCAGCGGCTGGAGGCGGAAGGCGGAGGGCTTGAGGGCCTGCCGGGCCTGTGGCCCGGCGAGGCCGGCGGTGGTGCGGGCGGCCTGGTCGCCGCCGCCCGCCATGAGGACTCCCCCGGCGCCCGCGGCGCCGAGGACGGCGGCCGAGCCGAGCAGCATCCGGCGCCGTGTGAACAGTTGATCCTTCTCCATGAACCATCAGTCGCCCGTCGGGCCTGTGCCGCACCGCACCGACACCGGTGCGGCGGGTCCGATCCACTCCGTCGGCCGAGCGGCGGCGCGAACCCGCCCGTGCCGCTCCCCGTCCGCTGGACGGAACCCCCGCTTCCGATAACCTCACGGCCGTGACGGAACAGCGGGCAGAGCACGAGCGGCACCGGTTCGAGCGGGGTACGGACGGTCCCAAGGTCATCGTCGTCGGTGTGGACGGCTCCGACTCCTCGCTGCGGGCGGCGGCGTACGCGGGCGGCCTGGCCAGACGTCAGGGCGCGCTCCTGGCGGTGGTGTACGTGCAGCCGGTCATGGCGGCCGGGGCGGCGCTCGGGGTGCCGGTGGCGCAGGCCACGGACGAGATCGCCGAGGACCTGATCGCGCAGATCAGGGAGGCGGCGGAGCGGGTGAAGGGGATATTCGAGGTGCGCTGGGAGTTCCACACCTTCCGCGGCGACCCCTTCAACGGCCTGGTGCAGGCGGCCACCGAACTGACGGCGGACGCGGTGGTGGTGGGCGCGTCGGAGCAGGCCGGGCACCGGATCATCGGGTCGGTGGCGGTCCGGCTGGTGAAGGCGGGGCGCTGGCCGGTGACGGTCGTCCCGTAGCGAGCCCGCGCAGCATCGGCGCGGTCGCCAGGAGCAGCACCCCGGCCGCGGCGATGGCGGTGCGCGGGCCGGTGAGGGCGGCCAGCAGGCCCCAGAGCGCGGTGAGCGCGGCGGTGGCGGCCTTGCCGGTGACGGACCAGGCGGAGAGCGTACGGGCCACCCGGTCGTCCGGGGTGCGCTCCAGCCGCTCGGCGGCGAGCACCGGGTTGAACACGCCCGCGCAGGTGATCAGGCACAGCTCGACCGCCATGACGAGGGCCAGTCCGGCCGGGCCGGGCCGGACGAGGGCCAGACCGGCCGGCCAGCAGGCGCGCAGCACGCCCGAGGCGAGCAGGACCCGGCGCCTGCCGAAGCGGGCGGCGAGCGGCCGGGCGAGCCGGGAGCCGAGCAGTCCGCCGAGGCAGGGCACGGCGAAGGCGAGCCCGTACTGCCAGGGGGCGAAGCCGAGCGGGCCGAGCATGAGCACGGCGAGCGGCGGCGCCTGGGCCATGATCAGGCCGTTGACCAGGACCGTGTTGAGGAACAGCGGGCGCAGCCGGGGGCTGGTGAGCAGGTGCCGCCAGCCGTCGAGGAGGCCGGCGGCGCGCGGCCGGGAGGCGTCGCGGGGCGGCCGCGCGGGGACGGGCTCGGTGCCCCCGACGGCCCGGATGCCGAGGGCGGACAGCAGGAAGCTCAGGGCGTTGGCGGCCACCGTCGCCACCGGCCCGAGCAGACCGGTGGCGGCCCCGCCGAGCGGGGGGCCGAGCACGGTGGCCGTCCAGGTGGTGGACTCGAACCGGCTGGTGGCGGTGAGCAGTCCGGCACGCGGGACGAGGCTCTTGAGGTGGGCGCCGGAGGCCGCGGTGAAGGTGAGGTCGGCGGCGGCCACGACCATGGACACCACGAGCAGCGGGCCGAAGCCGAGCACCCCGAGGAAGTGGGCCGCCGGGACGGCGAGCAGGGCGGCGCACCGGACCAGGTCAGCGGCGATCATGACGGGGCGTTTGCGCCGGAACTCGATCCACGGCCCGAGCGGCACCGCGAGCAGCGCGCCGACGGCCGGTCCGGCGGACGCCAGCAGTGCCACCTGGGCGGGGCCGGCGTGCAGCACGAGGAGCGCGGTCAGCGCGAAGGCGTCGAACGCCAGCCAGGTCCCGGCGGCGCTCACGGCGTACGCGGCCCACAGCCACCCGAACCGCGACCCGAGCTTCATCCACAACCTCCCGTTGACCGAGGCCATGAAATCGGCGGGACCGCCCTGGGATCAAACAACCGAAGCACCCCCTCTCACAACCGACGGTTGTACTCTGGCGGGCATGGACCTCAAGGCCGTACGCACCTTCGTCGCCGTGGCGGACGCGGGGCAGTTCCAGGAGGCGGCCGCCGTGCTCGCCATCACCCAGCAGGCCGTCTCCAAACGGATCGCGGCGCTGGAGCGGGACCTCGGGGTGCGGCTGTTCACCCGTGGCGCGCGGGGCGCCGAGCCGACCCTGGACGGGCGGGCGTTCCTGCCGCACGCGCGGGCGCTGCTGCTCGCCGAGGAGAGGGCCGCCGCGTCGGTCCGGCCGGGCCGGCGGGCGCTGCGGGTGGACGTGATCGGCCCCCGGGTCGCCCCGGCCGTCCTGCTGCGCGGCTTCCACGAGGCGCATCCGGGGGTGGAGCTTGAGGTGGTCACCCTGTTCGACGCGGACACGGCCGTCGCCGCCGTGCGGGCGGGCCGGGTGGACGCGACCTTCCGCGCGGTCGGCATGCCGGGCACAAGGCTGCCCGAGGGCCTGGCGAGCGCCCGGGTGCTGGACGAGCCCCTGCATCTGCTCACCGGTCCGGGACACGCGCTGGCCGAGGCCCCCTCGGTGACCCCTGCCGAGCTGGCCGGGCACCGGATCTGGATGCCGAGCATCGTGGAGGGCGTCGAGTGGGGCGCGTACTACGCCTCGCTGGCGGCGGAGTTCGGGCTCACCATCGACTCGGCCGGCCCCAACTTCGGCAGCGCGGCGATGCTGGACCGGATCGCCGGGTCACCGGAGCTGGCGACCTTCATGGGTGAGCATCCCCGGCTCGCCGGGCCGGCCGGGCACGGTCTGCGGCGGATTCCGGTCACCGGTCCGACACCGGTCTATCCGCACTCCCTGATCTGGGACGGGGCCAACGCCCACCCGGCCCTGGCCGCCCTGCGCGCGCATCTGACCGGCACTTCGGCGGGCCCGCGCGCCCCGGGCACCTGGGTGCCGGACTGGGCCGTGACCTGAGCCGCCGTGCGTGGCGCCTTCCGAAGAGGCCGCGGCTGAGCCATCATGATCCGCCGTCAGCCGTTTGCCGTCGGGGAAGAGGTGAGGCGTGTGGCCAAGATCCGTTCGGGTGAGGGAATTCTCCGTCGCAAACCCATCGAACACATCGAGGAGACCGAGGCGGGCGAGGGCGGTCTGGACCGCTCGCTCGGCCTGTGGCAGCTCACCGCGATCGGGGTGGGCGGCATCATCGGCGCGGGCATCTTCACGCTCGCGGGCACCGTCGCCAACGGCAAGGCCGGGCCCGCGGTGCTGGTGTCGTTCCTGATCGCCGGTGTGGCGAGCGCCTGCGCGGCGCTGTCGTACGCCGAGTTCGCGGGGATGATCCCGAAGGCCGGCTCGGCGTACACCTACGGGTACGCGGTGCTGGGCGAGTTCGTGGGCTGGTTCATCGGCTGGGACCTGCTGCTGGAGTACACCGCGATCGTGGCGGTGGTCGCCATCGGCATCTCCGGCTACTTCAGCTTCCTGGTCGAGGAGATGGGCGCGGACCTCCCCTCGTGGATGCTGGGCGCACCCGGCACCGGATCGGGGCACCGGGTCGACCTGTTCGCGGCGATCCTGTGCCTGCTGATCGCCTGGCTGCTGAACCTGGGCATGAAGAGCGCGGCCCGGTTCGAGACGTTCGTGGTGGCGCTGAAGGTGCTGGTGGTGCTGCTGGTGATCGTCGTGGGCTTCTTCCACATCAACACCGCGAACTACCACCCCTTCTTCCCCTTCGGCATCAGCGGCGCCTTCACCGGCGCGGCCACGGTGTTCTTCGCGGTGTTCGGCTACGACGCGATGTCCACGGCGGCCGAGGAGTCCAAGGACGCCCAGCGGCACATGCCGAAGGCGATCATCTACTCGCTGATCATCTCGATGGTGCTGTACGTGCTGGCCTGTCTGGTGCTGACCGGCATGCAGAACTACAAGGACATCGACCCGGAGAGCGGGTTCTCCTCGGCCTTCAAGTCGGTGGGGCTGGGCGGTCTCGCCGACGTCATCGCGGTCGGGGCGATCATCGGCATCCTCACCGTGATGTTCACGTTCATGCTGGGCGTGACCCGCGTCTGGTTCTCCATGGCCCGCGACGGCCTGCTGCCGCGCTGGTTCGCCAAGACGCACCCCACCCGGCACGTGCCGACCAGGGTCACCTGGATCGTGGGGGTCGGGGCGGCCTGCATCGCCGGGTTCGTGCCGATCGGCGAGGCGGCCGAGCTGACCAACATCGGCATCCTGCTGGCGTTCGTGGTGGTGTGCGCGGCCGTGATCGTGCTGCGTTACCGGCAGCCGGACCTGCCGCGCGCCTTCCGCACCCCGCTGATGCCGTTCGTGCCGGCGCTCGGCGCGCTGTTCTCGCTCTGGCTCGTCACCTTCCTGGAATGGCAGACCTGGGTGCGGTTCGCCATCTGGTTCCTGCTCGGCTGCGTGATCTACTTCGGCTACTCCTACCGGCACTCGGCGATGGCCCGGCGGGCGCCCGCCGAGTGATCACTGGGCCATGGTGAGCCCGGCCTTCGTCGCGTTCCGGCTCAGTACGGTGTTCCGTACCCGGTCGCGGGTGGCGGCGAGGTCGGCGCCGGCCGCGATGGCCGAGCCCACGTCGACGGCGCGTCCGGCGTCGAGGTCGTACACCTGCGGCAGGAACTCGGCGCTGCGGACGTCCCAGCGGCCGCCCGGCTTCGCGGGCGGCGCGAAGGTGAAGCGGGCGAGGGTGGACTCGTTGCCGCGCCACTCCCCCGCGCCCGCGCCGCCCTCGGCGATCTGGTCGCCCATGCCGTAGACCACCCAGGTGCCGTTGACCTTCTCGTACGGCTGGGGGACGTGGGCGTGGGTGCCGAGGACGAGGTCGATGTCGGGGCGGCCGCTCGTCTTCGCGGCGGTGAGCTGCTTGGCCAGGGTGAGCTGCCCGGCGTCGGGGGCGTCCTGCCAGGCGGTGCCCCAGTTGACGGACAGCACGACCACGTCGGCCCCGGCCTTGCGGGCGGCCCGGGCGGCCTCGGCGATCCGGCCGGCGTCGGCCGGGTCGACCGCCCCGGACTGCCCGGTGGTGTCGTAGGAGTACGACAGATGGGCGACCTTCGCGGTGCCCGCGCGCAGCAGGGTGACGGTCCGGGCCTCGGTGTCGGTGCGCGAGGTGCCCGCGTGCCGCACGCCCGCCTGGTCGAGGGCGGCGAGGGTGCGGGTGACACCGGTTCCCTCGGCCTGCGGGGAGGCGGTGGAGCAACTGTCGAAGCCGGTCGCGGCGAGGCCCTGGGCGAGCTGGGGCAGGGAGGCGGCGACCGGGTCGCCGTCGGCGGCCTGGACCGGTTCGAGGTGACACAGCGCCAGGTCGGCGCCGGACACCGCCGGCCGGGCCCCCGCGAGCATGGGGCGGAAGTCGGGTCCGGCGCCGCCCGCGTCGAAGCCCGCCCGCTCGGCGGCGGACGCGGAGGGCTGGATGCCTCCGGCGGCGACGAGCGTGAAGCCCCGGCCGGTGCCCGGCGCGGGCTGCCCGGAGGCGCCGGGCTCGGCCCGGTCCTGGTTCTGGCAGGCGGCCACCGCCGCGAGCACGGCGGTCAGCACGAGGGCCACCGGATGCCTGCGTCCGATCATCAACTCACCCCAGAATTGTCGTATTGACAGACAAGCCCTGACGGGCATATGGGTATGAAGCTCGCCTCCCGCGCAAACAGTGCCTAGCCCATCCGGTGCTCTCCGCCCCCGGCGTGACCGCTCGTCCGACCGTTCACCGCGCCCTGGCGACCGTCCGTCGCACCGGCGTGCGCGCGGGGTGTCGCCGGGGCACGGCCTGCGCTGCCATACGGCCATGACGGCCGGAACCACTTCCCCAGGGACGACGACCGCCGAGCATGAACTCGCCGCGCTGCAGCGGGAGCACGGGCGGCCCCTCTTCGCGCTGCTGCTGCGGCTGAGCGACGGCGACCGGCAGCGCGCCGAGGATCTGGTGCAGGAGACGCTCGTACGGGCCTGGCAGCATCCCGAGGCGCTGCGCGCCGAGAACTTCGCCTCGGCCCGCCCCTGGCTGCTGACGGTGGCCCGGCGGCTCGCCATAGACGCCCGGCGGGCGCGGCGGGCCCGGCCTCCGGAGGTGGTGGACGAGGTGCCGGAGACCGCGCGCGTCACCGCCGACCACGCCGAGCGGGCCGCCGCCGCGCTCGATGTGCGCGAGGCTGTGAAGACCCTCACTCCGCACCACCGTGACGTGCTGGTACTCGTGTACTTCCGCGGGGCCAGCGTGGCGGAGGCCGCCGAGATCCTGGGCATTCCACCCGGTACCGTGAAGTCCCGCGCGTACTACGCGCTGCGCGCCCTGCGCCAGGTTCTCCCGGGATACGCGACCGACCTGCGATGAAACCGGGAGCCTGGTCAAGCCTCGGTAAAGCGCCTTGCCGTGACCCCCGTCGGAGTCATGAGCTGTCCTCATCCGTGTTCCGGGCGGGGGGCCGGGTTCGGGCGACTTTGCACGCACCGGAGGAAGGCAGGCAGGGATGCTCCACAGAGGCCACGAGAGCACGAGCGGCGCCGGCGGCGGTGAACTCACCGTCCCCATGGCCTGGTTCTACGCCGAGTACATCGCCGACGAGCTGCTGCGCACCGGCGATCTGATGCCACCGACGTCCTTCGAGTTCCGTGCGGGCCGGGACGCGCTGGCGCTCACCGTCTTCCTGTCCGACACCGAGGGCGAACTCTCCGGCGTGCGGGTCATCTCGCAGCTGGAGACCTGGCTGTCGCTGACGGCGTACGACCAGCCCTGGCGGGACTGGGTCGGCGGCCGGATGGCCGAACTCACCGCCGGGGCGGCCGTGTCCACCACCCCCGACCCCGATCTGGCCCTGGCGCGGGCCGCCTGGCGCTGGCTGGAGGAGACCGAGCTGCTCGCACCCGACCTGGACGCGGTGCCGGGCGGCGGGGCAGCCTTCGGCGAGGACGACGGGCCGAAGGTGTGGACCCCGGCGTGGCGGCTCGGCCTGCCCCTCGGACACCTGGCCATCCATCTGTTCTGATCCGGCCGCCGACGGCGAACCAGGCACTTTTTCCGGCCAGTTGGAACTCGGACCAATCCGGGGCCCCGGCCGCTCCGAATCCCCATCGGGTTTCTGCGCGCGGCTTGAGTCATTCGGACCTCCGGTGCGTACCAATGGGTGCACCGCGTAACCCCACCCGCACCCATAGGCACGAGGATTCGGCATGAGGTCCCTGGAAAGGCATCGCGCCGTCGGCGCGTACACGCTCGGCGTGCTGGACGAGGCGGAGTCCTTCCGCTTCGAGGACCACCTCGCCGAGTGCCCCCGGTGCGCGACCGACGTGGCCGAATTCGGCCCCACCGCACGGCAGTTGATGCTGTACCGGCAGGCCACGCCCGCCTTCGTCCCCGCGCTCGCCCAGCCCGGCCCGCGGCTGCTGGACCGGCTGCTCGGCGAGATCACCGTACGCCATCGGGCCCGGCGCCGCCGGATGCTGTACGGGCTCGCGGCCTCGGTGGTGCTGGCGGTGGCCGGGCCCTCGGTGATGGCCTTCGCCGGGCACGGGGAGCCCGCGGCCCATGTCACGGCCGCCACCGATCCGGGCACCGGGGTGTGGGCCAGGGTCACCACCGAGGGTGAGCGGTGGGGCAGCGGACTGCGCCTGGAGGTGCGGGACAGCACCGGGCCGCGCTCCTGCCGGCTGATCGTGATCGGCCGGGACGGCTCGGAGCAGGTGGCGGGCGGCTGGAGCGTCGGGGCGCACGACGAGGGCACCACCTCGACCACGGCGGGCTCCTCGCTCAGCCCGGACGACATCGACCACTACGAGGTGCGCACGGCCGAGGGCCGGCGGCTGGTGACCCTTCCGGCGCACTGACCCTGCCCGCGCACTGACCGGGCCGGGCCGGGCGGGGCGCGCTCACTTCAGCAGGCGGGAGAGCCTGCGGTCGGCGAGCGGCTTGCCGCCGGTCTGGCAGGTGGGGCAGTACTGGAGCGAGGAGTCGCTGAAGGAGACCTCGCGGATGGTGTCCCCGCACACCGGGCACGGTTCGCCGGTGCGGCCGTGGACGCGCAGCCCGCTCTTCTTCTCCGCCTTCAGCCGTCCCGCCGCGATCCCCCTCGACCTCTCGACCGCCTCGGTGAGGGTGGTGCGCAGCGCGGTGTACAGACGGCCGGTCTCCTCGGCGGTGAGGGAGGCGGCGAGTTTGAACGGGGACATCTTCGCGGCGTGCAGGATCTCGTCGCTGTAGGCGTTCCCCACCCCGGCGATCAGCGACTGGTCGCGCAGCGCGCCCTTGAGCTGCCGCCGCTCGGCGCCCATCAGGGCCGCGAAACGCTCCTCGTCGAAGTCGCCGGCGAGCGGATCGGGGCCCAGCCGGGCGATGCCCGGCACCTCGGCCGGGTCCCCCACGACGTACACCGCGAGCCGTTTCTGCGTGCCCGCCTCGGTCAGGTCGAAGCCGGCCCCGCCCTCCAGCGCCACCCGCAGCGCGAGGGGGCCCTTGCCGGGGCGGGGCGGAATGTCCGGCAGGGTGTCGCGCCAGTGCAGCCACCCCGCGCGGGCCAGGTGGGTGACGAGATGCGGGCCGCCGCCGGTCTCCAGGTCCAGGAACTTGCCGTACCGGCGTACGGCGGTGATCTCGGTGCCCTCCAGGGCGGTGACCGGGGGGTCGTAGGTCTTGAGCACGCTGATGGCGAGCGGCAGCACCCGGGTCACCCGGCGTCCGGCCAGGTGCTCGGTGAGGAAGTCCTTGAGCGCTTCTACCTCGGGCAGTTCCGGCATGTGTCCAGGGTGCCACCGGCGGGCGGAGGTGCCAGGCGGCGCTCAGCCGTCCGGGTCCGTACCGGTCTCAGCCGTCCGGGTCCGCCCGGAACTCGCACCAGACGGCCTTGCCGCCGCCGCGCGCCTCCACGCCCCAGGCGTCGGCCAGCATGTCCACCAGGAGCAGTCCGCGCCCGGAGACGCCGTCGTCGCGCGGTTCGCGGCGGCGGGGCAGGGCGCTGGAGGAGTCCTCCACCTCGACGCGCAGACGCCGGGTGCCGCCGGAGAGCAGACGCAGGGTGACGGTCGCCGAGCCCTCGGTGTGCATCAGCGCGTTGGTGATCAGCTCGTCGGCGACGAGTTCGACCTCGTCGGCCCGGTCACCGGCGCCCCACGCCCGCACCTCGGCGCCGATGAGGTGCCGGGCGCGGGTGAGGGCGTCGGGGTCGCCGGGGGCGACGTGCTGCCGGAGCCGGCCGTGCGCCCGCGGCTCCTCGGGCTCCCGTCGGCGCAGCAGGAGCAGCGCGACGTCGTCCTCGCCGCCGCGCTCCTCGGCCATGGTGATCAGGCGTGCGGCGAGTTCGCGCACGTCGTCCGGGCCTTCGGCGAAGACCTGCGCGAGCTCCCGCATGCCGTCGTCCAGGTCGGCGCCGGGCCGCTCGACCAGGCCGTCGGTGCACAGCAGGAGGGTGTGTCCGGGGTCCAGCTCCAGGGTGGCGACGGGGTACTCCAGCCGGCCGAACTCGGCGGAGAGGCCGAGCGGCAGCCCGCCCTCCACGGCGAGGCGACGGGTGACGCCCCGGGTGTCGCGGACCAGCGGGTCGAGGTGCCCGGCGCGGACGAACTGGACGACTCCGGTGGTCAGGTCGGCCTGGGCGTACAGGCAGGTGGCGAAGCGGTCGGTGTCCAGTTCGTCGAGGAAGACGGAGGCGCGGGCCATGACGGTGGCCGGGTTGTGCCCCTCGGCGGCGTAGGCGCGCAGCACGATCCGCAACTGGCCCATGACGGCCGCCGCGTGGGTGTCGTGGCCCTGCACGTCCCCGATGACGGCGCCGACCCGCCCGCCGGGCAGCGGGATCAGGTCGTACCAGTCGCCGCCGATGTCCCGGCCGAGGGCGGCGGCGCGGTAGCGCACGGCCACGTCGGCGCCCCGGACGCTGGGGATGGTGCGGGGCAGCATCGCCTGCTGGAGGCCCTGGGCGAGGTCCTTCTCCTGCTCGTAGAGCATGGCGCGCTGCAGGCTCTGCGCGATGCTGCTGCCGAGGGCGACCAGGACGGCGCGCTCCTCGGCGGAGAAGCCGCGCCGGTCGTTGTAGAGCAGCCCCATGGCGCCGAGCGGGCGGGCCTGGGCGATCAGCGGGAGGTAGGCGGCGGAGGTGATGCGCAGCTCGGTGATGTGCGGCCAGAGGATCGGGTACCGCCGCGCGAACTCCTCGGGCGACTCGATGAAGTGGGGGACGAGCGTGCGGACGACCTCGCTCATCGGGTAGGGCTCGTCGATCCGGGTGACGCGGGTGCCGGGCACGAAGCTCTCGGCCGGGCCCTCGGCGACCAGCCGGATGCGGCCGGCCTCCACCAGGCCGATGACGACGCTGGCCGCGCCGAGGTGGCGGATTCCGTGGGTGTCCTTGAGGACGTCGATGACGTCCTGGACGCTGCGCGCGTGGGCGAGGGCCGCGGAGATGGCCTCCACGACGCTGGTCTGCTGGCGGAACGCCTCCTCGCGGGCGGTGCGCGGGGCGCGGGCGGGGCTGTCGGCCAGTTCCCGGGTGGCGTCCCGGACGAGCCCGACGACCCGGCGCGGGCGGCCGGTGCCGTCGCGGCGGATGGCGCCCTGGCTGTGGGCCCAGCGGACGGAGCCGTCGCGGCGGCGGACGCGGAAGTAGGCGCCGTAGGTCTCGCTGCCGTCCTTGATGGCCCGGGCGACCGCCGCGTCCACCCGGGAGGCGTCCGGCGGGGGCACCCGCAGGGCCAGGGTCTCGACCCTGCCGTCGTACTCCTCGGGGAGCAGGTCGAAGATCTCGTGGGCCCGCGCGTCCATGTGGAACAGGCCCGCGTCCAGGTCCCAGTCGAAGCTGCCCATGTGGTTGAGCGCCAGGATCGTGTCCGGGGCGGCGGGCCGGTCCTCCGGGAGTGACAGGGCACTCGCTCCCCGATCAGCCATGGGGCCACCTTGCCAGCAAATGTCCGAATCTTCGAGTGGGGCGTGGCAGGGTGTGGCCGCGCGGGCCGGCAGGGGTTACGCGGGCCGGGCGGCGCGGTACACGGCAGTGACGGGCGGGCGCGACGGGCGGGGAACGGCCCCTGCCGGGCGGTCGCCGCAGAGGCAGGAGCGCGAGCGCGATGGAGTGGTTCACCGCCCCCGACTACTGGCTGAGCCGTCTGGTGTTCCAGCGCGGGCTGGCCGCGGTCTACCTGGTGGCCTTCCTGGCGGCGGCGCGCCAGTTCCGGCCGCTGCTGGGCGAGCGCGGGATGCTGCCGGTGCCGCGCTACACCGCCCGGGTGCCGTTCAGACAGTCGCCGAGCCTGTTCCACGCGTACTACTCGGACCGTTTCTTCGCCGGGTGCGCCTGGGCGGGGTGCGCGGTGTCGGCGGCGCTGCTGGCGGGCGCGGATTCGCTGCTGCCGCTGTGGGCCTCGGTGGTGCTGTGGCTGGTGCCGTGGGCGCTGTACCTGTCGGTCGTCAACGTGGGGCAGACCTGGTACGCCTTCGGCTGGGAGACGCTGCTGCTGGAGGTGGGGTTCCTGGCGGCGTTCCTCGGCAACGAGAAGGTGGCGCCGCCCGTGGTGGTGCTGTTCCTGCTGCGCTGGGTGCTGTTCCGGGTGGAGTTCGGCGCGGGGCTGATCAAGCTGCGCGGGGACGCGTGCTGGCGGAAGCTGACCTGTCTGGACTACCACCATGAGACGCAGCCGATGCCGGGCCCGCTGAGCTGGTTCTTCCACCACCTGCCCCGGCCCCTGCACCGGGTGGAGACGGCCGCCAATCATGTGACCCAACTCGTCGTGCCCGTGCTGCTGTTCACCCCGCAGCCGATCGCGTCGGCGGCCGCCGCGCTGATGATCGTGACCCAGCTCTGGCTGGTGCTGTCGGGGAACTTCTCCTGGCTGAACTGGATCACCGTCGTGCTCGCCCTGTCCGCGCTGCGGCTCCCGGCCGATCCGCCCGCGGTGCCCGCCGCGCCGCTCTGGTACGAGGTGCTGGTGCTCGCGGTCGGGGCGGTCCTGCTGGTGCTCGGCCGGCACCCGGTGCGGAACATGGTCTCCCGGCGCCAGGTGATGAACCGCTCCTTCGACCCGCTGCGCCTGGTGAACACCTACGGCGCCTTCGGCAGCGTCAGCCGGGTCCGCTACGAGGTGGTGATCGAGGGCACCGGCGACGAGCGGCCGCGTGCGGACGGTGACTGGCGGGAGTACGAGTTCCACGGCAAACCGGGTGATCCGCGCCGCTGGCCACGCCAGTTCGCGCCCTACCACCTGCGCCTGGACTGGCTGATGTGGTTCGCCGCGCTCTCCCCCGCGTACGCCGGGGACTGGTTCGGCAAGCTGGTGGAACGGCTGCTGGAGGACGACCGCGACACCCTGCGCCTGCTGCGCTCCTCCCCCTTCCCGCCCGGCGCCCCGCCCCGCTACATCCGCGCCCGCCTCTTCCGCTACCGCTTCACCACCTGGCGTGAACTGCGTCAGACGGGCGCCTGCTGGGAGCGGACCTACGTACGCGACTTCCTGCGGCCGACCCGGCTCGGCACCACCCCGTGAGCGGTGCCGGGCACCCTCTCGACGCGGGACGCGCGAGCGGGCACAGTGCTGCCGTGCGCGCGGTCCGCGCGCCGGGAGCGAAGAGGAGTGCACGTGAGCAGCTGGGCCGGCCGTACGGCCGCCGGGATCGCCGCCGCCGTCCGTGAGAAGCGGGTCACCCCGCGGGAGGTGGTGGCGGAGCATCTCGCGCGGATCGCGGAACTGGACGGGCGGGTCGGCGCGTTCCGTACCGTGCGCGACGCGGCGGCCCTGGCGGAGGCGGACGAGGTCGGCGCCCGTCCCGATCTGGCCGGACTCCCGCTGGCGGGCGTGCCGGTGGCGGTGAAGGACAACCTCGGCGTGCGCGGCGAGTCCACCCGCAACGGCTCGGCCGCGACGCCGGACACCCCGGCCGCCGAGGACCATGAGACCGTGGCCCGGCTCCGCGCGGCGGGCGCGGTGGTCGTGGGTCTGACGAACGTGCCCGAGCTGTGCGTGTTCGGCACCACCGAGGGCGTGTACGGCACGGCCCGCAGCCCCTGGGACCTGACCCGCACGGCGGGCGGCTCGTCCGGGGGCAGCGCGGCGGCGGTCGCGGCGGGCATGGTGCCGCTGGCGCTCGGCAACGACGGCATGGGCTCGCTGCGCATCCCTGCGGCGGCCTGCGGTCTGGTGACGGTGAAGCCGGGCCACGGTGTGGTCCCGGCGGGCATCGGGCACGGCGACTGGTTCGGCATGTCGGAGAACGGCCCGCTGGCCACCACGGTCGAGGACCTGCGGCTGATGCTGGGCGTCCTGGCGGACGGCGCGTACCCGGCGCCCGGGGAGCGGACACCGAGGCGGATCGCCGCGGCGGTGCGCAGCCCGCTGGCCGGGGTGAGCGTGAGCGAGCCGTTCCGCTCGGCGGTCCGGGAGGCGGCCGGGCTGCTGAACGGGGCCGGGCACACGGTACGGCGCGCGGAGCCGCCCTACCCGCTCGACCTGGGCCTGACCGCGCTGCGGCACTGGACGGCCGGTACCGCGGTGGACTCGGCCGGACTGGACCCGGCCCGGCTCGCCCGGCGCACCCGCACACACGCGGCCGCCGGCCGCCGCTTCGTCCGCTCGGTGCGCGCCGGCGACGCCCGGGACCGGCTGCGGGCCCGCCTGTTGCCGTTCTTCACCGAGTACGACGTGCTGCTCACCCCGGCGCTGGCCCGCCGCTCCCCCGCCGCCGCGCCCTGGCACGAGCGGAGCTGGCTCGCCAACGTGGCGGTGAACACGGCCAGTTCGCCCTTCACCCCGGTGTGGAACCTGACGGGCTGGCCCGCGATGTCGGTGCCCTTCGGCAGCCTCCCGGGCGGCGCGCCCGCGGCGGTGCAGCTGGTGGGCCGGCCGGGCACGGAGGCGGATCTGCTGGCGGTAGCCGAGGACTTGGAGCGGCTGCGCCCCTGGACGCGCACGGCCCCACCGGACCGGCTGCGCTGACGGGCTTTCGCGCGGGCGGGCGCGCTAGAGCGTCTTGTGCATGATGTGCAGTCCGACCCTGCCGTCGCGGGGGTGGTCGAAGGCGTCCGGGACGGTGCCGAGGACGCTGAAGCCGAGGGAGGTCCAGAGGCGGACGGCGGGGTTGGTCTCGACGACGGCGTTGAAGACCATCGCGCGGTATCCCCGGGCCTTGGCCTCGCCGAGGATGTGCTCGGCGAGCGCCCGGCCGACGCCGCGTCCGGCCCGGTCGGGGTCGACCATGAAGCCGGCGTTGGCCACCTGGGCGGCGGCGCCGCCGTAGTTCGGGGTGAGATAGGCGGTGCCGAGCAGGGCCCCGTCGGCGTCCTCGGCCACGTACACCCGTTTGGCGGGGCTCATCCAGAGGGCGCGGGCCGCTTCCTCGGGGGTGCCGGGGTCCCAGGTGTAGGTGTCACCGGCGGCGACGACGCGGTGCCAGACGGGCCAGATACGGGCCCAGTCCCCGGCCTCGGCTTCCCTGATCAGCATGGGCGTGAGTCTGTCACGCCCATGCGGGGCGGCTGTCGAGGGCTTACGGGAGGGTCAGTCCACGCTGGGCAGGATGTGGGGCTCGGCGAGGTCTTCCTCGTAGCCCGCGAGGCGGATCGGGGCGGAGCGAGCCCACACGTCCAGGCTGCCGAGTTCTCCGGGCCTGCGGCGGGAACGCTCCGTGCGTTCGTCGGGGCCCTGTTCGACGTTCGTCTTGTCCGGTGTCACCGCGCACTCCTTATGTGTCGGATCACCCTGGGGGGCGTCCCGGAGCTTCAGATTAACCAAATGAGCGGACCCACGCTCGATAGGGAATGCAAACAAGACGTAACTTCCGCCCGCCTCCCACCCCCTCAATCCCCCTCAATATGGGGCCGTTTACCGCAATGCGCATCCGCTGCGGGGGCCGCCGGTTCACCCACACGGCCCAGTCACTCGTCTGCCCCGTGGACGCCCCGTCAAGACGACGGCGCGGCACCGGACCGGGGTCCGGTGCCGCGCCGTCGTCCGCGCGGAGCTCCGGGTGTCACCACTTGCCGGGCGCGTAGTCCTTCATGAAGACGCCGTACAGGTCCTCGCCCTGCTCGCCGCGCACGATCGGGTCGTAGACGCGGGCCGCGCCGTCGACCAGGTCCAGCGGGGCGTGGAAGCCGGCCTCGGCCAGGCGCAGCTTGTCGTAGTGCGGGCGCTCGTCGGTGATCCAGCCGGTGTCGACCGAGGTCATCAGGATGCGGTCGGTGTCGAACATCTCCTGGCCGCTGGTCCGGGTCACCATGTTCATCGCGGCCTTGGCGGCGTTGGTGTTGGGGTGCCCCGCGCCCTTGTAGCCGCGGGCGAAGACGCCCTCCATCGCGGAGACGTTCACGATGTACGCGCGCCCCTTGCCGGCCTGCTTCGCGGCGGCGGCCATGGCCGGGCGGAGCTTGCTGATCAGGATGAACGGCGCCGTGTAGTTGCAGAGCTGGGTCTCCAGCAGCTCCACCGGGGAGATCTGCTCGATGGACTGCACCCAGGTGTTGGAGTCGACGACGTCGGGCAGCAGGCCGCCCGCGTCGATGGCGGTGCCGTCCAGGTGCCGGGCGACGCTGGCGTTGCCCGCGACCAGGGCCAGGTCGGCGACCTTCTGGGCCTCCAGGCCGCTGGTGCCGACGGGCAGCGCGGCCAGGCCGTCCACCGCGCCGGAGTTGAAGGCGCCGATGACGTGGTGGGCGGGCAGCTCACCGGCGGGCAGCGGCGCGCTCTCGCCGTCGACCAGGGCCGCGTAGGCCGAGGGCACCCGGCGTACGGTCTGCGTCGCGTTGTTGATGAGGATGTCGAGCGGGCCCGCCTCGCTCACCTGGTCCGCGAGGGCGACCGCCTGGGCCGGGTCGCGCAGGTCGATGCCGACGACCTCCAGGCGGTGCATCCAGTCCGCGGAGTCCTCCATCGCCTTGAAGCGGCGGATGGCGTCCTTGGGGAACCGGGTGGTGATCGTGGTGTGGGCGCCGTCGCGCAGCAGCCGGAGCGCGATGTACATGCCGATCTTGGCGCGGCCGCCGGTGAGCAGCGCGCGCTTGCCGGTGAGGTCGGCGCGGGCCTCGCGGCGGGTGCGGTTCTCGGCGGCGCAGTCCTGGCAGAGCTGGTGGTAGAAGTAGTCGACCTCGGTGTACCGCTGCTTGCAGACGTAGCAGGAGCGGGGGCGCTGGAGTATGCCCGCGATCCGGCCGGCCTCGATCTTGGAGGTGGGCAGGATGCCCTCGGTCTCGTCGTCGATGCGCTCGGCGGAGCCGGTGGCGGTGGCCTCGGTGACGGTGCGGTCGTGCGCGGTCTTGGCGGCCCGGCGCTCCTGGCGGCGGCGCTGCTTCACCGTGCGGTAGATGTGCGAGGTGGCCCGGCGGACCTGGATGGCGTCGGGGTGGTCGACGTCGATCCGGTCGAGCTCCTCCAGCACGCTGAGGCAGACGGCCAGGCGCTCCGGGTCGATGCCGGGGCCGTAAACCATCGCGTCCGTGGACGTCGCGCCGTCCTCTGTCACCGTCATCGCGCTGCCGCTTCCCTGATCACCCGCGCGGGGGCATGGGCGCGCCCGCTGTCGAACGGGGAATTTTACGGAGCGCCCGGCCCCTGGACCAAACCCGCTCAGGTGGCGGGCGGTCCGGGGGCCGGGAACGGACGGGGTCAGACCTCGCAGGCTGTGAGCAGCGTCTCCATCTCCTCGGTGAGCGCGCGGGCCAGCACGTCGAGGTCGGGCACCGCGCGGGCGTCCGCGACGAGCCCGTAGTGCACGCGCCCGCGGTAGGTGGAGATCGCCACGGCCAGCGACTGGCCGGGGGCGAGCGGGGCCAGCGGGAAGACCTCGGCCAGCTCGTGGCCGCCGAGCTTCAGCCCGATGCCGGGCAGCGGGACGCTGGTGACGAGGATGTCGAACCAGAGCCGCGCCGCCTGCCCCACCAGTGGTCCGCCGAGCCGGTGCCCGAGCGCCGGGACGTGGTCGGCGAGCAGGGCGACCGCGCCCGCGCCCCGGTCGGCGCCCGCGTCCTTGTTGCGGAGCATCGCCGTGCGCACGCTCTCCAGCCGGGCCAGCGGGTCGGGGTCGGCGACCGGGAGCCGCATCAGGTAGCCGGAGAGCCGGTTGCCCTGCGGCTGGGCGGTGCGCGGGCGGCGGCGGGAGACCGGGATGAGGGCCCGCGGGGCGACGCCCTCGCTGCCGTCGCCGCGCCCGTCCAGCCAGCGGCGCAGGGCGCCTGCGACCACGGCGATCAGTACGTCGTTGACGGTGCCGCCCGCGCTCTTGCGGACCCGGTGCACGTCGTCGATGTCGAGCACGGCCCCGGCGGTGCGGCGGGTGCCGCTGGGCGCCGAGGTGAGCGCGGGGGCGGGGCGCATGCCGAGGGTGGAGCGGGCGAGGGAGGCGCCGATGTCCAGGGCCCGGCCCATGTCGGAGACGGCACCCCGGAGCAGGCCGGGGACGCGTCCGGGCAGCGCGCGCACCTCGGAGAGCAGGTCGGGCCGCGGCACGGCGGGGCGCGGCCCGCGCTCGGGCAGGTCGACGGGGTCGAGCAGGGAGGCGGCCAGCTTCAGGGCGCGCAGGCCGTCGGCGAGGGCGTGGTGGAACTTGAACAGCACGGCGAAGGACACCCCGTCCGCGCCGGGCAGCACATGGGCCTCCCACGGCGGCCGGCCGCGCCGGAGGGAGCGCTGCATGAGCCGGCCCGCCATGCCGTGGAAGTCGTCGGTGGGGGCGTGCAGCCGTACGTGGTCCAGCGGGTCGAAGTCCGGTACGGGCTCGCGGACGGCGCCGCCGAAGGCGAGGGGCTGCCAGACGTCGCGGATGCGCATGCGCAGGCCGGGGACGGCGGCGGCGCGGGAGGCCAGCAGGTCGGCGGCGTGCGCGCCGGCGGTGGGCGAGTGCGTGGCGAAGACGCCGAGCGCGCCAAGGTGCATGGGGTGCCGGACGGACTCCATGTTCCAGAAGGCGAGGTCGAGAGGGGCGAGCAGATCGGAAGTCAAGGGAGTGCCTCGCGTCGTCGACGGGTGGGTCCGGGAGTGGGTCTGCTGTCTGTCCCCGAGTCAAGCCCCGAACCGCGATCACGGTCAAGTGCGATCACGTTACGCTCAGTTAACAGCAGATAAAGTCCCGCCCCGGAGAGAGGGCGGGACTCGGCAGACCCTGAGGTCACTTCAGTGCCGGGGGTGCCGCGTCGGGTGCCGTGCCCCACCCGGACGGGCGCGGGCCGACCGTGAACGCCAGTGTCCGCAGCGAGCGCAGTGCGGGGGTCGTCAGGTAGGTCCGCTCGTGCGCCCGGCGGTCGGTGCGGACGCTCTGGATGTACCGGTCGGCGGCCGAGGTGCCGGGGGCGGTGACGGTGAGGGCGCCCAGGGGCCAGTAGCGGCGGTCCAGGCTGAGGTCGACGCGGTCGAAGACGGGGGTGGACAGGCCCCAGGTGTCGTAGCCGGGCTGGACCGGGAAGACGCCGATGGAGGTCAGCACGTTCCAGGCGGACATGGTGCCGAGGTCGTCGTTGCCGGTCATGCCGGTGGGGGTGTCGGTGAACAGGGTCAGCGCGGCGTGCACCACGTCGGTGGTCTTCCAGGGCTGGCCGGTGGCGAGGTAGGTGTAGGGGGCGATCAGGTCGGGCTCGTTCTGCGGGTTGTACTTGTCGGCGTTGTAGTAGTCGTACGGGTCTCCGTGCACCCACACCTGGCGGGCGGTCAGCTCGGGGTCGGCGAGCAGTCTGTCGTAGGCGAAGAAGGTGTCCAGGCGCCGTTCGGCCGCGGCCCTGCCGCCGATCAGGCCGATCAGGCCGGGCAGGTCCTGGGGCACCAGCCACTGGTACTGCCAGGCGGTGCCCTCGTGGAAGCCGGTGCCCCGGGCCGGGTCGGCGGAGCCGGTGAAGGCGCCGGAGGCGTCGCGGGCGCGGAAGAAGCCGGTGGCGGGGTCGAAGAGGTTGCGGTAGTTCCGGGAGCGCGCGGCGAAGCGCGCGGCGTCGTCCCGGTGGCCGAGGGCGCGGGCCATCTGGGCGAGCATGGCGTCGGAGAGGGCGTACTCCAGGGTGGCGGAGGCGCCGAAGTGGTAGTCGGAGTCGCCGACCTTGGCGTAGGGGCGGCCCTTGATGTAGGGCGCCCAACCATGCGTCAGGTACTCGGTGTTGGCCTCGCGGCCGACGCCGGGGAAGGCGGTGGGCGGCACTCCGTCGGCGTTCTTCCGCAAGGCCCGGTAGGCCCGGTCCTCGAAGCCCTTCAGCAGGCCCATGTGGAAGGCGGTGGTGAGGAAGGGGGTCACCGGGTCGCCGGTCATGATGTTGGTCTCGACCGGGCCGTACCCCCACTTGGGCAGCCAGCCGCCGTCCTCGTCGACCCGGACCACCGAGCGTGCCATGTCGCGGGCCTCGCGCGGGGCGAGCAGGGCGAGGAGCTGGGCCTGGGTCCGGTAGGTGTCCCAGAGCGACCAGTTCTGGTAGTAGGTGAAGCCCCGCGCGCGGTGCGGCTTCTGGTCCCAGCCGAGGTAGCGGCCGTCGGCGTCGCCGCCGATGTTGGGCGCGAGGAACGAGCGGTAGAGCGAGGAGTAGAAGGTGCGGCGCAGCGCCGGGTCGCCGCCGCTCACGCGGACGGTGGAGAGCCGCTTCTCCCACGCCTCGCGGGCCCGCCGGCGCACGGTGTCGAAGGACGGGCCGCCCTCGGCGCGCAGGTTGGCGGCGGCGCCGCGCGCGTCGACGTACGACAGGGCGGTGGTCGCCTCCACCGTGCGGTCCTCGGTGGTGTCGAACCGGACGTACGCCCCGCCCGTCCCGGTCCGCGCCCCGGCCGTGACCGCGCCGGAGTCCCAGGCGCCGTAGGCGGTGAAGGGGCGGCTGAAGCGGGTGACGGTGTAGACGGTGTAGGGGCCGGTGTCCCGGCAGAAGCCGTGGCCGGAGATCTTGGTGCGTACGGTGCGGTCGTCGAGGATCTCCACCTCGGCGCCGCCCGGCTTGTGCAGCGACTGGGCGGCGTTGAGCAGGACGTTGGCCTTGTCCGTGGCCGGGAAGGTGTAGCGCTGCACGCCGGTGCGGGCGGTGGCGGTGAGTTCGGCGCGGATGCCGGTGCCGAGGCCGACCCGGTAGTAGCCGGGGCTCGCCTTCTCGTCGTCGTGGGAGAAGGCCGCGGCGTAGCGGGCGTTGTCGGTGGCGGTGATGTCGCCGGTGGTGGGCAGGACGGGCAGGTCGCCGCCGATCCGGCAGCCGACGCCGGAGACATGGAGCAGGGAGAAGCCGCGGATGTGGTCGTGGGTGTGGTCGTAGCCCGTTCTGTGCCCGGTGTCCGGGGAGAGCTGCACCATGCCGAACGGCACGGCGGCGCCGGGGAAGGTGTTGCCCTCGTTCTGGGTCCCGATGAACGGGTTGACCAGATCGGTGAGGTGGCCGTCGGACGGATCGGCCGCGCGGGCGGGGGTGACGGTCAGCGCGGACGCTGCCATCATCCCGGCCAGGCACAGCCGGGTGCGCCGGGTCCCTCTCATGTCGGATGACCTCCGCTGGTTCGACGTCGTTGCCTGCATCGTGCGGGGCGGACGGCGTGAACCGGGGCATCCGGGACGGTTCGGGGGCGGCGCGTCGCGGGCGCGTGCCCGGCCGGGGGCCGGTCAGGTGACGAGCTGGCCCTTGCCCAGGGCGATCACCCCGCCCCGGGAGACGGTGTACAGCTCGGCGTCGCGGTCGGGGTTGACGCCGATGGTCGCGCCGGGCGGCACCTCCACGTTCTTGTCCAGTACGGCGCCGCGCACCACCGCGCCCCGGCCGATCCGCACGTTGTCGTGCAGCACCGAGCCCTGGACGACCGCGCCGGGGTCGACCCGGACGCCCGGCGAGAGCACCGAGCGGGAGACCTGGCCCCGGATCAGGCAGCCGGCGCTGATGATGGACTCGCTGGCGATGCCGCCCGCGCTGAACCGGGCGGGCGAGAGCTGGCCCGAGTGGGTGTAGATGGGCCACTGCCGGTTGTACAGGTTGAAGGCGGGCCGCTCGGCTATCAGGTCCATGTGGGACTCGTAGTAGGCGTCGAGCGTGCCCACGTCCCGCCAGTAGCCCTGGTCGCGGGTGGTCTCGCCGGGGACGTGGTTGTCCTGGAAGTCGTAGAGCTGGGCCTCGCCGCGGCCGGTGAGCTGGGGCAGGATCGAGCCGCCCATGTCGTGGGCCGACTGCTCGTCCTCCGCGTCCCGCTGGAGTGCCTCGACCAGGACCTTGGTGCTGAAGATGTAGTTGCCCATGGAGGCGAAGACGCTGGCCGGGTCGTCGCGCAGGCCGGGCGGATCGGCGGGCTTCTCCAGGAAGCGCTGCACCGTGTGTCCGTCCGAGCCCGGGGTGATCACGCCGAAGGACGCGGACTCCGAGCGCGGCACCCGGATTCCGGCGACGGTGACGCCCGCGCCGCCCTCGATGTGCCGGCGCAGCATCTGGCGGGGGTCCATGCGGTACACGTGATCGGCACCGAACACCGCGACGTACTCGGGCTGTTCGTCGTGGACCAGGTTGAGCGACTGCAGGATGGCGTCGGCGCTGCCGAGGTACCAGCGCGGGCCCAGGCGCTGCTGGGCGGGCACCGGTGTGACGTAGTTGCCGAGCAGGCTGGACATCCGCCAGGTGGTGGTGACGTGCCGGTCCAGCGAGTGGGACTTGTACTGGGTGAGCACGCAGATGCGCAGCACGTCGGCGTTGACCAGGTTGGACAGGACGAAGTCGACCAGCCGGTAGGTGCCGCCGAACGTGACGGCGGGTTTGGCCCGGTCCGTGGTGAGCGGCATCAGCCGCTTGCCCTCACCGCCGGCCAGCACGATCCCGAGAACCGAAGGACCTCCTCGGCGCATGGCGCCTCCCCTCACCCTTGGTTGAACCCCATGGCTGCCCTGGCACTCGCCCGGCTAAGCCTGCTTGCGGATCTCCTCGTACAGTCCCGCGGTGCGCCGGGCCACCGCGTCCCAGCCGAACTCCCCCACCGCGCGCACCCGTCCGGCCTCGCCCATCCGCCGGGCGGCGGCCGGGTCGGCGAGCACGGTGTCCAGCGCGCGGGCGAGGTTCGTCTCGAAGCCGTCGCCGGTGTCGACGAGGAGTCCGGTGCGGCCGTCGTCGACGACCTCCGGGATGCCGCCCACGCGGGAGGCGACGACCGGGGTGCCGCAGGCCATGGCCTCCAGGTTGACGATGCCGAGCGGCTCGTAGACCGAGGGGCAGACGAACACCGCCGCGTGCGTGAGGAGTTGGACGACCTCGGTGCGCGGCAGCATCTGCGGTATCCAGAACACGTCCGAGCGGACGGCGCTCAGTTCGCGGAAGCGGTCCCGGAACTCCCGGTCGATCTCGGGGGTGTCGGGGGCCCCGGCGCAGAGGACCACCTGGACGCCGGGGTCGATGTCCCTGACCGCGCGCAGCAGTTGGGGCACGCCCTTCTGGCGTGTGATCCGTCCGACGAACAGCACGTAGGGCCGCTCCGGGTCGATGCCGTGCCTGCGCAGGGCGTCGGTTCCGGTGTCCGGGCGGTACAGGCGGGTGTCGATGCCGTTGTGCACGACGTGCACCCGGTCCGGGTCGAGCGCCGGGTAGCAGGCGAGGATGTCGTCGCGCATGGCGCCGGACACGGCGATCACGGCGTCCGCCGACTCGATCGCGGTGCGCTCGGCCCAGCTCGACAGGGCGTATCCGCCGCCCAGTTGCTCGGCCTTCCAGGGGCGCAGCGGCTCCAGCGAGTGCGCGGTCGCCACGTGCGGGATGCCGTACAGCAGCTTGGCGAGGTGGCCGGCGAGACCCGCGTACCAGGTGTGGGAGTGCACGAGGTCGCTGCCCTGGAGGGCGGCGGCCATGGAGAGGTCCACGGAGAAGGTGCGCAGGGCGTCGTTGGAGCCGTCGAGGACGGGCCAGGGGCGGTGCCGCGCGACCCCGACACCTCGGCCCTCGCCCCAGCAGTGCACCTCCAGGTCCACCAGCCCGGCCAGCTCGCGGGCCAGGAACTCCACATGGACGCCGGCACCGCCGTACACGTCCGGGGGGAACTCACGTGTCAGCAGTCCCACTCGCACCCGAAAACCCCCTGGACTCGGCGGCAGGTCCTCTTCATGGTCACTCAGAAGCGGCGCGCGGGGAAGAGCCCGGGGGGCGGGTGAAGCAGCAGTCCCCGCAGACTCCGCCGCCGGGGACCCGGTAGTACAGGCAGCAGCTGCGGCGGCGGAACCTCGTGCCCGAACGGGCACCGGTGCCGCTCAACAGGGGGTGTGCGAAGAGGGAGTCGGTGAGCGCGGCCGCCCTTTCGGCCACGTCCGCGCGGGCGTTGCCGCGCGCCCAGTGGTCGAGCTGGCGGGCGGCGCCCGCGAGCGCGGACGCGGCGTTGCCCCGCAGCAGGCCGGGCGCGACCCCGTAGCGGCGGGTCAGGGCCTGGCCCAGGGGCTGGAGATGACTGTGCAGGACGGTGTCGGCGAGGGTGTCCGCGTCGCCGGGCAGCGGGCGGACCTCGGCCAGCCACAGGTCGTCGGGGGCGGTGGCGGCGGCGTCCCAGCGCAGCAGGCGCGGGGCGAGATCGGGCACCCGGCCGTACAGCGCGGCGCAGCCGAGCGCGGCCGACCAGAGACGGGCGGCGAGCCCCTGCTGGGCCAGGGAGGCGCAGACACGGGGCTCGCGCACGCGCAGCCGGTCCGCGACGACCCCGATCCTGTCCGCGAGGGCGTCGGTCTGAACGCCTGTCAGCTCTCCCGCGTATGTCCGGTCGAGAGGAGGTGCCGTCGGGCCCGCGGGGCCGACGCCGGTGCGCAGCACGAAGAAGCCGCCGAGCGGGCGCAACGCGGTCAGGCCGGGGTCGAGTTCCACGGTCGCCACTTGTATCAGGCCCCGGGTGCGCGGGCGCGGTCACCCGCCTTGGGGATGACCGGTGCGCCGTCGTACTCCATCGGCAGTAGGACGCATCGGGTGCTCAGGGACGACGACTGACCGGGCGTGAGCGGGCAGAGTGTCCGGCATGGAAGCCGACCGCGCCCCGAACCGGGCCCGCCTGTCCCCGGGAGACACTCCGGGGGGCCCGAGATGAACGCCCTCGCGTCCTCCGTGCTGCTGTCGTTCGTCTCCGCCGTCGCCTACGCGGGCGGTGCCGTCGTGCAGGAGCGGGTCGCGGTGTCCTGTCCCGGTGAGGGGCTCGCGGCGCTGCGCAGGCCGGGCTGGTGGGCGGCGCTGGGGCTCAACGGCCTCGGCGGGGTGCTCCATGTCGTGGCGCTGGCCCTCGGGCCGCTGAGCCTGGTCCAGCCGCTGGGCGCGCTGACCATCGTCTTCGCGCTGCCCATGGCCGCGCTGTTCGTCGGCCGGAAGGCGGGGGCGGCGGCCTGGCGCGGGGCCGTGATGGCCACGGCGGGACTCGCCGGACTGCTCTCCCTGGTCGGCTCGGCCGAGTCGCACTCGCTGGGTCCTGCCGAGCGGACGGCGCTGGCGCTGGTGACCGGCGGGGCGCTCGTCGCGCTCATGGCGGCGGCGCGGGCCGCGCACCGGCATCCGGCGGTACGCAGCGTGCTGCTGGCCACCGGCGCGGGTACGGCGTTCGGCATGTCGTCGGTGTTCACCAAGACGGTCGCCGTCGACTGGAGCGCGGGCGTCGAGCCGGGCGCGCTGCCCTCGCTCGGGGTCATCGCCGTGCTGTCGGCCGCCGGGGTGTTCCTGTCCCAGGCGGCCTACCGGGACGGCGGGCTCGCCGCGCCCCTGGCCACGCTGACCGTGGCCAACCCGGTGCTGGCGGCCGTGGTCGGCATCGCCATGTTCGGCGAGACCTTCCGGCACGGCACCACGGGCACGGTCCTGGCGCTGGGCTGCGCGGTGGTGACGGGCGGCGGGCTGATCCTGCTGACGACGGAGCGGCTGGGCGACCCGGCCCGTACGGACGCCGGCCCGCGTCCGGTGGCGGCACGGGCGGCGGGGGCCCCGGTGGACGGCGTAGGCGGAGCCGGTGTCCCGGACGCGGGGCGGCCGGCGGACCGGGCCCCCTCGGCGAAGCCCGTCCTCACGCCGGTGGACGCCGTGCGCGGGCCCGGGGAGGCGGGAAGAGGGCAGGGCGAGGGCGACGGGGAGACACCCCCCGCGCCACGCGCCCTGCCGCTGCCCGACGTCCCGCTGTGCGCCTGAGGGCTCAGAGCCGGGCGCCGTGGGCCCTGAGGTAGGCGACCGGGTCGAGGTCGGTGCCGAAGCCGGGGCCGGTGCGCACCTCGAAGTGCAGGTGCGGTCCGGTGACGTTCCCGGTCGAGCCGGATCGCCCGATGCGCTGGCCGACGCTCACGCTCTGTCCCGAGCGTACGGAGATCGCGGACAGGTGGGCGTACTGCGAGTAGCGGCCGTCGTTGTGCCGCACCACGACCTGGTAGCCGTAGGAACCGCCCCAGCCCGCCGAGACGACGAGGCCGCCCGCGACGGAGTGGACGGAGGTGCCGGTGGGCACCAGGAAGTCGACGCCGGTGTGGTAGCCCTTCGACCAGTGCGGTCCGGCCGTGCGGTAGCTGGTGCCGATGGCGGCCCGCACGGGGGCGACGGCGGTGTGGCCCGAGTGGCGGGAAGAGGTCTTGTGCTCGGTGGTGGCCTTGCGCTGCGGGGCCTTCGGCGCCGCCTTCCGCTCGGCCCGCTCGGGCTCGACCCGGCGCTCCGGCGCGGGCTTGGGCTTCGGTGCGGCCTTGTGCTGCGGTGCGGCGGTGGCCGCCTTCTTCTGCTTGGCCGCGGTGCCCGGCGCCGGGGCACTCCCGCGCAGGCTGAGCCGCTGACCGGGCATGATCAGGTCGGGGTCGTCCCCGATGACCGACCTGTTCCCCTCGTAGAGACCGCGCCAGCCCTCGCGCACCCGGTGCTCACCGGCGATGCCGGAGAGCGTGTCGCCGTGCACCACGGTGTACATCTCGGCGCGTCCGGCGCGGGACTGCGGGGTGGTCTGCGGCCGTACGTCCTGGGCGGCCGCGGGTCTCGCCAGGCTCCTGGCGGGACGGCTCGGCGCGCTCTCGGCCCGCGGGGCCTCCCCGCCCCGGGCGAGTCCGGCGCGCGGCCCGCAGGCGGGCCAGGCTCCGGGCCCCTGGCCGTCGAGGACCCTCTCGGCCACGGCGATCTGCTGCTCCCGCGTGGCCTGGTCGGCGCGGGGCGCGTACCGGGTGCCGCCGTACGCCTCCCAGGTGGAGCGGGTGAACTGGAGGCCGCCGAAGTAGCCGTTGCCGGTGTTGATGCTCCAGTTGCCGCTGGACTCACAGGCCGCGACCTTGTTCCAGGTGGAGGCGTCCGCCGCGTCGGCGGTACCCGCCGCGACCAGCGGAATGGCGAGTCCGGCGCCGCCGGCGGTGACGGTGAGTGAGGCGCGGTTGATCCTGCTCGGCTGGTACCGGCGATGCCGGCCGCGTGCGGCCATGGTCCGAAATCCCCTCGACATGCGTCAGGAGGGGCAAAAGTAAGCGCCGGGAACAGGCCAGGACAAGAGCGGAATCCGGCCTGTCACCGGTTCAAGTGGCCAGTATCGGGCTGCGGTTGAGGTCAGCGGTTTTCGGGGCCCGGCGAACTGAGCCGGGACCGGTCCCCCGTCCGTACTGATGCCTGGCGAGCCGGATGTGCGCTCGCCGGGGCGGCGCGACAGGATGGGCCGCAGGGTCCGGTTCCGACAGGGCCGCAGCAACGACGCAGCTAGGGAGCAGGCGGTATGAGCACACACGCGCAGATCGGCGTCACGGGCCTGGCGGTCATGGGCCGCAACCTCGCCCGGAACTTCGCGCGCAACGGCTATACGGTCGCCGTCCACAACCGCACGGCGTCGAAGACGCGCGAGCTGGTCGAGGAGTTCGGCAGCGAGGGCGATTTCGTCCCGGCCGAGACCGCGAAGGAGTTCGTGGAGGCGCTGGAGCGCCCGCGCCGACTGGTGATCATGGTCAAGGCGGGTGACCCGACGGACGCGGTGATCGAGGAGTTCGCGCCGCTGCTGGAGCCCGGCGACATGATCATCGACGGGGGAAACGCGCACTTCGCGGACACCCGGCGCCGCGAGCGGGAGCTGCGTGAGCAGGGCATCCACTTCGTCGGCACCGGCATCTCGGGCGGCGAGGAGGGCGCGCTGCACGGGCCGAGCATCATGCCGGGCGGCTCGGTGGAGTCCTACGACTCGCTGGGCCCCATGCTGGAGAAGATCTCCGCCAAGGCCGACGACGGCGCTCCCTGCGTGACCCACGTGGGTCCCGACGGCGCCGGGCACTTCGTGAAGATGGTGCACAACGGCATCGAGTACGCCGACATGCAACTCATCGGCGAGGCGTACCAGTTGCTCCGCGACGTCGCCGGGTACTCGCCTGCCGAGATCGCCGACATCTTCCGCACCTGGAACCAGGGCCGGCTGGACTCCTACCTGATCGAGATCACCGCCGAGGTGCTGTCCCACGTGGACGCGGAGACCGGCAAGCCGTTCGTGGACGTGGTGGTCGACCAGGCCGAGCAGAAGGGCACCGGGCGCTGGACGGTGCAGATCGCGCTCGACCTGGGCGTACCGGTGTCGGGCATCGCGGAGGCGGTCTTCGCCCGCTCCCTGTCCGGGCACGCGGCGCTGCGGGACGCCTCGCGGGACCTGGCGGGGCCGAAGCCGACGCCGATGAGCAAGGAGGAGGCCGCCGCCTTCGCCGACCGGGTGGAGCAGGCGCTGTACGCCTCCAAGATCGTCTCGTACACCCAGGGCTTCCACGAGATCGCGGCGGGCAGCGCGGAGTACGACTGGGACATCGACCTCGGTGAGGTCGCGGCCATCTGGCGGGGCGGCTGCATCATCCGCGCGGCCTTCCTGGACCGCATCCGCGCCGCGTACGACGCCCGCGCCGACCTCCCGAGCCTGCTCTCGGACGAGACCTTCGCCCGTGAGATCGCCGACGCGCAGGACGACTGGCGCGAGGTCCTCGTCGCCGCGACCCGCCAGGGCGTCCCGGCCCCCGGCTTCTCCGCCGCCCTGGCCTACTACGACGCCCTGCGCGCGGACCGCCTGCCCGCGGCCCTCACCCAGGGCCAGCGCGACTACTTCGGTGCGCACACCTACCGGCGCGTGGACAAGGACGGGGCCTTCCACACGCTGTGGGGCGGGGACCGGGCGGAGGTCCGGGCGTAGCACGGCACCCTGCTGCCGAAAGGGCGCGGCGCGGCTCCGGGTCGGGAGCCGCGCCGCGCGCGTGCGGGGGGCGGGGTGCGCCTTGCCGGCTGGGCGGGGACCGTCCGGCCGGAGGGGGTCCGCCCTGCCGGGTGGGGACCGTCCGGCCGCTCAGCGGGTCAATGGGTCAATGGGGGACCCGGTTCCGGAGCCGGTACCGGGTCGGGGCCCGGCGGGATGGGCGAGGGGGCGGGGCCGGGGGGTACGGGGCCCGGCTGAGGCGGGGGCGGAGGCGGGCCGGGGGCCGGTGGTGTCGGCTCCGGGCCGGGCTCGGGAGGCGGCACCGGGCTCGGGTACGGGTCCGGCGGGGTGGGACCGGGGCCAGGGCCAGGTGCCGGGGGAACCGGGTCGGGTTGCGGCTGGGTCATGACTGCCTCCGTGCGGTCGCCGGACTTCGTGGTGACCACCTCCCGACTACCCTGCGCGCCCCACCCCACTCCCCCGCACCGTCAGCCCCGTACGGCCTGCGGACTGCGCCGCTGCCCGGAACCGGGCACGGGCTCGGACGGGTCGGCCCCGCGGGCCACGATCCGGTTGTCCCCGTCGACATGCACGACCTTGGGCTCCACCAGCGCCCGCGCCTCGGCGTCGGAGACCTGGGCGTAGCTGATGAGGATCACCAGATCACCGGGGTGCACGAGATGCGCGGCGGCCCCGTTGATCCCGATCACCCCGGACCCGCGCTCCCCCTCGATGACGTACGTCTCCAGCCGGGCCCCGTTGGTGATGTCCACAATGTGCACCAGCTCGCCGGGCAGCAGGTCGGCGGCGTCGAGCAGATCGGCGTCGATGGTCACCGATCCCACGTAGTGCAGGTCGGCCTGGGTGACGGTGGCTCGGTGGATCTTGGACTTGAACATGGTGCGCAGCATCGGGAAACTCCCACAGATAGGCTCCCTGCCTGCGTTCTTGCAGGTCAAGGGCTGTTTCGACACCCTACAGCGGCGCGCGTGCGCCGCCCCGCCGTGGTGACGGCCCAAGCCTACGCAGCACCCTCCGGACGGCGTCCGTGATCACCGTCACCCGGAGGGCGTGGAGCGCCACTCCGGGCACGTGATTGCACACGCGGGTATACGGCGGGAATAGAAATAAGGCGTGTGCACTTGACCAGCGTGTACGTGTACCACCACGGCCGTCATGCAGAAGGAGCCGGACTTGAGCACCAGTAGCACCCTCTTCACCCCCATGACCCTCCGGTCGCTGACCGTTCCGAACCGTATCTGGATGCCGGCCATGTGCCAGTACAGTGCCGCGCCGGAGGGCGAGACGGTCGGTGCTCCCACGGACTGGCACTTCACCCACCTCGCCGCCCGCGCGGCCGGAGGCATCGGCCTGATCATCACCGAGGCCACCGCGGTGAGCCCCGAGGGCCGGATCAGCCCGTACGACCTCGGGATCTGGAACGACGTCCAGACCGAGGCGTTCAAGCGCGTCACCGCCTTCCTGAAGTCGCAGGGCACGGTCGCGGGCATCCAGCTGGCGCACGCCGGCCGCAAGGCGTCGACCGAGCGGACCTGGGTCGACCGCGGGCGCTCCCTCACGCCGGACGAGCCGTACGGCTGGCAGCCGGTCGGCCCCAGCGCCCTCCCCTTCGCCGAGACCTCCACCACCCCGCACGAGCTGAGCCGGGAGGAGATCGCCGGGATCGTGCGGCAGTTCGCCGCGGCCGCCGGGCGGGCGCTGGAGGCCGGGTTCGAGGTCGCGGAGATCCACGGCGCGCACGGTTACCTGATCCACCAGTTCCTGTCCCCGCTCAGCAACCACCGCACCGACGAGTACGGCGGCTCGTTCGAGAACCGGACCCGCTTCGCCCTGGAGGTCGTCGACGCGGTCCGCGCCGTCTGGCCCGAGGAACTGCCGGTGTTCTTCCGTGTCTCCGCCACCGACTGGGTCGACGAGAACCCTGACGACGGGCGCACCGGCTGGACCTCCGAGGACACCGTCCGCCTGGCCAAGGATCTCGGGGCGCGCGGCGTGGACCTGGTGGACGTCTCCACCGGCGGCAACGTCCCGGACGCGAAGATCACCGCCGGCCCCGGCTACCAGGTGCCCTTCGCCGAGCGGGTCCGCGAGGCGGGCATGCCCACGGCCGCGGTCGGCATGATCACGGATCCGGCCCAGGCCCAGGAGATCGTCACCTCCGGCAAGGCGGACGCGGTGCTGCTCGGCCGCGAGCTGCTGCGCGACCCGTACTGGGCCCGGCGCGCCGCGGCCGATCTGGGCGGTGAGGTCGCCACGCCCGTCCAGTACCACCGCGCCTGACACCGTCGTCCGATGCCGCCCGGCGTACGGGGACGTTCGTCGGGCGGGGTGCGGTCAGCTCGTCTGCGCGGTGGGCATGATGGTGACCTGCTGGAGATTGACGCGCGGGGGAAGTGCGGCGAGGAAGCCGACGACTTCGGCGATGTCCTCCGCGGTGAGCCACGTGATGCCGCTCTCCTTGGAGTCGGCGAGCCACTGCAATGTGCCCGCGTCGGTCACGTGATTCTGCAACTCGGTGCCGACGATCCCGGGTTCCAGAGCGGACACGCGTACGTTCTTGGGCCCCAGCTCGACGCGCAGATGCCGGGACAGGTGCGTGACGAACGCCTTGGTGCCCGAGTACACCGCGAAGTTCGGGAAGATGTTCTGGGCGGCGATCGAGGACATGTTGACGAGATCGGCGACGCCCCGCTCCTCGGCGGCCCGGACGAGCTGGGGGGTGAAGGCGCCGATGACGTTCATCAGCCCGGTGATGTTGAGGTCGACCTGCTGCTGCCACTGGTCGGCCGCACGCTCTTCGATGGGAGCGGGAAGCATGATGCCCGCGTTGTTGACGAGCAGGTCGGCGTCGCCGAGCTCGGCGGCCACGCGGTCCGCGGCCGCCTGGACGGCGGCGGCGTCGGTCACGTCCACCGCGAGCGCCAGGGCGCGCCCGCCCGTCTTCTCGATGCGGTCGACGAGACTGTCGAGCCGCTCGGCACGACGCGCGAGGACCGCGACGTGAGCGCCCATCGCCGCAAGGCGTTCGGCGGTGGCCTCGCCGATTCCGCTGGACGCTCCGGTGATGACCGCGACGCGACCGTTCAAGGACTGGTCGGGCATGACGGATGGATTACTCATGGGACCCCTTCCGGCTTGCGGCGGTAATTCAGCGCTGCGCATTTCCGGCACCACCACGTCCAGTGTGGCACCCGCTTCATTCTCGGCACGAATTCAAGCAGCCGCGAATTCGTCGGGTCGCGAAATGGAATGGGGGCGCCAGATACGCCGGATTGTCGGACGACCGCGCCTTGTTCACCGCACCGGGACGGCGACCGCTTCGCGCGAGTTGCTCACGCTCTCCGGCCGCGTTAGCTTGACTGGCGGCCGAGGAAATGCTCGAAATCCCCATGACGCGGCCCGGGCGCTCGCACAGGACAACCGGGCCGACGCGGAGGCGGTGCGACCGGAATGATCCTCGCGGTCATGTTCGCCATCCTGGCCGCTGCCAGCAACGCCCTCGGCACGGTGTTGCAACGGCGAGCGGTGGTCCACGTGCCCGACTCCAGCGGGCGCGGGCTCCGTCTCGTACGCGATCTGCTGCACAATCCGGCCTGGTTCGTGGGGATTCTGGGCACCGTTCTCGCCGCGCTGTTCCAGGCCCTGGCCCTCCTGTCGGGCTCGCTGGCCACGGTGCAGCCCATCTTCATCCTCGAACTGCCCCTGGCCCTGATCTTCGGCAGCGTGGTGTTCCGGGTCGGCGTGTCCCTGAAGGCATGGGGGTGCGTGATCTGCATCTTCGTCGGCCTGGCCGTCGCCCTGTTCTCCGCCGCTCCCTCCGGGGGACGGCCCCAGGTGCCCGGCATGGCGTGGGTACCGACGCTCCTCGTCCTCGGCGGACTCGGGGCGGCGTTCGTCGCCGTCGGCCTGCGGCGCCCTCAAGGGCTGGCGCGGGCCGCCTACTTGGCGCTCGCGGCGGCGATCGGCAACGCCCTCACGGCCGCCCTGGTGAAGTCCTCGATGTACGTCCTGTCCCAGGAGGGAGCTGCGGGCTTCTTCCTGGCCTGGCAGACCTACGCGTTCGCGATCGCCGGCTCGGTGTCCATCCTTCTGCTGGGGTACGCGATGCAGGGCGGCCCCATCATCGGCTCCCAGCCCGCGCTGACACTCGGTGACGCCGCGGTCAGCTTCGCCCTCGGGGTCACGCTCTACGCCGAGTCGCCCCGCGGCGGCTGGTGGCTCGTGCCTGCGCTCGCGGGAACCGCCCTGGTGGTCTACGGGGTGTTCGCGCTCTCCCGGACCCGCTGCCTCACCAAGTGCGTCAACCCCGCGGAGGAGGAACGATGCGCATCCCGGCACGGGCGGTCCGCGGCGGAGGCTGTTTGAGGACGTATGGGTACGTATGACGCCCGCGTGCGGCCGCGCGCCGTATCGAGGCGACCCCGTCCCTCAAGGCCCCCCAAGACGCTTTGCAATGCTTTACCCCACATGTCCGAGTAGCGTCGTCTCATGGGCACAGTGAACGAAGCGAAGCTGCACGAACTGCTCGGGAAGGTCGTGACCGACATGGGGGCGGTCGCGGCGGCGCCCCTGGCTCTGCTGGGCGAGAGGCTCGGACTCTTCCGGGCTCTCGCGGACGGTGAGGCCGTCACCGCCCGGCAGCTCGCGGAGCGCACCGGGACCGCCGAGCGCAACGTGCGCGAATGGCTGGCCGCGATGGCGGCCAGCGGGTATCTGGCCTACGAGGGTGACGACGTCTTCCGTATGACGCCGGAGCAGAGTGCGGTCTTCGCCGACGAGAACAGCCCGTTCTTCGCACTGGGCGGCTACCAGGCGTTCCTGTCCTGCGGCTCGGCAGAGGAACAGGACCGGCTGGAGCGCGCCTTCCGCGACGGCCGGGGCGTCGGCTGGCACGAGCATCACGCGGACCTGTTCGCGGGGACGGGCCGCTTCTTCCGGCCGGGCTACGCCGCACACCTGGTGGACGAGTGGCTGCCCGCGCTGACCGGCACGGCGGAGAGACTGCGCGACGGCGGCAGGGCGGCCGACGTGGGCTGCGGACTGGGACACTCCACCGTGATGATCGGCGAGGCGTTCCCGGGCGCGCGGGTCACCGGCTTCGACAACCACGAGCCGTCCGTCGAGGCGGCGCGCGGGCTCGCCGCGGACGCGGGGGTCGGGGGCCGCGTCTCGTTCGAGCTGGCCGGCGCCAAGGACTTCGACGGCGGCCCGTACGACCTGATCACGTTCTTCGACTGCCTGCACGACATGGGCGACCCGGTCGGCGCCCTGGCGCACAGCAGGGAGCAGTTGGCCGAGGGCGGCACCATCATGCTCGTGGAGCCGTTCGCGGGCGACCGGCTGGAGGAGAACCTCCACCCGGTCGGCCGTACGTTCTACAGCGCCTCCGCCCTGATCTGCACCCCGGCCTCGCAGTCCCAGGAGGTCGGCCGCGCCCTGGGCGCCCAGGCGGGCGAGGAGCGCACCCGCGAGGTCGCCGCGGAGGCCGGCCTGAACCGCTTCCGCCGGGCGGCGGAGACTCCGTTCAACATCGTCTATGAGGTCGGGGTCTGAGGGCACCACGGCGGTGATCCGCCGACGCCGGGGACACATGGGACGCCGTGTGACTCATGGCCGGGGCTTGTGCGCGAACACCCACCGGTTGCCCTCCAGCGCGTCGTTCGGCTCGGGGAGGGGGCCCCGGCAGTACCGGCGGGTGAACTCGAAGGGCGTGTGCGTCGAGGTGGACCAGCCCCTGGCCGCCAGGGCTCCGGCGGAGTCGGGCCGCGGCCCCTTGTCGAAGAGGTGGAGCAGGTCGATGCCGATCTGTTCTCGCGTCGCCGTGTAGATCGGGCTGTCGCGGTACGCCAGCAGGTCCTTTTCCAGCTTGGCCTCGAAGGCCAGCGCGCTGCCTCCCGAGGCCAGCCTGTCCACCGTGTCGATGAGGTTCGTCTCGGCGGGGCCCGGCAGGTAGAAGAGAAGTCCCTCGGCCAGCCAGACGCTCGGTGCGGCCGGGTCGAAGCCGACGTCGGTCAGCGTGCCGGACCAGTCCGCCCGCAGGTCGAACGGTACGGGGACGCGCGCCGTCTTCGGGACGGCCGCCAGGTCCGTGAGCACCCGGCGCTTGAACTCCAGCACGCCCGCCCGGTCGATCTCGAACACCGCGCAGCCGGACGGCCAGTCCAGCCGGAAGGCACGCGTGTCCAGCCCCGCGCCGAGCAGGACCACCTGCCGGGTGCCCGTGCGGACCGCCTGGAGCAGGAAGTCGTCGAGGACCCTGGTGCGCAGGCCGAAGTAGCGGGCGAACCGTCCCCACAGCGGGTTGCCGTCCCCGTCCGGGACCTGCTGGATGCGCACCGGCCAGTCCGCGCACGCCGGGGCGGCGAGCACGAAGTGTTCCGCGTAGGTGTCCTGGGCGAGGCTGTCGTCGCGGCGGGTCTCGATGGCCCGTGCCGCGGCGACCAGGAGGGAGGTGAGCCCGACGCCTCCGTCCACGCCTTCCACGTCGGTGTGCTGCGGCGCCGTGCTGGTCATGTCTTCTCCGTCGGCGAGTGCGGGGACCGCGAGCTTCCCGCTCGTCGGCCGATTCGGGTCCGTGGTGCGGCGCGTCGCGCTCACCGGCTCTTCCCGGCCGGGAGCAGGACGGGTTTGACCACGCGGCCGGCGTCGCAGTCGCGCTCGGCCTCGTTGATGTCGGTCAGCGGGTAGGTGCGGATGAGCTGGTCGAAGGGGAAGCGTCCGGCTTGCCAGAGGCGGGTCAGCAGCGGTATCAGCAGTCCGGGCACGGCGTCCCCTTCGCAGATGTGGCGGATGCCGCGGCCGCGGTCGAGGGTGCCCGGCTCCAGCGGCAGCGCGGTCCGCAGTCGCGCCACCAGACCGAGGCTGCCGGTGGGGCGCAGTGCCCGGAGCGCGTCGTTGATGAGCGGGGCGCAGGCCGTGGTGTCGAGCGCGTACTGGGCGCCGCCGCCCGTGAGCCGTTCGATGCGCGCGGTCAGTCCCGGCTCTCCGGCGGGCACCGCGACCGCGCCGAACCGTTCGGCCAGGGCCAGCCGTCCGGAGTACCGGTCGACGGCCACGGTCGGCACGCCGGAGGCGGTGGCCGCCATCACCGCCGCCAGGCCCACGGCTCCCGCGCCGAGGACGACCAGGGGGTCGCCCGGACCGGCGGCGAAGGTGTTCAGCACGGCCCCGGCGCCGGTGAGGAAGCCGCAGCCGAGCGGTCCCAGCAACTCGACGGGCAGCGCGGGGTCGACCCGGACGGCGTTGCGGGCCGGGACGAGCGCGTACTCGGCGAAGGAGGACTGGCCGAACCACCGGGGGGCCAGTGCTCCCCCGGCAGCGTCGGTGAATCGCGGCGTGTCCTCCTCGCGTCCCCCGAAGAGGTTGAGGGAGGCGAAGGAATCGCAGTAAGCGGGCGCCCCGCCACGGCAGTTGTGGCAGTGCCCGCAGGAGTCGAAGCTCAGCACCACATGGTCTCCCGCGACGATCGAGGTGTCCGGGCCGCCGCCCGTCCGCACCACGACCCCGGCCCCTTCGTGGCCGAGCACGGCGGGCAGCGGGCTGCTGCCCGCCGATCGCCGGACCGCGAGGTCGGTCCGGCACATCCCGCAGCCGGCGATCTCCACCAGGATCTCGCCGGGGGCGAGTTCCGCCCCCAGGGCCACCTCCTCGACCTCGAACGGATCGTCGTACGCGCGCAGTACGGCCGCCTGGAACCTCAACCTCGCTCCTCCCGGGGGCGGTGGACGACGAACGGCCGCAGGTTTCCGTACAGGCCCCAGGGTCCGCCGGCCACGCCCACGCCGCTGTCCTTGACGCCCGCGAAGGGCTGGGCGAGGGACAGTTCGGCATGGTGGTTGATCCAGGCGGTGCCGCACTCGAGCCGGTCGGCGACCGCCTCGGCCCGGTCGAGGTCGGTGCCCCAGACGGAGCCGCCCAGTCCGAAGCCGGTGCCGTTGGCGGCGTCGACGGCTTCGTCGAGGGTGCGGTACGGCAGTACGGGCAGGACCGGCCCGAACTGCTCCTCGGTCACCACCGGGCTGTCGGGCGGGACGTCAGTGAGGACGGTGGGGGCGAAGAAGTAGCCCGGCCCGTCCGGGCGGTGGCCGCCGGCCGCCGCCCGGGCGCCGTCGGCCAGGGCGCGCCGCGTGATCTGCTCGACGCGCGCCAGCTGGGCGGCGTTGTTGACGGGGCCGATCCGGGTGTCGGGGTCGAGGCCGGGGCCGACGGCGACGGTCCTGGCGCGCTCGGCGAGGGCCTCGACGACCTGGGCGTGCAGCCGGGCCGGGGCGTAGACGCGCTTGACCGCCATGCAGACCTGTCCGCAGTTGCGGAAGGCGGCCCAGAACAGCCGGTCCGCGATCCGGCCGACGTCGGCGTCCTCCAGCAGGACGGCGGCGTCGTTGCCGCCCAGTTCCAGGGTGACCCGGGCCAGTGAGGCCGTGGCCGCTCCGGCGACGGCACGTCCGGTGGGCACGGAGCCGGTGAAGGTGACGTGGCGGATGCCGGGGTGGGAGGCGAGTCGGGCACCGAGCGGTTCGCGCCCGGTGACGACGGTCAGCACGTCCTCGGGCAGAACGGTGGAGAGGACGGAGCCGAGCAGCCCGGTGGCGAGCGGGGTGTAGGGGGACGGCTTGAGGACCACGGTGTTTCCCGCCGCGAGCGCGGGCGCGAACTTCGCCGCCGCGAGCTGGAGGGGGAAGTTCCACGGCACGATCGCGGCGACGGGCCCGAGGGACCTCCAGCGGATCTCGCTGTGCACGGGCCGGCCGTCGGTGATCCGCCGGGTTCTGGGGGCCAGTTCGGCGAACCAGCGCAGCCTGGCCGCCGTGCGGGCGACCTCCGCGTGCGACTCGGCCAGGGGCTTGCCCTGTTCCCGGGTGAGCAGCCGGGCGAGGCTGTCGCCGGCGGCCTCGACGGCGTCGGCGGCCGCGCGCAGCGCGGTGGTGCGGGCGGCGGGATCGGAGCGCCAGCCGTGCCAGGCCCGGCGGGACCGGTCGACGACGGCGTCCAGCGCGTCCGGTTCCAGCTGGGGGGCGTCGTCGAAGACTTCGCCCGTGGCCGGGTCGACGACGGGGAGCCGCGAGGCCCGGCGCCCGGCGAGGGGGGCGAGCTCGGAGGTCGGCATACCGGCGGTCAGCCGACGGCGGTGGCGTCGGCCGCGTACTCCCGTGCCCACCGGTCCATCTCCGCCCGGAAGGCGGCCACCAGGTGCGGCCTGATCCGCCCGGCGTTGCGGTCGCCGCCCTCGCAGACCGCTCCGCGCACCCCGACGATGTCCGTGCCGATGCGGGTCAGCGGGCCGAGGTCGGCCTGCCCGACGCTGCCCGCGAGGGCCGCGAGCAGCCCGGATTCGTGGGCGCGCCGCACGAACTCGGCGCAGGCGTCGGGCGGTACGTGGTCGAACAACCGCGTCCCGTCCTTGATCGCGGTGTCGAGCATGGCGGCGTCGGCACCGGAGCGGGCGGCGATGTCGGGCAGGGCGAGCGGGTTCACGCAGCCGATCCGGTGGGCGTCGGCGTAGCCGGAGGCGACGACGAGCGCTTCGGGACGGTGGTCCTTCACGGCCCGGACGACGGCGCGCATGACCGCGATGCCCTGATCGGGCGTCGTGCAGCCGTACAGGCCGACCTTGATGTACGTGGCCCCCGAGACGACCGCGCCGAGCGCGGCCTGGGCCACCGTGCCGGGCTTGTACGGGACGTCTCCCACTGTCGCCGAGACCGGCTTGTCCGCCGGTACCGCGTCGCGGATCTCCCGGATGACCCAGGGGAAGTTCGCGCCGAGTGAGCCCTCGTCGGGCTTCTTGACGTCGACGATGTCGAGATGCTCCGCCGCCTTCGCGCAGTCGAGAGCCTCCTCGACACCGTCCGGGGAGATGAGAAGCAACACCGTGAACTCCTTCCGCCGCCGGCCCACGCCGGGACACGGGGGACCGCGGATCACTTGGTCGATGTGCGGTGCACTCATCATTTCCGTCACTCACGGAAACCGGGAGGGCGCACTGAGTGCCCATTGGGTGCTCGAGGCGACTTCTGGCGCGCCGTGCACGGCGTCCGGTCACGCGCCCCGTTGACCGCGTCCGCCGCATGTGCACGGTCACGCCACGGCCGGGGCGGGCCCTCCGCGTCCGGTCGGGCGCGGGAGGGGCCGGTAGCGTGATCGTCCGCCGCACGGAGCGTGTCCGTGCGTCCCTGCATCCGTGTGTCGAGGCGTCCGGCCCCGTCCCCGCGACGGCGTCCGGCGGAGAGTGATGAGTGCGATGAGTGAGCCGAGCAAGCCCGAGGTGCACGTCCCGGAGGGGGCCGCTCCCGCGGAGCTGACCGTGCGGGACCTGGTCGTCGGGGACGGGCCCGAGGTGAAGGCGGGCATGGTGGTCAAGGTGCACTACGTCGGCGTGACCTTCGCGTCCGGGAAGGAGTTCGACGCCTCCTGGGACCGGGGAGAGCCGTACAAGTTCGCCGTGGGCGGCGGCAAGGTCATCAAGGGGTGGGACCGGGGTGTGCGGGGGATGAGGGTCGGCGGCCGGCGCGAGCTCGTCGTTCCCCCGCGTCTCGGCTACGGGAAGGAGTCGCCCTCGGCACTGATCCCGCCGGGCTCCACCCTGGTCTTCGTGGTGGACCTGATCGACTCGTACTCCCCGGTGACGGGATGGAGCAGGGGCTGACGGCCCGGCGCCGGGGTGTCCGGCTTCGGCGGGGCCCCCGGCGCCGGGGTGTCCGGCTTCGGCGGGGCGCGGGTCAGCCGCTGGTGGACGTGGGTGAGGACGGCGGCGGTCACGGCGAGGAGGAGGTCCAGCGGGGCCGGGGACGCGAGTGGGGGCGAGGAGTGTTCGGTCCCGGCGCCGCGCCCGGCGCGCCCGCATCCGGGCGGGTCCCCCGCGGCGAAGGGGGCTGCGTGAACACTGACGCCGTGTCCCCGCCCCATGCCGTCGTCTCCGGCGCGAGCATCGCCGGTCTCTCCGCCGCGCACTGGCTGCGGCGCACCGGCTGGCGGGTGACGGTGGTCGAGCGGGCGCCCGCCTTCCGGGACGGCGGGCAGAACGTGGACGTCCGGGGCGTCGCGCGGGAGGTGCTGGACCGGATGGGCCTCTTCGGCGCGGTGAAGGCGCTCAACACCACCGAGACCGGCGCGGTGCTGGTGGACGGCCGGGGCCGGGTGACCGCCGGGCTGCCCTCGGGCGGCCCGGACGGCGCCACGGCCGAACTGGAGATCCTGCGCGGGGATTTCGCCCGCGCGATCCTCCGGAACCTGCCCGACGGTGTCGAGATCGTCTACGGCGACACGATCACCGGCACGGAGGACGACGGCGACTCGGTCACCGTGACCACGGCGGGCGGCCGGGTCCTGCGCGCCGGTCTGCTCGTCGTCGCCGAGGGCGTGCGTTCGGCGACGCGGGACCGGGTCTTCGGTGAGCTGGTGGACCGCCGCCCGCTCGGCGTCAACATGGTGTTCGGCACGATCCCGCGCACGGCCTCCGACGACGACCGCTGGCGCTGGTACGGCACGGTCGGCGGACGGCAGGTCCATCTGCGGCCCGACAACCACGGCACCACGCGCGCCGTCCTGTCCTACCTCCGCGACGAGGACCTCGCCGCGCTCGACCGCGGCCGGGCGCTGGCCCGGGTCCGTGCCCGGTACGCGGGCGCGGGGTGGGAGGCGGCACGGGTCCTGGACGGGTTCGACGCCTCCGAGGACGTGTACGTCGACCATCTGACCCAGATCCGGGTGCCCGTCTGGCACCGCGGGCGGGTCTGCCTGGTGGGCGACGCCGCCTGGTGTGTCACCCCGCTGGGCGGGGGCGGCGCCTCGCTGGCCCTGACCGGCGGCTACGTCCTCGCCGCGTGCCTGTCCTCCGCCGGTACCGGGACCGAGGCCGCGCTCGCGGCGTACGAGCGGTGGATGCGGCCGCTGGTCGACTCGGTGCAGAGGCTCCCGCCCGGTGTCGTACGGGCCGCCTACCCCCGGACCCGGTTCGGGCTGGCCCTGCGCACCCTGGCTGTCAGGGCCCTGACCTCGCCGCCCCTGGCGCCGCTGGCCGCGCGGTTCACGCAGGTCGCCGCCACGGACCGGCCGCTGCCGCCGATCGGCTGAAGGTCAGCGGGAGGCCGGGGTCCAGCCGGGCGGCCCCAGCACGTACCCGGCGCGGTCGCGCCAGGTCGCCGCCGAGCGGACGTCGCGCCAGGTGGCGGCGTACTCGTGGAAGGCGACGCGCAGCGGGTTGTGGGTGTCGATGTTCTTCGTCAGGCCGTACACCACCCGCTCGCCCTCGGCCTGGAACGTGCCGAGCAGCCGGTCCCAGACGATCAGGATGCCGCCGTAATTGCGGTCCAGGTAGACGTTGTTGGAGCCGTGGTGCGCGCGGTGGTGGGAGGGGGTGTTGAAGAACCACTCCACGGGCCGCCACAGCCTGTCCACCCGCTCGGTGTGCAGGAGGAACTGGTAGACCAGGCTGAACGACTGCTGGAGGAGGATCATCCAGGGCGGTACGCCCAGCAGGGCGAGCGGCAGCCAGAAGGGCAGCGTCGTCATCGGCGTCCAGCTCTGCCGCAGCGCGGTGGACAGGTTGAAGCGCATGCTGGAGTGGTGCACCACATGGCCGGCCCACAGCACCCGGACCCGGTGGTGGGCGCGGTGGAAGACGTAGTAGGCGAGGTCGTCGGCGAAGAACAGCAGCAGCCAGGTCCACGGGGAGGACGCGGAGAGGTGCCAGGGGGCCACGGTGAAGGCGGCGGCGTACGCCACGACCGTCACCGCCTTCCACGGCAGCCCGATGACCTGGCTCCCGGCCCCCATGGACATGCTGGTGACGGTGTCGCGCAGTTCGTAGCCGCGTTCGTCGTCGTCGGGGAGGAAGCGGTAGGACAGCGCCTCGACCACGACGAGGAGCACGAACGCGGGTATGGCGTAGACGACGGCCGGGATCATGTCGGTTCACCGCTTTCGGGGATTTCGGTGGGGACGCTGCGGGAGAGCAGTTCGCGGGCCAGCCGTTCGGCGGCGCGGGGCTCGCGCGCGGCGATGAGCGTGCCGAGCCGTACGTGGGCCTCGACGTCGAGGAGTTCGCCGGCGCGCAGGGCGTCGGGCGCCTGGACGACCGGGAGCGCCCCGGAGACGAGGCTGTTGAAGGCCAGCAGGTAGGCGAGGTTCCCGGAGCCCTCCACGATCAGCCGCCACCAGGCCACGTCCGCCTCGCCCAGCTCGGTGAGATCGGGCCCCTGCACCGCGTACCGGCTCGCGCTCTCCATGATTGCGGAGGCGGCCTGGTCGGAGCAGCGCAGCGCGCACAGCCGGGCGGCGTCGGCGCCGACGCAGACCCGCATCTCCAGTGCGTCGCGGGTGAGTTCGGCGATCGTGGGGCCCTTGTCGGCCTCGGCGATGCCGAGCGCGAGGTCGAGGCCGGCGGTGCGCCGCCAGTCCAGGACGAGGGTGCGGCCGCCGTGGCTGACCTCGACCAGCCGGGCCTGCTGGAGGCGTTTGACGGCCTCGCGGACCGCGTGGCGGTTCACGCCGAACTCGGCGGCGAGGTCGCGTTCGGCGGTGAGCGGGGAGCCGGGTGGCGGCGTCCCGCCGAGAATCCTGTCGCGCAGGACGGCGTAGAGCTGGTCGGAGACCGCCTCACGCCGGACGGGTAAGGAAGACATGGCGAACAGAGTGGGTGACGGCCGGGCACTGGTCAACTGGTTGGACCAGATCGGCCGTCACTCCCCTCGGGACGCGGGCCTCACCACTCCGCGAAGGAGCCGTCCGCGTGCCGCCACACCGGGTTGTGCCAGCGGTGGCCGCTCTCGGCCGCCCTGGCGACGGCGTCCTCGTCGATCTCGACGCCGAGGCCGGGGGCGTTCGGCCGGGCCATGTGGCCGTCGTCGGCGTCGAAGCCGAAGACGGCGGTGTCGACCAGGTAGTCGCCGAGGTCGGAGCCGACGTTGTAGTGGATGCCGAGGCTGGTCTCCTGGATGAACGCGTTCGGGCTGGCGAAGTCCACCTGGAGACAGGCGGCGAGCGCGATGGGGCCCAGCGGGCAGTGCGGGGCGAGCCCGACGCCGTGCGTCTCGGCCTGGGCCGCGATCCGGCGCACCTCGGAGATGCCGCCCGCGTGGGACAGGTCGGGCTGGGCGAGCGCGATGCCGGAGCGCAGTACGGGGTCGAAGTCCCAGCGGGAGTAGAGGCGTTCGCCGGTGGCCACGGGGATGCTGGTGGAGGCGGTGAAATCGGCGTACCGCGCGGTGAGTTCGGGGAGCAGGGGCTCCTCGATGAACATGGGCCGCAGTGGTTCGAGGGCGCGGGCGAGCTGCCTGGCGAGGGCGGGTGAGGTGCGGCCGTGGAAGTCGACGGCGACGTCCCCGTCCTCGCCCATCACCTCGCGCACGGAGGCGACCCGGGCGAGGACGGCGTCGATCTCGCGGGAGGTCTCAAGGTGCCGGAGCCGGCCGCCGACGTTCATCTTCACGGCGCGGTAGCCCTGTTCGAGGCGCTGGGCGGCGTGCTCGGCGGCCTCGCGCGGGTCGTCGCCGCCGATCCAGGAGTACATCCGCATCCGTTCCCGGACGGGGCCGCCGAGCAGGTCGTACACCGGGACGCCGTGGTACTTGCCCTTGATGTCCCACAGTGCCTGGTCGATGCCGGAGACGGCGGAGGACAGGACGGGTCCGCCCCGGTAGAAGCCGCCCTTGGTCATGACCTGCCAGTGGTCCTCGATGCGCAGCGGGTCCTGGCCGGTGAGGTGGTCGGCGAGTTCGTCGACGGCGGCGGCGACGGTGTGGGCGCGGCCCTCGACCACGGGCTCGCCCCAGCCGGTTATGCCCTCGTCCGTCTCGATCTTCAGGAAGAGCCAGCGGGGAGCGACGAGGTAGGTCGTGAGTGCGGTGATCTTCATGGGTGCGGCTCCTGTCTGCATGGGGGTGAGTCAGTGCTTCAAGAGATCGGCCAATGAACGGAGTTGGTCGGGGGCTTCGAGTGCCGAGCCGACGGCGACCACCTTGGCCCCCGCCGCCAGGTAGGCGGCCGCGTTGGAGGCGTCGATGCCTCCGGTGGCGACGAACGGCACCTCGGGGAACGGGCCGCGCATGGCCCGGAACCAGTCGGGGCCGAGCACGCTCGCCGGGAAGGCCTTCAGCCAGTCCAGGCCCAGGGCGCGTGCGGCCTGGACATCGGTGGCCGTGGCCACTCCGGGCAGGTGGGGCAGCCCGGCGTCGACGCTGGCCCGCGCCACTCCGGCGTCGAGCCCCGGGGCCACGGTGAAGGCGGCTCCGGCCGCCACCGCCCAGCCCAGCCGTTCCGGCGTGGTGACGGTGCCCGCGCCCACCGGCCTGCCCCGCCCGGCGGCCACGACGGCGGCGAGGACCGCCGCGGCCTCCTCGTCCTGCACCGGCACCTCGACGCACTCGATGCCCAGGTCCCAGGCCCGTTCGGCGAGTTCGACGGTTCTCGTCAGCGGCATGCCGCGCAGGATCGCCATCACCGGCACCCCGGCGAAGACGCGGTCGAAGGACACGGGGTTCACGGTCGCCATCCCAGCTCCCTGGAGATCGTTCGCGCGGTGGCGGTCAGTTCGGGCAGCACGTCCCGCTCCAGCGCGGCGAGGTCGGCCCTGGCCTTGAGCGCGGTCACGGAGACGGCCGCGATCACCTCGCCGCCGCTGTCCCGCACGGGTACGGCGACACAGTTCACGTAGTCCTCGTACTCGCCGTCGTCCACGGCGAAGCCCCGCGCGCGGGTCTCCTCCAGCGCCTTGTGGTAAGCGGCCGGGTCGGTGATCGTGGTGCCGGTGTGCGGGGCGAAGTCGCAGGCGGCGAGCAGGGCCCCAGCCGTCGCACGCGGCTGGTGGGCGAGGATCGCCTTGGCGACTCCGGCGGTGTGCAGGGTCACGGGCCGGCCGATCTGGGAGTACAGCCGCACCCCGTCCACCGGGTCGACCTTGTCGACGTAGAGGATCTGGCCGCCCTCCAGCGCGGCGAGGTGCACGGTGTGCCCGGAAGTCTCGCCGAGGGCGCGCAGGTGTCCGGCCGCGATCTCCTTGAGCCCGAACTGCTCCAGGGCGAGCTGGGCGAGTCCGGCGAGCCGGTGTCCGACGGCGTACCGTCCGTCGGGCAGCCGCCGCGCGAGTCCGCCGTCGGTGAGCGACTCCAGGATGCGCAGGGCGGTCGACCGGTGGACGCCGAGGTGGTCGCCCACCTCGGTCTGGGTGCGGGGGCCGCGGGCGATGAACTCCAGGATGTCGATGGCCCGTCTCACCGTCTGTGACATGGCGTCAGTCCTCCTTCAGAGTGTCGGCGGGCACATAGTCCTCGATGCTGCGCAGGGCGCGCCCGGCGAGGCGGTGTCCGAGCGCGAGCCGCTCGCGCGGGGGCGATCCGCGCAGGAGTCCGCTCAGGTGGCCGGCGGCGAAGGCGTCCCCGGCCCCGACGGCCTCGACGACGCCGACGGCGGGCGCGGGGACGAACTCCGCCCTGTCGCCGTCGAATTCGGTGGCTCCGACCGCCGCGTCCTTGACGACGAGCAGGCCACGGGGGGCGAGGTGGGCGTGGATGTCCGCGGCGGTGGAAGTGCCCCACAGCCGCTCGCCCTCGTCGCGGCCGACGAACACGATGTCGGCCCGGCGGGCCAGTTCGCGCAGCGCCGATCCCGCCCGCTCGGGTGAACTCCACAGCGCGGGGCGGTGGTTCACGTCGAAGGACACCGGTACCCCTGCCGCGGCGGCGCGTTCCATCAGCAGGTCCACGAGGCCGGCGCAGGTGTCCGACAACGCCGGGGTGATCCCGGTCAGATGCAGCAGCCGGGCCCCGGCCAGGCCGACGCGGCCGGCGTCGGCGGGCCCCATCCGCGAGGCGGCGGAGCCGCGCCGGTAGTAGTGCACGCGGGTGCCGTCCGGGCCGGGGTCCTTGAAGTAGACGCCGGTCGGGGCGCCGGGGTCCGTGCGGACACCGGAGACGTCCACCCCCCGTGCCGCGATCGAGGCGACGACGCGCCGCCCGAACGGGTCGTCGCCGACCCGGCCGACCCACGCGGCCCGGTGCCCCAGGTCGGCGAGGTACTGCGCCACCGTCGACTCGGCGCCCGCGACGGCGAGGCGCAACTCCCCGCTGGTCTGGAGCCCTTGGCCGTCGGCCGGGGTGACCTGCGCCATCGTCTCGCCGAGGCAGACCGTCGTACCGGTCATCGCCATCCCCTCCATTGACATGCGGCTGTGGCCGTGCGGAACATTAGCAGCCCTCGCGCAACAGGCGTGCACATGTTGCAACATGCAGGGCGCACACGTCCCGACCGATGGTGAAAGGGAGTGCGATGAGCCCGACGACGAGCGCATCCGCCCGCCAGGAATCCGCCCCGCGTCCGCCGTTGAGCGCCCGCGCGCGTCAGCGCCGGACGGCCGCCGCGAGCGTCGTCGGATCGATCCTGGAGTGGTACGACTTCTTCCTCTTCGGCGCCTGTGCCGCGATCGTCTTCAACAAGATCTTCTTCCCGTCGTTCTCGCCCCTCGCGGCCACCCTGGCGTCCTTCGCCACCTTCGGACTCGGCTTCGCCGTACGGCCCGTCGGCGGCCTGCTCCTCGCCCATCTCGGCGACCGGATCGGCCGCCGCCCGGTGCTGATCCTCACCGTGGTCCTGATGGGCACCGGCACCCTGGCCATCGGTCTGCTGCCGACGTACCACCAGATCGGCATATGGGCCCCGGTCCTGCTGGTGCTGTGCCGGATGATGCAGGGCTTCGGCGTCGGCGCCGAACTCGGCGGCGCGTACGTCATGTCGACGGAGGCCGCCCAGGAACACCGGCGCGGCTTCTACGGATCACTGCCCGGCGCGGGCGAGTTCATCGGTGTCGTCATCGCCTCCGGAGCGGTCGCCGCGGCCTCCACGCTGCCCGAGGAGGACTTCCTGAGCTGGGGCTGGCGCGTCCCGTTCCTCGCCAGCGCCCTGGTGGTGGTCATCGCGCTGCTGATCCGCAACGCGGCCCCGGAGACCGAGCAGTTCGAGGCGGCCCGCGACAGCGGCCGGCGCGAGCGGCTGCCCGTACTGGCCGCGATCAAGGCCCGGCCCAGGGCGATCGCGCTGCTCATCGGCTCCGGCTGCGCCACGGCCATCGCCTCGTACGCGATCCAGGGCTATCTGCCGAGCTACCTCACCCATCAGCTCGGCCTGTCGTCGGGCACCGCCGTGCTCGGCATCACCATCGCCTCGGCCTTCTCGATCCTCACCATCCCGCTGGCGGGGGCGCTGTCCGACCGGGTCGGGCGCAAGCCGGTGATGATCGGCGGGGCGGTGGCGATCACGCTGTTCGCGTACCCGTTCTTCCTGATGGTGGACACGCGCGAGCCCTGGCTGATCTACACCGCGATCACCGTCGCCTTCGCCCTGTTCCTGAACTCGGTCTTCGCGGTCGCGGGCACCTTCTACGCCGAGTCGCTGCCCACCGAGGTCCGGTACAGCGGGCTGGTGTTCGTGCGCGAGATCAACGGCGTGATCTTCGCCGGGACCTCGCCCTTCGTCGCCACGCTCCTGGTCGACGCGGGCGGCGACCGGCCCTGGTACCTGGCCGCGTACATGGCGGCGGCCGGCCTGGCCAGCGCCCTGTGCACCTGGCGCCTGCCGGAGACGGCACCCTGCCGCTCGGGGGCCTCCGGGGCCTCTGGCGGCTCCGGGGGCTGAACCCCAACCCCCGGACGTCGCCTGTCAGTTCTGCCGGTGCCGGCCGTCCAGGCAACGGCAGCCCTGCGCATAGGGCGCGGACGTGCCGCGCCTGCTCTGGCGCGGGACGAGCGCGGCCTCGGCCGCCTCGGGGCTGGGGAAGGTGGGCAGCGCCTCGGCCGTGCCGGTCACCGACAGCATGCGGGCCACGAACGGGTTGACGCCGACCAGCCCCACCGGGCGCTGCCGTCTGGTGGCCAGGAGGTGGTTGAGGAGGAGGGAGTCGGCGAAGCCGAGGTGCCGGAGGTCGTACACGAGCGGGCCGGGGAAACGTCGCAGGACCTCGGCCGTAGCGCGCTCGACACGGCCGATGAACGCTACGTCGAGTTCCCCGCGCAACTCCATCACCCACACCGAGCCCCGCTGGACGGAAGCGGACACTCCAGGACCGTCCCCGTCGTGCTGATGCTGGGAGGACATACCCCGAGCATCCCTCACCATTTGACATCTGACAACATTCCGTGTCCGAACAAACACTCAACGTCATCGGATGATAGAGTCCGCCCTTCTTCGGCCCAGGGCCCCGAATCGATGGCATCACCCGCTCTCATCAGGGCAGACGTTCTCGAGTCCGGGCGGCGAGAGACCCGGACTCGAAGGAACGGATCACGGTGTCAGTGCAGAGCGTCCAGAGCCGCGAGCGGAGCGGGGAGCACGGAAGAGGGACGGCCGGGGAGAACGCCCCGCCGGCCGGGACGGGCGAGGGCGGGGCGGGGAGCCGGCCGAAGGGCCTGAGCGGGCACATGCTGATGGCGGCCGTGGTGTCCGCGATCAGCGGCCTGCTGTACGGCTACGACACCGGCATCATCTCCGGCGCACTCCTCCAGATCTCCGACGAGTTCCGCATCGGCGGCGCCATGAAGGAGACGATCGCGGCGGGCATCCTGCTCGGCGCCGTCATCGGCTCCCTGGTGTGCAGCCGCCTGTGCGAGCGCTTCGGACGGCACCGCACCATCCTGCTGATCTGCGGGGTCTTCGTCGTCGGCAGCCTCGCCTGCGCGTTCGCACCCAGCGCGGTCGGTCTGGCGCTCGCGCGCGTCCTGCTGGGCTTCGCGGTCGGCGGCGCCACCCAGGCGGTGCCCATGTACGTCGCCGAACTGGCCCCCATGGCGATCCGCGGGCGGCTCGTGCTCTGTTTCCAGCTCGCCATCGGCGTCGGCATCGTCGTCGCCACGGTCGTCGGCGCGAGCGAGGCCGTGTCCTGGCGGGTGTCGATCGGCGCGGCCGCCGTCCCGGCCGTGCTGATGCTCCTGGGCCAGCTGCGGCTGCCCGAGAGCCCCCGCTGGCTCATCCTGCGCGAGGGCCGGACGGACGAGGCCCGCAAGGTCCTCGAAGAGGTGCGGCCCGAGGGCTACGACATCCAGGGCGAGCTGGACGAGATCACCGGCCTGGCCCGGCGGCAGGAGGACACCGACCGCGGCGAGCGGGGCTGGCGCGGGCTGCGCCGGTCATGGGTGCGTCCGGCGCTGGTCGTCGGCTGCGGCATCGCGGCCTTCACCCAGCTCTCCGGCATCGAGATGATCATCTACTACGCGCCGACCATCCTCACCGACAACGGCTTCCCCCAGACCGACGCGCTGCGGATCAGCGTGGCGCTCGGCGGGGTCTACCTGGTGATGATGATCGTCGGGCTGTGGATCGTGGACAAGGTCGGCCGCCGCAGGCTCACCCTCGTCATGGTGCCCGGCGCGGCCGTCAGCCTCTTCGCCCTCGGCGCCCTCTTCGTCACCGGCCACGCCACGCGCGCCTACGTCCCGGCCATCGTGGCCTGCCTGCTGGCCTTCATGTTCTTCAACGCCGGCGGACTGCAGCTGATGGGCTGGCTCACCGGCTCCGAGATCCATCCGCTCTCGGTCCGCTCGGCGGCGACCAGCGTGCAGTCGGCCACCCTGTGGAGCACCAACCTCCTGATCACCCTGACCCTGCTGACCATGATCAGCGCGTTCGGGGTCGGCCAGGTCTTCTGGATCTACGCCCTCTTCAACGTCGCCGCCTGGCTGTTCGTGTGGCGGAAGATGCCCGAGCTGACCGGGCGCAGCCTGGAGGACATCGAACAGCACCTGAAGGAGCGGAAGTTCCGGCCGCGGGACTTCGCGCGGTCCTAGCGTGGGCGGGCGTGGGCGAGCGTGGGCGGGCGTCCCCGCCGGGGCGCCCGCCCGGCCGGTGCACGATGCTTGAGCCATGCGTGCCGCCCGTCTGATCCGCATGGCGCTTCTCGTCCAGTCCAGCCCCGGCCTGACCGCCGACGCCCTCGCCCGTGAGCTGGAGGTCTCCCGGCGTACGGTGATCCGCGACGCGCAGGCGCTCCAGGAGGCGGGCGTGCCGATCCGGGCCGAGCGCGGCCGGGCGGGCGGCTATCACCTGGCGCCGGGGCACCGGACCCGGCTCACCACGCTGCACCCCACCGAGGCCGAGACGCTGTACCTCTCCGGTCTGCCCTCCGCCCTGCGCGATCTCGGGCTGTCGGACGCGGCGGACACCGCCCGGCTGAAGCTGTCCGCCACCCTGCTCCCCTCGCTGCGCGCGGCGGCCGAGTCCTCGGTACGCCGTTTCCACCTGGACGCCCCGGCCTGGTTCCGGGAGCCGTCGGCACCGGAGCTGCTGCCGGAGCTGGCCCGTGCCGTGTGGGCCGACCGTCCGGTCGCGCTCACCTACGCCCGGCCGGGCCGGGACGACACGGTGACCCGGCTGCTGGAGCCGTACGGGCTGGTCCTCAAGGCGGGTGTCTGGTACGTCGTGGGCCGGGTGCCGGCCGGGCGGGACGGGGACTGGCGCACGTACCGCGTCGACCGGGTGACGGCCCTCTCCCCCGCCGGGGACGGGGCCTTCGTCCGCGATCCCGCCTTCGACCTGGCCGGGTACTGGCGGGCCAACGCCGCCGAGTTCGCCCGGACACTGCTGCGGTCGACGGCCACCCTGCGCCTGACCGAGCGCGGGATGGTCCGCCTGCCGGCCGTGGCCGACCCGGCCGGGCTCGCCGGGGCGCTGGCGTCCGCGAGCGCCCCGGACCGCGCGGGCCGGGTCACGCTCGAACTGGCCGTGGAGTCGGAGGAGGTCGCGTTCGCCCGGCTCGGCGAGCTGGGCGCCGACGTGGAGGTGCTGGCCCCCGAGAGCCTGCGCGCCCGCTTCCGCGAGCACGCGGCGGTCCTGGCCGCGCTGTACGGCGCGAGCGGTCAGCGGTAGTCGTCGGGCGTGCCCTCCTTGCCGCCGGACTTGACCTCCTCGAAGTAGGCCCAGGCGTCCGGCCGGCTGCCGTCCACGTCCGTCAGGCCGTAGGTCCGGGCGAGTTCCGCGCTGGAGGTGGACCTGCCGTTCCAGCGGGCGGCGCGGCCGGGGTCGGCGGCGAGCGCGGCGACGCCCCGGGCGAGGTAGGCGGGCGACTCGGCGGTGGCGAAGTCGGGCTCCTGGAGGGCGGCGTCGCGCCAGTTCTCCTCGGTGACGCCGAAGTGGGCGAGCATCTGCTCCGAGCGCAGGAAGCCAGGTGTGACGGCGACGGCGGTGCCGCCGTACTCCGCGAGTTCCTCGCCCAGGCCGAAGGCGATGCGGATGGGGGCGTTCTTGGCGAGGTCGTAGTACAGGTTCTCGCGGTACCGGCGGTTGAACACCGCCGTGCCGTCGGTCACCTCCACGTGCAGCGGGGCGTCGGAGCGGATGAGCAGCGGGAGGGCGAGGGCGGCGGTGATGACGTGCGAGCGCACCCCGAGTTCCAGGATGCGCAGCCCGTCGTCGAGGGGGGTCTCCCAGCTCTTCTTGCCGAAGACGGAACCGACCAGCAGGTGTTCGCCGCCCCAGAGGTCGTTGACGAGGATGTCGAGCCGCCCGTGCTCGCGGTCGATCCGCGCGGTGAGCGCCCGTACCTGGTCGGGGTCCAGGTGGTCGGTGGGCACGGCGGTCCCGGTGCCCCCGGCCGCCGTGACCAGCTCGGCCGTCTCCTCGATGGTCTCGGTGCTCCGGCCGACTTCGCTGGCCCGCTCGCGGGTGGTGCGTCCGGTGACGTACACGGTGGCGCCGGCCCGGCCGAGCTCGACGGCCAGCGCCCGGCCGGCGCCGCGGGTCGCTCCGGCGACGAGGGCGACGCGTCCGGACAGTGGCCTGGTGGGGTCTGTGGTCATGTCTCCACGGTGCACGCCAAAGGTGACAGTCCGCGTCACCTTTCTTTCTCGGAGGTGGTGATCCCGTCGCCGACCACCGAGAACGCGGTGTCGCGGTGTGCGTCGTGTTCGGCCGGACGGGCGACCTCGAAGTCAAGCGGAGCTGATGGACCGCACCTCGTAGGCGACGGCGGGACCGGGCACGGGGCCCTGGCAGGTCAGCCGGTACGGGCCGGTGCGGTGCGCGTGCACCTCGATGTCGAAGGCGGTGGGCCGGGGCGCGTGGAGTTCGACGCGGAGCCGCCAGTCGTCGCCGTCGCGGGCGGTGGCGGTGACCGTGTAGGCGTGGCGTCCGGCCGGGCCGAAGCGTGCCAGCAGGGCGGCGACGGCGACCTGCTGGGGCGGGGCGAGGTCGGTGTACCCGCGCAGGTGGTCCGGGGGGATGCGGCCGGCCAGGTGCTCCTCGACCGCCTCCACGGCCGACGCGGGGTCGAGACGCCCGTAGTAGACGCCGTCGGGCACGACGACGACGTTGGCGGCGAACCGGTCCCCGCCCACGTGGGTGCACTCCCACACGAGGTTCGGCCAGCGTTCGCCGAGCACCCGCGCCACGGGCCGGCCGCGCACGGCGCAGCAGATGTCGTGCTGGCCGTGGGCGCAGACCAGGACGACGGGCGGGAGGTCGAGGTGACCGGGTGTCCGGAGCGCCTCGGCGATCTCCAGGAGGTCCTGGTCGCGGCTCCAGGTGCCCCAGCGCTGGCGGTAGGCGCCCGCGGGCTCGTAGTGCAGTACGGCCCACCGGCCGGGCCCCTCGGGTCTGGGCCGGACGAGGCGCCTGATCAGGAAGATCCGGGCCCGTACCTCGTGGGCGGCGGACCAGACGCGGGCCTTGGTCTCCGGGTCGAGGGCGATGCCGTCGTAGCCGTTGGACGGCCAGGCGCCCCGGTACTCGATCAGCACCCAGACGGCGCCGCGCGGCGCCGTGCCCGCGAGCGGGTCGCCGCGCATCCGGGCGGCGTCGGCGCAGAAGAAGCGGTCCGGGGTCGTCACCGGGCGGCCGCTACGTTCGGGCGGGCACCAGCACGCCCGCGCGGAGCAGTCTCCGGGCGAGGTCGAGGCCCAGGTCGGCGGCGGTACGGACGTCGCCGTCCAGCAGGCGGGTCACCGCCGGCAGGTCGGCGGCGGGGAGGTCGAGCCGGCCGACGCGGGTCGTCAGGCGCGCTCCCTCCAGGCGGGCTTCCAGCGCGTCGCGCAGCCGCACGGGCGAGCCGGGGCCGAGCGCGTCGAGGGCGGCGAGCTGGGCCAGCGGCCCGAGCGGGGCCGGGCGGCCCTGGCCGCGCCGGGTGCGGTGGAGGCCGGGCGCCGCGTCGCATTCCGCGACGGCCGCGGCGAGGCGTTCCCGGACGGCGTCCACAGCGTGGGCCGCGGCGTCGGCACCCAACGGCAGCGAGGCGCGGGCCCACGGGTCCTCGCGCAGCCCGGCCAGGGCGGCCTCGGCGAGCTGTTCGGCCAGCGCGTAGCGGGTCCAGACGTGGATGCCGAGGGTCAGGTGGACGGAGACCTCGCCCTTGGCGCGGGCGGCGTGCAGCCAGCCGCGCGGCAGGTAGAGGACGTCCCCGGGCTCCAGCACGGTGTCGATGTACGCGGGTCCCCGCGCGGCCTCGGCGACGGCCTCGCGGTGCCCGGTCCAGGGCTGGTCCCTGAGCGGGTCCGGGTGGACCGGTTCGCGTACGAGCCAGCGTTTGGCGCCCTGGATCTGGACGACGAAGACGTCGTGGACGTCGTAGTGGTCGTCGAAGCCCTGGCTCTGCGGCGGGGTGACATAGGCATTGGCCTGCACCGGGTGCCCCAGTTCCGCGCTCAGCTGGGCGCACAGGTCCCCGACGGGAGCCCAGGTGCGCTGGAGGGCCTGGAGGACGAGCGTGGCGCCGTCCGCGAACAGCCGCATGAGGGCGGTGTCGTCGAGCTGGTCGGACACGGTCGCGCCGACGCCGCCGGACGAGGTGTAGGAGGTCTCCGGGAGCACGTTGCCGTCCCGGGCGACGCGCAGGAACGGGGTGCGCAGCCCCCGGCGGGAGAGGAGTTCGTCGACGGCGCCGGCGTCGAGGACGTCGGAGAAGTCGCCCGCGCCGCGGGTGAGGAGGGCGGTGCGCGACCAGACGTCCCGGGCGAAGTCGCCGGGGCTCAGACCGGTCAGGCGGCCCTCCAGAATCCCGGTACCCGTGGCGGGCCCGGGATTCCGGGTGCCGGTGCCATCGCCGGTCAAGAGCCGTTACCGGCGCCGCCGTCCGCGCCGCCGTCGTGGACGCCGGGCTCACCGGCCGCGCCGCCGTCGGCCGGACCCTCGGCGCCGTGGTCCGCCCCGTGGTCCGCGCCGCCGTCGGCACCGCCGTCGTGGACGCCCGGTGTCCCGGCCGCGCCACCGTCCGCGGGACCCTCGGCCCCGCTGTCGGCTCCGCTGTCCGCGCCACCGTCGGCACCTCCGTCGTGGACGCCCGGTGTCCCGGCCGCGCCGCCGTCCGCGGGTCCTTCCGCGCTGCCGTCGGCGCCGCCGTCGTGGACGCCGGGCTCGCCGGCCGCGCCGCCGTCCGCGGGACCCTCGTGCTGGTGATCGGAAGTAGCCACGGTTCCTCCTCGTCGTCCGACGTGAGGTGCCCCGCCGCCCGGCCGAAGGGAGCGGCCGGTGCGGCCGGCGCCGTAAGGGCGTTCCGGCCGGGGCACTGCGACTACCGTCACCCAGAAACCGGCCGGCTGCATCCGGTGGCCCGGGACCGGTGTGCGGGCGCCGAGGCTCAGCCGGCCGCCGCGTCCGTGCCGTCCGGCCGGCCGCCCCGCGCCAGGGCGCGCGCGGCCCGGCTCCGGCGGGCGCGGAAGCGCCGCAGGTAGGACCGTGCCATGGGCCCCGGGGGCACACCGCGCGCGAAGGCCCGCATGTTCCGCTCCCCCGCGTTGTAGCCGAGGGCGAGGAGTTCGTCGCGGGTGTAGCGGCGCACGTGGCGCCGGGGCAGGACCCGGTCGAGGTCGCCGAGGTGCAGGGCCGCCACGCGGAGGGCGAACGCGGGGTCGTCCCGCAGGTCCTGCCACCGCCCGGAAAGGCCGTGCTCGCGCCGGACCGACTCGAAGGCCGCCCGGTGCATGTTGGCCACGCCGAAGGACGCGCCGGGCTTCCACCACTGCCAGAGCCGTTCGAGCAGCGGGTGGTGCGGTTTGTACGCCTCGTTGTGCAGCACGGTCATCAGCAGCACCGGCGAGATCCCGGCCGCCTCGGCGGCGCGCGCCACGGTCTCCGCGTAGTCGGCCGGGTCGTAGCCGCCGGGCCGCAGGGGCGGGGTCGGGGCCCCGCCGCGCCCGTCCCGCGCCGACGTCGTTCTCGCGCTCATCTGTACGGCTCGCTCCCTGCCACCGGCCGGACGGCGGCACGTCCGCCGTCCCTGGCCTCCGGGTGCCCGGGCGCCGCGGGGTCAATCCCCGCGGCCGGCTACTCGGCCGGGGTGCGGCCGACGCCCGCGTACACCCAGTACTCCGTCGGGTTGTCCGGCACCGGGTTCGCCGGGTCCGGGCGCCACAGCGGGACGTGGACCAGGCCGGGCCCGGTGAGCTCGAAGCCGTCGAAGAGGCCGAGGATCTCGTCGTGGGAGCGGGCGGTCACCGGGGAGGTGGCGCGTGACCGGTAGAGCTGTCCGACGGCGGCGGCCGTGTCGGGGCGGTCCTGGTTGGTCGCGTGGGACATGGCCAGCCAGCTTCCGGCGGGCAGCGCGTCGCGGAAGGCGCGCACGATGCCGCCGGGGTCCTCCTCGGGGGTGATGAAGTGCAGGATCGTGATCATCAGTACGGCGACGGGCCGGTCGAAGTCGATCAGCTTGCGCAGTCTCGGCGAGTTGAGGATGTCGGCGGGCCTGCGGATGTCGCCGTCGATGATGTCGGCGTGCGGGTTGTCCGCGAGCAGGGACGCGCTGTGCGCCACGGCCACGGGGTCGTTGTCGACGTACACCACCCGGGCGTCCGGGTCGGCCGCCTGCGCCACCTCGTGGACGTTGCCCTGGGTGGGGATGCCCGAGCCGAGGTCGATGAACTGCCGGACCCCCGAGTCCATCAGGAAGCGCACGGCGCGGCCGAGGAAGTCCCGGTTGGCGCGGGCCAGGGTGCGCACCTGGGGGTCGATGGCGGTGAAGGCGGCCACCGCCTCGCGGTCTATGGCGAAGTTGTGCTGCCCGCCCAGCATGGCGTCGTACATCCTGGCCACGCTCGCCTTGTCGGGCTCCGCTCCGAGACCCGCGATCGCACTGTCGGACATCACAACTCCCGTCTCATGCACCTCACTTGATGGATCATCATATAATTTCACGGACCGATGGGCGGCACCCTTCACTCCCGCCGCACGGCTCACGCCTCCAGCCCGGAAAGGCACGACTCTGCGGAACGACCCGCGCGGCCGTATCGACGATCCACCCCCCGCCCGGCCCTCGCCGCGCCGGCCGCTCCTCTCCCCCGCCGCCGACGCCCTCGGCTCCGCGCTCGATCTGCCCCTGACCGGCAGCCAGTTCACCCACGCGCTGACGCCCGCCTTCGCCGACGCGGCGTCGGTGTACCTGCTGGAGCGCTGGCGCCGGGGCGAGTTCGCCCGCGCGACGGCCAACCCGCCGCGCATCGAGGCGCACCGGCTGGCGCTGCGGGTGGGCGCGGACGCGCGCGAGGACTGGGAGAAGCTGCTGCCGGTCGGCGAGGTGATCGTCTTCCCCCGCGAGACGCCCTACGCCCGCGCGATGGCCTCCGGGCAGGCGCAGTTGCTCGACTCGGTGGACCCGCACACCTCCGCGCGGCTCATCGCCTCCGGCAGCGGGGACGCGCGTGTGGGCGAGCTGCTGCGGGCGGCCTCCTTCCTCGTCGTGCCGCTGCGGCTGGGCGGCACCACGCTCGGCTTCGTGGCGTGCACCCGCGGCCCGGACCGGGCGCCGTTCGGCCCCGCCGAGGTGGCCGCGGTGGAGGCGCTGGCCGCGCGGGCCTCGGTGGCGCTGGACAACGCCCGCCGCTACGAGCACGAGCGGCGCACCACCCTGGCCATCCGGGGCAGCCTGCCGTCGGGCACGCTCCAGGGCGTGGAGGGCTGCCGGGTCGCCCACGGCTCACTGCCCGCCGGGCGGGACACGCTGATCGGCGGCGACTGGTACGACGTGCTGCGGCGGCCCGGCGGCCGGGTGGGCCTGGTGGTGGGCGACGCCATGGGTCACGGCCCGGAGTCGGCCGTCGCCATGCTCCAACTACGCACCGCCATCAGGGCCTTCGCCGGGTTCGACATACCGGCGGTCGACCTGGTGCGGCGGCTGGACGCGCTCGCCAGCGACACGCCGGGTGCCTCCTTCGCCACCTGCGTGTACGCCGAGTGGTCGCCCGGGGAGCACACCTGCACCGTGGTGAGCGCCGGTCATCCTCCGCCGCTGCTGCGCGGCCCGGACGGGCGGACCGCCCCGCTCGCCCTGACCGGGCCCGGGCTTCCGCTGGGACTCGGTACGGGCCACTACGACGCGACGGTGTTCACCATCGAGGAGCCGGCGCTGCTGGTGCTCTACAGCGACGGCCTGGTCGAGTCCCGCGACGCCGACATCGACCACCAGATATCCCGGCTGGCGGCCTCGCTGGACGCCGCGGCCGCCACCGGCCCCGGCACCGGCCTGGACGCGCTGTGCGCGCGTCTGCTGGACACGCCGTCCGGCGCCGGCGCGGCCGACGACCGCACCCTGCTGCTGGCCGAACTGACGCCCGCCGAGGGCTGACCGGCGTCATGGGCTCAGGGTCGCCCACACCGCGTTGCCGCTGGTGAGCCGGGACCGGTCGACACCCCAGGAGTCGGCGAACTGCTCGACGAGCAGTAACCCGCGCCCCCCTTCGTCGTCGGGGCCGGCGTCCCGCCGGGACAGGCCGCGGCCGGAGTAGTCGTGGTCGTGCACCTCGATGCGCAGCCGGCCGGAGCCGACGAGGCCGATGCCGCACAGGATGCGCACGCTGCAGGTGTGCAGGACGGCGTTGGTGGCGAGTTCGGACACGAGCAGCACGGCGTCCGCGCGCAGTCCGGAGGGCAGCCGCCACCCGCTGAGCCGGTCCCTCATGGAGCGGCGGGCGATCCTGACGCTGGAATGGTGCGAGCGCAGCGTGATCCAGTGCGTGAGGTCGGGGTCGGCGACGTCCAACAGGTCGGGTGACGAGGTCGTGGTGGGGGGCACGATGCTTGCCTTCCGTGAGGCGGTCACTCAAGTAACTATGCTCGCAACCGAGTTCAGGCTGCAACCAACTCCCTGATAATTACAGAGAGCCGCTATCCGTCTGGTTGATTCACCAACTCCCTGTCACACTTGCAGGAGTGACAGCCCATCAGGAGGTAGGGCGTGAGTGAAGGCCGTTCGAGCGCGGGCAGCACCGGCAGCGCCCCGACCGTGCTGCGCATGGTCCTGGGCCGCAGGCTGCAGGAGCGGCGCCTGGAAGCGGGTGTGTCGCTGGAGGACGCGGCGCGGGCGCTCAGGGTCACCGCCCTGACCATCCGCCGGCTGGAGAAGGCCGAGGTGGCTCTCAAGCCCCTCTACGTCGAGAAGCTGCTCGACACGTACGGCGCCGGCCGGCAGGAGCGGGACGAGTTCGTCGCCTTCGCCGAGCGCGCCAACGAGCCCGGCTGGTGGCACGCCTACCGTGACGTGGTGCCGGGCTGGTTCAGCGCGTACGTGAGCCTGGAGACCGGGGCGAGGACCCTGCGCACCTACGAGCCGCACTACGTGACGGGACTGCTCCAGACCCGCGCGTACGCGCGTGCCGTGCTGAGCGGCGGTTTCCCGAACGAGGGCGACGAGGAGTTGGAGCGCCGCGTGGACCTGCGGCTGCGCCGCCAGGCCCTGCTGGAGCGCGCCGACTCGCCCACGCTGTGGGTCGTGATGGAGGAGGCCGTCCTGCACCGGGCGGTGGGCGGCCCCGAGGTGATGCGCGAGCAGATCGAACGGCTGCTGGAGGTCTCGGAGCTGGGGCATGTGAGCGTCGACGTCGTCCCGTTCACCGCCGGGGCCCACGTGGGCGCGTGCGCGCCGTTCACGTACTTCCGGTTCGCGGAGCCCGAGCTGCCGGACATCGTCTACAGCGAGATCCTCTCCGGCGCGATGTACCTGGACCAGCGCTCCGACGTCGTCGCCCATCTGGAGGCGCACAACCGCATGTCCCTGCTGTCCTCCGACGCGCAGAGCAGGGCGCTGTTGAACCGCATGCGCAAGGAGTACTCATGACAGCCATCGACGACCGCGGCCGCGCCTACAACGGGATGCCCGCCTCCGACCTCGGTGAGCAGGGATGGGAGTCGCCGTGGAGCGGGCCCAACGGCGGCCAGTGCGTGCAGACCAAGCGGCTCGCCGACGGGCGGGTGGCGCTGCGCCAGTCGACCGACCCCGCCGGACCCGCGCTGATCTACACCCCGGAGGAGATCACCGCGTTCGTCGCGGGGGTCAAGCGGGGCCTCGCCGACCATCTGACCACCGGCTGACTTCTCCCCCCACGCACACACCGAAGAGGGACAGGATGACCAACTCACACACGGCGCGGGACATCGACACCAGCAGGCCCCACTCCGCCCGCATGTACGACTACTACCTGGGCGGCAAGGACCACTTCGAGGCGGACAAGCACGCCGCCGAGGCCGTGGCGTCGGCCTATCCCGGCATCTTCGTGTGCGCCCGTGAGAACCGCGCGTTCATGCACCGCGCCACCCGGGTGCTCGCGCGGGAGCACGGCATCCGGCAGTGGCTGGACATCGGCACCGGCATCCCCACCGAGCCGAACCTGCACCAGGTGGCCCAGTCCGTGGTCACCGACGCGCGGGTGGTGTACGCGGACAACGACCCGCTCGTCCTCAAGTACGCCGAGCGCCTGATGCGCAGCACCGCAGAGGGCCGTACCGCCTACATAGAGGCGGACGTCAACGACCCGCAGTCGCTGCTGGACGCCCCCGAGCTGACCGACGTCCTGGACATGAAGCGGCCGGTGGCGCTGTCCCTGAACGCGCTGATGCACTTCGTGCCGGACGACCGGGACCCGTACGGCATCGTCTCCCGGCTGCTGGACGTGCTCCCCTCGGGCAGCGCGCTCGCCCTGAGCCACTGCACGCCCGACTTCGACGGGCCCACCTGGCAGAAGGTCACGGACATCTACAACAACGCCGGGACCCCGGTGCAGTTCCGCTCCCGGGCCGACGTGGCGCGCTTCTTCGACGGGCTGGAGCTGCTGGAGCCCGGCGTCTCGGTGGGTCACCGCTGGCGCCCGGACGGCGAACCGGCCGCCACCGACGCCGAGGTCAGCCTGTGGACCGCGGTGGGCATCAAGCCGTAGCGTCCCGGCCCCGGACGACGACGCCCCCGTGCCCAGAAGGCCGGGGGCGTCGTGCCGTACGGACGGCAGCGCGGGTCAGAACTTCGGCGAGGGGACCTGCGCCTGGACGATCTCCGCGGCCTCCTTCTCCGTCTCCACGGCGGGCGGCGAGCCCGCGAGCGGCTTGTTCGCCGTCTCCTTCATGCACAGCACCGCGACGACACCGACGACCGCGGCCGCGGTGGCGTAGTAGGCGGGCATCAGGTTGGTGTGGAAGACGCTGATCAGGTAGGTGATCACCAGCGGGGTCGTGCCGCCGAAGATCGAGGTGGCGAGGTTGTAGGCCACCGAGAGGGAGCCGTAGCGCACCTGCGTCGGGAAGATCGCCGGGAGCGCCGCCGACATCGTGCCGAGCATCGCCACCAGGGAGAGCCCCAGCATGAGCAGGCCGACCGCGATGAGGACGACACTGCCCTGCCGGATGAGCAGGAAGGCCGGCACGGACAGGAAGAGGAAGCCCAGCATCCCGGCCATCAGCAGCGGCTTGCGCCCGAAGCGGTCCGAGAGCCGGCCGACCTGGCTGATGACGCACATCTGGAGCACCATCACCAGCAGCAGGATCAGCAGCCCGTGGTTGGTGGGGTAGCCCAGCTCGTCCGACAGGTAGGTCGGCATGTACGACAGCAGCATGTAGTCGGTGATGTTGTACGCCGCGACGAGCGCGAGGCACAGCACCAGCGGCCGCCAGTGCCGGGTGAAGATCTTGCCCAGGTCGGCGGTGGCGGAGGTCTCCACCGCGTCGGCGGCCTCGCTCGCGTGGACGTGGCCGCCCTCCAGCTTCTGGAAGGCGGGCGTCTCGTCGAGCTTGAGCCGCAGGTAGAGGCCGATGAGGCCGAGCGGGGCGGCGACCAGGAAGGGGATGCGCCAGCCCCAGTGCAGCATCTGCTCGTCGCTGAAAACGGTGCTCAGGATCACGACCAGGCCGGAGGCCCCGACGTAACCGGCGAGCGTGCCGAACTCCAGGAAGCTGCCGAAGAACCCGCGCCGCTTGTCCGGGGCGTACTCCGCGATGAAGGTGGAGGCGCCGCCGTACTCACCGCCGGTCGAGAAGCCCTGGACCAGCCGGAAGAAGATCAGCAGGGCCGGGGCCCACAGGCCGATCGCGGCGTGCGAGGGGATCAGCCCGATGGCGAAGGTGCCCACCGCCATCATGATCATGGTCATGGACAGGACGCGCTTGCGGCCGATCTTGTCGCCGAGCGGCCCGAAGACCATGCCGCCGAGCGGACGCACCAGGAAGGCGACGGCGAAGGTGGCGAAGGAGCTGAGCAGCTGGACGGTGGCGTTCCCCGAGGGGAAGAAGACCCGGCCGAGGGTGGCGGCGAGGTAGCTGTAGATGCCGAAGTCGTACCACTCCATGGCGTTGCCGAGCGCGGCGGCCTTGGTCGCGCGCCGCACGGCGGCCTGGTCCGTCACCGTGATGTCGCTGCGGCGCAGCCTGGGGTTGCGCCGCCGCTCGATCGCACGGAACAGCACCCGGTGGCGTCTGACCGCGACGGGGTCCACCTGATCTTCGTTGTCGAGGGCCGCCATGGGTGTTCCTTTCGCCGTACACATGTCCAAGCAGAACACCTGCACCGTCTTCGCCCGCTCAAACGATCCTCTTCACTGTGCGGCCGCCCTGCTACCGAGGGTGATCGAAATGGGGCCGTACGAGTGCCGGGCGGCCTGCCGGGGAACTCGACCGCGCGGTGCCGTGTCCCCGGCGAGAGGAGTACTGGTGACTGCGTCGGCGTCGGCGTCGGGCGGTGGCCCGGCCGCCTCCGAGGACGGGTACGAGCCGGACCCCCGCCGCTGGCGGGCCCTGTGGGTGACCCTGGTCGCCGGGTTCATGAGTCTGCTGGACGTGACGATCGTCGCGGTGGCGCTGCCGACCGTCCAGCGGGATCTGCACGCCACCCCGGCCGAGGTGCAGTGGGTGGTGTCCGGGTACGCGCTGACCTTCGCGCTCGCCCTGGTCACCGCCGGGCGCCTGGGCGACGCGCTGGACCGGCGCCGCATCTTCCTGCTGGCGCTCAGCGGGTTCGTGATCTTCAGCGCGGCCTGCGGCGCGGCCCCGGACATCACCGCCCTCGTGCTCGCCCGGCTCTGCCAGGGACTGGCGGCCGGGTTCATGGCGCCGCAGAACTCGGCGTTGATCCAGCAGATGTTCCGGGGCGCGGAACGCGGCCGTGCCTTCGGCTTCTTCGGTGCCACCGTGGGCATCTCCTCCGCCGTCGGCCCCATCACCGGCGGCACGATCCTCGCCCTGGCCTCCGGCGAGCAGGGCTGGCGGTGGATCTTCTACGTCAACGTCCCCATCGGCCTCCTCGCGGTGCTGCTGGGCCGCCGCCTGCTGCCCCGCGTCGAGCGGTCGGGGCGGGGACGCGTGGACGTGGCGGGCGTGCTGCTGCTCGGGACCGGGGTGCTGGCGCTGATGTACCCGCTGGTCCAGGCGGACTCCGGCGGGATCGGGCGGCTGTGGTGGCTGTTCCCGGCCGCGGTCGTGCTGCTCACGGCCTTCGCGCTGTGGCAGCGGCGCCTGGTCGCCCGTGAGGCGCAGCCGCTGCTCGATCCGCGGCTGTTCACCACCGTGCGCGGCTACGCGGTCGGCGCCGGGGTGGGCACGCTGTACTTCGTCGGGTTCAGCGGCGTCTGGCTGGTGTTCGCCCTCTTCTACCAGCACGGCCTCGGCTACTCACCGCTCAGGTCGGGCCTGGCCGTGACCGCCTTCGCCCTCGGCTCGGCGAGCGCGGCGGTGCTCGCCGGGCGCTTGGTGGAACGATTCGGCCGGGTGCTCACCGTGTGCGGCCTGTCGGGAGTGATCGCCGGCCTGGGCGGCACCGCGCTGCTGCTGCGTTTCGCGCCGCTCGGGATCGCGCCCTGGGTGGCCGCTCCGCTGCTGTTCCTCGGCGGGATCGGCAGCGGTTTCGTGGTCTCCCCCAACATCACCATGACCCTGCGTGACGTGCCCGTGCGCATGGCCGGCGCGGCCGGGGGCGCGCTCCAGACGGGGCAGCGGCTCGGGGCCGCGGTGGGCACCGCCGCGCTGCCGGGCCTGTTCTACGTGGTGCTCGGCGACACCGGCGGCGACTACCGCACCGCTCTCGTCGCCGCGCTGGCCGCCGCGCTCGTGGGCATGGCCGCGTCCCTGGCGCTCGCCGCGTCCGACTGGCGGCGCGACCGGCCGGGGCGGCGCTCGCGCCGCAAGTGCCCGGAGGAGGTCGCCAACAGCCCGGTGCACGCCCGGCACACCTGACCGGGCCCCGGGGGCCGTCAGGAGAGGACGGACCGTGCCACGCCCCGGCGCCGGACGTCGAGCGTCGCGCAGTGGAACGAGCCGCCGAACGGCGCGTAGTGCAGCAGGTCGCACGGGACGGGCTCGAACCCCCACCGCTCCAGGGCCCGCAGCATGCCGGTGTGGTGGCGCTCCACGATCACGCGCTTCTCGTCGAGCATCAGCACGTTCATGCTGAGCCACCTGCCGCACATCGAGGCGACCTTCAGCAGGGGGTCGTGGATCGGGTCGGGCTCCGGCGCGACGAGCACGTCCCAGGACCTCAGGACGGCGGGCAGCCGGGCGACGTCGACGTACTCCGGGTTGACCATCACCTTGCCCGGCGCGAGCAGTACGAAGGTGGTGTCGATGTGCATGGGGGTACGGCAGCGGCTCTCGATCTCGTGGACGCGGTAGCGGGGCCCGAGGTGGCGGCGCACCCACTCGATGCCCATGCCGTTGGTGACGTTGCTGCGGGTCACGAAGAGGTCGTACCCGGCGCGCGCGAAGTCCGCCGCGTCGAAGACCGGCTCGAACTCGGTGAGGATGCGCCGCACGGGCTCGCCGGGTCCCGGTACGCGGAAGTCGTCCTCGTACAGCTCGTCGGTGAGCTGGGGCCTGGGGGCGGCCGTCCAGCGGGCGCCGCGCCGGAAGTAGTCCTTGAGGAGGCCCCGGTAGGAGTGGGTCTCGAAGTACCGGCAGGGCCAGGCCATCGGCGTCTCGATGATCTCGTCCCCGACGACGAGCATGCTGTCCCGGGGGCAGGTGTTGCAGAAGCCCCTGGCCGGCCAGTCCGGGGTGGCGAAGGGGCGCCGGTGGTCGACGGCGTCCGGGCGGGTGACGGTGACGCCGAGGGAGCGCAGCAGGTCGACGAACCGGTCGAGTTCGCGCTGCGCCCGCCTGACCAGCGTGCGGGGGTATCTGCGTCCGGCCGCCAGCCCCTGGAGCGCGGCGCCCCAGCGCGGCACGTTGCAGGAGACGACCGGGTGCCGGGAGGGGATCGTGGCGCCTTCGAGCCGCCCGACGATGATCTCCTCCAGCGGGTCCCATTCGGTGTGCGAGTTGACCGGGGAGGCCAGGGGTCCGGCTGTGGTCGTGGTCGTGGTCATGGTCGCGGAGGTCGGCATCACGCGGTCCCTTCGATCACGAAGGTAATTCGTTGGCAAAATCCCCTTTCGTACTTCTCCTACCACCTCAGGCGTCCCGCGACGCCTCCGGAGCGGAAGTCGGCAGGCGCAGGGCGATCAGGGCCACGTCGTCCTCGGCGTCCGGCGCGAGACCGGCCAGCAGTTCCTCGCACATGACGTCGAGGTCCTGGTCGACGAGGGCGGCCGCGTGCTGGCGCAGCCGGGTGAGGCCGTGGTCGAGCGACTCGCCCCGGCGTTCGACCAGGCCGTCGGTGTAGAGGATCAGGGTCCCGGCGGGCGGCAGGACCGCCCCGGCCCCGACCCGTTCGGCGCCGGGGTCGACGCCGAGGACCATGCCGCGGCCGGCGTCCAGATACGTGGTGTCCCCGGCCGGGGTGACCAGCAGCGGCGGCAGATGCCCGGCGGAGGCCCAGTCCAGCTGGTAGCGGCCGTCCTCCGGGCCCTTGAGCAGGGCGTAGACGCAGGTGGCGGTCTGGTGGGGGGAGAGCACGGACATCGCGAGGTCCAGACGGCGCAGGATGCGGCCGGGCGGCTCCTGGCGGTCGCAGGCGATACCGCGCAGCATGTTGCGGATCTGGCTCATGGCCACGGCGGCCTGGAGATCGTGCCCGGTGACGTCGCCGATGATCAGCGCGGTGTCCCCCTGGGGCAGCACGAAGCTGTCGTACCAGTCCCCGCCCACCTGGGCGGACGAGGTGGCGGGAGTGTAGCGGGCGGCGATGCGCAGGCCGTCGATGACCGGCAGGCGGGGCAGCAGGGAGCGCTGCATCCGCTCGGCGATGGTCTGCACCTCGGCGTGCAGCCGGGCGTTGTCGACCGCGAGTCCCACCCGGCGGGCCAGCCCCTCCACCAGCGCGAGGTCCCGCTCCTCGAACGGGGGCCGGTCGGCGTCGCGGACGAGGGTCAGCGCGCCGAGCGCCCGCCGCCGGGCCCTGAGCGGCGCGACGATGCCCGAGGCGCCGCCCAGGCGCCGGAACAGCTCGCTGTTCAGGGCGTGGAAGGGGTCGGTGGTCTCCCGCTCCGACGCGAACTGACCGGCCGACAGCAGCAGCGCGCCGGTACCGCGCAGCACCCGCGACCACGGGTCGTCGGCGTCCTCCCCCACTCCGGGCAGCAGGCCGGTCATGCCGACCAGTGCCGTGCCCGGGTCCCGGTGCGTGACGCAGACGCGCTCCACGCGGCCGTCCTCGTCCATGAGGTCGCCCACGCACCAGTCGGCCAGCGCCGGCACCAGCACCCGGCACACGCGGCGCATCCCCTCGTCCGCGTCGAGCGTGCTCGCGAGGACGGCGGCGGTCTGGTCCAGCAGCGTGAGCCGGTCCAGCGCCTCCTGCAACGCCGGTTCCACATCGGAGCTGTCCATGCAGGGCACGTACCCGGCACCGGATGAACCGCACCGGGCGTGAGCCGTTCGGCCCAGGGGGCGGGGGCCGGGCCCGGCGGAAATGATGCGGGCCGCACCGGCCCCGACGCCTAGGCTGCGCCGCTATGACCACTTCACCGGACGCGGGTGTCCGACCGTTCCGTATCGCCGTCCCGGAGAGCGAGCTGGCGGACCTGCGCCTGCGCCTCGATCTCACCCGCTGGCCGGACGAGCTGCCCGGTACCGGCTGGGAGCGCGGCGTGCCGCGCGACTACCTGCGCGAACTGGCGCACTACTGGCGGCACGAGTACGACTGGCGGGCGGCGGAGGCCCGGCTGAACGAGTGGCCGCAGTTCACGACCACGATCGACGGCGCGAACATCCACTTCGCACACGTCCGCTCCCCCGAGCCCGGCGCCACCCCGCTGATCGTCACGCACGGCTGGCCCGGCTCGTTCGCGGAGTTCGAGCGGATCGCCGGCCCGCTCACCGACCCCCGCGCGCACGGCGGCGACCCGGCCGACGCCTTCCATCTGGTGCTGCCGAGCATTCCCGGCTTCGGCTTCTCCGGCCCGACGAGTGAGCCCGGCTGGGAGCACCGCCGGACAGCGGCGGCGTTCGCGGAACTCATGGACCGCCTGGGCTACGGGCGGTACGGCACCCAGGGCGGGGACTGGGGCGCGGCGGTCGCCCGCGAGCTGGGCCGCCTCCACCCCGAGCGGGTCGTCGGCGTCCACCTGAACCTGATCCCCGGCGCCGGTGCGACGGCCGAGCCGACCGGGGAGGAACTCGCCGCGCTGAGCCCGGCCGAGCGTGCGCGCACCTTCGCGTCCTGGGAGCGGATGAAGGAGTGGACGCGCGAGAAGCAGGGGTACGCCGACATCCAGTCCACCCGCCCGCAGACCCTCGCCTACGCGCTCACCGATTCACCTGTCGGGCAACTGGCCTGGATCGTGGAGAAGTTCAAGGAGTGGACGGACTCGACCGACCGGCCGGAGGACGCCGTCGACCGCGACCATCTGCTGACCGACGTGATGCTGTACTGGCTGACCGGCACGGCGGGTTCCTCCGCGCGCATCTACTACGAGCGCGCGCACACCGCCCCTCACGGCCTGCCGCCCGAGCCCTCCCGGACTCCGACCGCGTTCGCCTCGTTCCCGTGCGAGAACTTCCTCGTGCTGCGGCACCTCGCGGAGCGGACGGACAACATCGTGCGCTGGACGGAGTTCGAGCGGGGCGGTCACTTCGCGGCGATGGAGCAGCCGGAAGCGCTGGTGGGCGACATCCGGGCGTTCTTCCGGCAGTTGGGCTGAGCCTCAGCTCTCCTCCTCGTCCTCCTCGCCCTCCTCCTCTTCTTCCTCTTCGTCCTCGAACTCGTCCTCGTCCTCCGGGGCCTCTTCGTCCTCGAACTCGTCCTCGTCCTCCGGGGCCTCTTCGTCCTCGAACTCGTCCTCGTCCTCCGGGGCCTCTTCGTCCTCGTACTCGTCCTCGTCGTACTCGTCCTCGTACCCCTCTTCCTCGCCGTCGCCCTCTTCTTCCTCGGCCTCGTTCTCCTCCTCCATGGCCTCCTCGTGGGTGCGGACCACCTCGCCGTCGCGGATCTCGCCGCGCCAGCCCTCCACCTCGTCCGGGTCGGCGAAGCTGACATAACGCTGGAAGTTCTTGAAGTCCAGCCGCAGACGGCGGCCCTGGGCGCGCCAGATGTTGCCGGTCTTCTCGAAGAACCCGGAGGGCGAGTACTCGACGACGAGGACGACCCGGGTCAGTTCGGGGGCGAGTTCGTGGAAGGTCACGCAGCCCCGGGTGGTGCCCTTGGCTCCCGACGAGGTCCACACGATCCGCTGGTCCGGGATCTGCTCCTGCACGGTCGCCTTCCAACTGCGCTTGGAGGGGCCGACCTTCAGCTTCCAGTCGCTGGTGACCTCGTCGCTCTGGGAGACGCTCTGCACTCCCTTGGTGAACCCGCTGAACTCGTCGTACTGGGTCCAGTGGTCGTAGGCGGTGCGCAGGGGGACGCCGATGTCGAGCACCTCGATGATGTTCATCACCTTGGCCCGGCCGGACTTGCCCTTGCTTCCGCCGAACAGGCTCTTGGCCCCTTCCACCACCTTGTCCTTGACGTCTCCGGCCTTCTGCGCGACGAGCGCCTTCAGCGGTGACTCCCCCTGGAGGATGCGGCTGCCGACGCCGGTGAGGAAGCCGCCGCCCTCACCCTCGGCCGACTGCAGGAGCTGCTGGGTCAGATCGGTCAGCTTCTCCCCCGTCTTGTCGACGAGGTGCTCGGCCTGGGCGCCCAGGTACTCGACCAGTTCGTCGCGGAGCATGTCCAGGCCGGAACCGTTGCCGTCCTTGGTGTCGGCCTGGGCCGTGTCGGCCTTGTCCGTGTCTGCCATGGCCTACCTCCGACGCCCGGTGGTCTTCTTGGCGGCCGACTTCTTCGCCGCCGCCTTCTTGGCCGGCGCGGACTTCTTCGCCGTGGCCTTCTTCGCCGCCGTCTTCTTCGCGGGCGCGGACTTCTTGGCGGGAGCCTTTTTCGCCGCCGCCTTCCTGGCCGGAGCGGACTTCTTCGCCGGAGCCTTCTTGGCGGGCGCCTTCTTCGCGGGGGCCTTCTGCGCCGCGGACTTCTTGGCCGGGGCGGACTTCTTCGCGGCCTGCTTCTTCGCGGGCGCCTTCTTCGCGGCGGGGCGGCGGCGGGCCGGCTTCTCCGGCTCTTCCTCGGGTTCCTCTTCCTCCTCCGCCTCCTCCTCGAAGTCCTCCTCTTCCTCCTCCTCGGGCCCCTCGGGCTCCTCTTCCTCCTCGGGCTCCTCCTCGAACTCCTCCTCCTCGGCCTCGAAGTCCTCTTCCTCCTCGGGCTCCCCGGCCTCGTCCTCGTACTCCTCCCCGTTCTCCTCCCATTCGTCCTCGAGTTCGTCCTCGGCGTCCTCGGCGGCCTCTTCGGAGTCCTCCGCGGCCTTCTGGCCGATGCGCTGGGTGCGCTCGCGGAGGGCCTCCGCGAGGTCGCCGAGGCGGCGGTCGGCGGTGGCGGTGAGCGCCTTGCGGCCCGCGTTCAGCAGTTCGCCGCGCACCTGCTCGTTCAGCTCCGCGACACCCGGCACCTCACCGATCTTGCCGAGGCCCTCGGTGAGCAGCGCCTGGGGGTTGAGTCCGGTGCGGCGACCGGCGAGATAGGTCGCCAGCGCGAAGGCGAGGCGGCCCTTCTTCGTGCGTCCGAGCACGTAACCACCGGCCACGGCGGCGGCGAGAGCGACTTTGGTCGAGTCATTCATGAACCGGTTCCCTTCGGAAAGGGTCGGGGAGCCGGGTTCCGTACTCGGAAGACCCCGACCCGATCCCGCGATCGTGGGAGAGGGGATCGCGCGCACCCGGTGCGCGCCGGGGCTCCGGAAAGAGCCGCACGCGCGGTCGCGGCAGGCCCACCTGGAGCCGACCGACGCTGATGCGACGTATAACCCTATATGCTGAAATTGTATGTTCATGCGCGGAATCTGGCGCCCGCTCCGACCACCGGAGAGACCATGGCCGCAAGCGAAGAGCCCGCCAGGCGACGGACCGGCACCGGTCGCGGCACCACCCGGCGTCCGGCCGGCGAGACGCGCCGCCGTCCCGCCAAGGGCCCTGCCTGGGCGATGCGCACCGCCGCCGAGCAGCTCACGGAACTGATCGGCCGGGCCCCGGAATCGGTGTCGGCGCTGAAACCGACGGACGACGGTTGGGAGGCCGACGTAGAGGTGCTCGAACTGGAACGGGTACCCGACACGACCAGCGTGATGGCGACCTACCGCGTGACCCTCGACAAGGAGGGCGACCTCGTGTCGTACGAGCGCACGCGGCGGTACACCCGGGGGCAGATCGACCGGCGCGGCTGAGCCCGGCCGGTGAAGGGAGGCACCATGACCGTGGTGCCGCAAGGCGGAGGCGGCGCCACCCGCGGTGGTGGCGGTGGCAGCCTCTACGACGTCCTGGAACTCATCCTCGACCGCGGACTGGTGATCGACATCTTCGTCCGCGTGTCCCTCGTGGGCATCGAGATACTCAAGATCGACGCCCGTGTCGTCGTGGCCAGCGTCGACACCTATCTGCGCTTCGCGGAGGCGTGCAACCGGCTGGACCTGGAGTCCGGGCGCAAGGCACCGGCCCAGTTGACCGACATCGTCGGCGACACCGTGGAGAGCGGCGCGAAGGGCAAGTCCAAGGGCGCGCTGAGCGGGGCGGCGGAAGCCGTCACCGACTCGCTCAAGGCTGTCACCGGCGGTGACAGCGACGAGGAGGAGGAAGAGGAAGAGGAGCGGGAGCCCGCGCGGAAGCGGCGGCCGGCCAAGCGCGCCTCCAGGCGGACTTCGACCCGCGAGAGGGAATGAACCATGGGCGTCTACGTCTACTCCGTCACCGACAAGCAGCATCCGCTGCGCCTCGACGGCCTGCGCGGCGTCGGCGAGTCCCCCGGCCCCCTGCGGGCCGTCACCGCCGGGTCGCTGTGCGCGGTGGTCAGCGACGCACCCGAGGATCTGCGCCCCAAGCGCCGGGACGTGGGGGCGCACCAGGAGGTGCAGGAGCGGCTGATGGCCGACGGCACCGTGCTGCCCCTGCGGTTCGGCCTGGTGGCGGCGAGCGACGACGAGGTGCGGGCGGCGCTGGAGGAGCGGGCCGGGGAGTACTCCGACCGGCTCCTGGATCTGGAGGGCTGTGCCGAGTACCACCTGAAGGTGTCCCAGGACGAGGACTCCCTGCTGCGCCAGATCCTCGACGAGTCGCCCCCGGCCCGGCAGCTCAACGACGAGATCCGGGCCGGGTCCGACGATCCGTCGGCGCCCATGCGGCTCGGTGAGCTGATCGCGCAGGAGGTGCAGGCCCGTCAGGAGGCCCTGGCCGCCGGGGTGGTGGAGGCGCTGCGCCCGCTCGCGCGCGAGGTGGACTCCTCGCAGCCGACCGGGCCGGACTTCCTCAGCGTGTCCTTCCTGGTGGCCGACGACCAGGAGGAGGCCTTCCTCACCACGGAGCTGAGCGTCGCCCATCAGCTGGGCGAGGGGCTCGACTTCCGGCTGAACGGCCCGCTCCCGCCCTACAGCTTCGTCTGAGATCCGAGGACCGCCATGGGCCTGTTCACCCAGATCGTGACCCTCCCTCTGGCACCGGTGCGCGGTGTCGGCTGGGTGGTCGAACGCGTCCTGGAGGCGGCGGAGGACGAGTACTACGACCCGGCGCCGGTCCAGAGCGAACTCGCCGCGCTGGAGCAGCGGTTGCTCGCCGGCGAGATCGACGAGGAGACGTTCGACCGGCGCGAGGACGAACTGCTCGACCGGCTGGAGGAGATACGGAACTTCCGGCAGAACCGACAGCCCTGATCCGTTGCGAGGGAACACGAGGCCACCATCGTGAGTGAACCACTGGGCAGCCGCCTCGGCGCCGGCCCGTCGCGCGCGGCGCCGCCGTACGCGCAGGGCTCGTCCGCCAATCTCGCCGACATCCTCGAACGCGTCCTGGACAAGGGAATCGTGATCGCGGGCGACATCCAGATCAACCTGCTCGACATCGAACTGCTGACGATCAAACTCCGGCTGCTGGTCGCCTCGGTGGACAAGGCGAAGGAGATGGGCATCGACTGGTGGGAGCACGACCCCTCGCTGTCCTCGCGCGCCAGGAGCGAGCACTCGCTCGCCGAGGAGAACCGCCGGCTGCGGGCCGAACTCGCCGCCCTCAGGGAGCCGGAGGAGTTGCTGGAGGCCGAACCGGAGGTGGTCCAGGGCGAGGTGGAAGAGGTGGAAGAGGTGGAGGCCGAGCCGGAGCCGCGCCCCGCCCGCCGCCGGAAGCGGACCCGCGATGAGTGACCTGATGACGTACGTCTACGGTGTGGCCCGCGCCGACGAGACGCCCGCGGACCTCGTGGCGGCGCTGGAGGGCGTGGTCGGCGCACCGGTGCACCTGGTCCCCGGCGGGGACGGTCTGGTGCTGGTGGCGAGCCGGGTCCCGGCGGAGGACTTCCGGGAGGAGGCGCTGCGGCGGCGGCTGGAGGACCTGGACTGGCTCAGCGCGGTGGCGCGCGCCCATCACGGGGTCGTCGAGGCGGTCGCCGCTCGCGCCACGGTGCTCCCGCTGCGCCTGGCCACGGTGTATCTCGACGACGCGCGGGCACGGCAGGTGCTGGACGCGGGGCGGGAGTTGTTCGCGGAGCGGCTGGCGCGGCTCGCGGGGCACGTCGAGTGGGGGGTGAAGATCTACGTGGACTCCTCGGCCCCCGCCGAGGTGCCCGCCGCTCCCGCCGGGGCGGAGCTGAGCCCCGGCCGCTCCTACCTGCGCGGCCGCAGGCAGCAGCAGCGGATGCGGGACACCGCCCACGAGGCGGCCCGGCGCGCGGCCGAGGGCGTCGAGGCGGCGGGCCGGGCCCACGCCGCCGAGCGGGCCAGGCACCGGGTGCAGCAGGGCACCCTGGCCGGGTCGGCGGGGGAGAACGTCGTCAACGACGCCTATCTGGTGCCGCTGGAGAGCGGCGAGGCGTTCCGGGCCGAGGTGGCGCGGGCCGCCGACGGACTGGCGGGGGTGCGGGTGGAGATCACCGGGCCGTGGGCGCCGTACTCCTTCGCCATGGTGTCCGGGGAGAGCGAGCCGTGACGGCTCCGGAACGGCGCGCCGCCGACGAGCCGCTGGCGCAGCGGCAGGTCGCCCTCATCGATCTGCTGGACCGCCTGCTGAGCGGCGGCGTCGTCCTCACCGGCGACGTGGTGCTGTCCATCGCCGGGATCGACCTGGTACGGGTCTCGCTGCGGGCGCTGATCGTGTCCATCAGCTCGGAGGTGCCCTCCCCGTTCGAAGAGACGCGGGCGGTGTCGCGGCGGGGTGAGCATGACGGCCGGTGAGGAGCGGGGCGGGCCCGGGCGGCGCGGGGCCGAGGTGGCGGCTGCGGCCGAGCGGGCGTTCCGGCTGCTGCCCGCCGCGCCCGGCGACCTGCCGCCCTCCGGTGAGCGGGCGTCCGTACCGGCGCGCCGGATCAGTGCCGATCCCGACACCGTGGAGCGGGATCTGATGAAGCTGGTCCTCACGCTCGTCGAGCTGCTGCGCCAGCTCATGGAGCGGCAGGCGCTCAACCGGGTCGACGAGGGCGATCTGACCGAGGAGGAGGAAGAGCGCCTGGGCGCGACGCTGATGCTCCTGCACGACCGGATGACCGGGCTCTGCGCGCGGTACGGCCTGACGATGGAGGATCTCAACCTCGACCTGGGGCCGCTGGGCACGCTGCTGCCGCCCCCGGAGTGAGGGCGGCAGCGGCGGCGCGGGTCACTCGTGCCAGTGGGTGGGCTTGGTGCCGGGAGGCGGGTTGCCCGGTTCGAGCCGGACCACGAACCCCTTCGAGGTGGGCTGGTTGCTGATCTCGGCGACGCTGTCGAGCGGGATCAGCGGCTGCACCTCGGGGTAGTACGCGGCCGCGCATCCCCGGGTGGTGGGGTAGGGGATGACCTCGAAGCCCTCCACCCGGCGGTCGACGTCGTCGTGCCAGACACCGATGATGTCGACGAACTGCCCGCGGACCAGCCCGAGATCGATCATGTCCTCGGGGTTGATCATGATGATGTTGCGGCGTCCGTGGATGCCCCGGTACCGGTCGTTGTTGGTGTACGGGATGGTGTTCCACTGGTCGTGGGAGCGGGTGCTCTGCAGGACCAGGTGTCCGGGGGGCGCGGCGGACATGTCCCACGGGTTGACGGTGAACATGGCCTTGCCGGTGGCGGTGGCGTAGACGCCCTCGTTGACCGGGTTCGGGAGCTTGATGCCGCCGGGCCGGGAGACGCGCCGGTTGAAGTCGTAGAAGCCCGGGATGATCTGGGCCACCCGGTCGCGGATGTTGCCGTAGTCGGCCTCGAACTCCAGCCAGGGGATGTCGACCCGGTCGCCGAGGGTGCGCTCGGCCAGCCGGCACAGGATGGCGACCTCGCTGAGCAGCAGCCGGGAGGCAGGCCGGAGTTTGCCGAAGGAGGTGTGCACCTCGCTGGAGGTGTTCTCCACGGTGACGAACTGGACGCCGCCCGCCTGGATGTCGATCTCGGTGCGGCCGAGGCAGGGCAGGATCAGCGCGGTCTCGCCGGTGACGGTGTGCGCCTTGCTGAGCTTGGTGGAGATCTGCGCGGTGACCTTGCAGCGGCGCATGGCGGCGTCGGTGACATGGGTGTCGGGGGCGGCGCGGACGAAGTTGCCGGCCAGCGACAGGAACACCTTGACCTTGCCCTCGGCCATCGCCTTGACGGCCTTCACCGCGTCGTAGCCGTGGTGGCGGGGCGGCTCGAAGCGGAACTCGGACTTGAGCGCGTCGAGGAACTCGTCGGGCATCTGCTCCCACACGCCCATGGTGCGGTCGCCCTGCACGTTGCTGTGTCCGCGCACGGGGCTGGCGCCGCAGCCGGCCCGGCCCAGGTTGCCGCGCAGCATCAGGAAGTTGATGATCTCGCGGACGGTCGGCACGCCGTGCCGCTGCTGGGTGACGCCCATGGCCCAGCACACGATGACGCTCTTCGCGTGCATCACGTAGTCGTGGGCCTCCTCGATCTGCTCCCTGGTGAGCTGGGTGGCGGTGAGGATGTCGTCCCAGGAGACGCTGCGGGCGTGCGCGGCGAACTCCTCGAAGCCGGAGGTGTGGTCGGCGATGAAGTCGTGGTCGAGCACGGTGCCGGGCGCGGCGTCCTCGGCCTCCAGCAGCAGCTTGTTGAGGCCCTGGAACAGGGCGAGGTCGCCGCCGCTGCGGATGTGCAGGAAGAGGTCGGAGATCTTGACGCCGTCGCCGACGATGCCCCGGATCTGCTGGGGGTTCTTGAACCGCATCAGGCCGGCCTCGGGCAGCGTGTTCACCGCGATGATCTTGCCGCCGTTGTCCTTGCACTCCTCCAGCGCGGAGAGCTGGCGGGGGTGGTTGGTCGCCGGGTTCTGGCCGACGAGGAAGACCAGGTCGGACTGGTGGATGTCGTCCAGCGAGACGGTTCCCTTGCCGGTGCCGAGCGTCTCGTGCAGGCCGAAGCCGCTGGTCTCGTGGCACAGGTTGCTGCAGTCCGGCAGGTTGTTGGTGCCGAGGGCGCGGGCGAAGAGCTGGAGCACGAACGCCGACTCGTTGCTGGCCCGGCCCGAGGTGTAGAAGCAGGCCTCGTCCGGCGAGTCCAGGGACTTCAGCTCGTCGGCGAGCAGGTCCAGCGCGGCGGCCCAGCTGATCGGCTCGTAGTAGTCCGAGTCCGGGCGCTTGATCATGGGCTCGGTGAGGCGGCCCTGCTGGTTGAGCCACAGGTCGGACTGCTCGTTGAGCCAGGAGACGGGGTGGGCGCGGAAGAACTCGCGGGTGACGCGGCGCCCGGTGGCCTCGTCGTTGATGTGCTTGGCACCGTTCTCGCAGTACTCGTTCATGTGCCGGTGCCCCGGTGCCGGGTCGGCCCAGGCGCAGCCAGGACAGTCGATGCCGCCGACCTGGTTCATGGTCAGCAGGGTCGTCGCCGTGGTGCGCAGCGTCGCCTCGTCGAGGGAGTACTCCAGGGCGTGCGTGACGGCGGGGACGCCCGCGGCCCACTTCTTGGGCGGGCTGACGGTCAGCGGCTCGTCGGGCTCGTGCTTCGGCGCCTTCTTCATGGGGAATGCCTCTCGCTCTGTCCTGGCTGCGGATCAGCCGACCGGCCACTTGGGGACGCGGCTCCTGGGCGGGTCCGGCTCGGAGGGCGAGACCCGGCCGTTGTGGATGGAGCCCCGCCATGCGCCGCTGGCGTCACCGAGGCCCTCGATGAACTCCTTGAAGTTCTCCAGCGACTCACGGACGAGCCTTCGCGCCCGGTTCCCCGAGTCCGGCAGCCTGCCGCTGAGGCCGCGCGGCTCGATGTGCAGACGCACCGTGATCACGGTGCTGTCCGGGGCGGCGGCGCGGAAGGACACTTCGCCCCGCAGCCAGGGGTCGCGCCCCACGCTGCGCCAGGCGATCAGCTTGTCCGGCTGCTGCTCCACGATCTCGGCCATGAACTCCTTGCTGAAGAGTCCCGTCCGCACCTTCCACCGGGTCATGGCGGGACCGACCTGGTCCACGCGCTGCACGGCGTTCATGATCCGGGGAAAGCTCTTGAACTGGGTCCACTGGTCGTACGCGGTGCGGACGGGTACTCGGACCTCGACCGACTCTTCGACACTGCTCATGGTCCACCTGCTTCCAGGCACGGATGAATCCAGTCTTGCCGGACCCCGCTCCCGTCGCCACAGATGAGCCCCGGGCGCCCCGGACCGCATGTGCGAGCCTTGCGAGCCTTTCCACGAGAGGTCGATGAAATGACACGTACCGACGACGCCCTGTCCGAGGGGATGTCCGCGCTGGTCACGGGCGGTTCCCGGGGGCTGGGCCTGCTGACGGCGGCGAAGCTCGCGGGTCGCGGATGCGAGGTGACCGTGCTGGCGAGGGATTCCGAGGAATTGGGCCGGGCGATGGGATGGATACGGCGCCGGACGGGCCGTACCGTCCGCGCGGTGGTGTGCGATGTCCGGGACGAGCAGGCCGTGTCGGCGGTGGTCGAGGAGACCGCGGCCGTGACCGGCTCGCTGGACGTGGTGATCGCCAACGCGGGCGTCATCCAGGTCGCCCCCGCCGAGGCGGCGGGCAGCGAGGCGTTCCGGGACGCCATGGCGACGATCTTCGACGGCACCCTGTACACCTGCCTGGCCGCGCTGCCCCATCTGCGCCGCAGCCCGTACGGCGGCCGCCTCGGCCTGATCGGCTCCGTCGGCGCGCTGGTCTCGCCGCCGCACCTGGTCCCCTACTCCTGTGCGAAGGCGGCGGTGCGCGCGCTGGGCGAGGGGCTCCAGGCCGAGACGGCCGGCAGCGCGGTGAGCGTGACGACGGTCCATCCGGGCCTGATGCGCACCGGCTCGCACCTCCAGGCGGAGTTCGGCGGCCGGGCGGAGGAGGAGTACGCCTGGTTCTCCACCCTCGCGGGCACCCCGGTGCTGTCCATGGACGCGGAGCGCGCGGCGGAGAAGGTGGTCCAGGCGGTGGAGCGCCGCCGCACCCGCGTGGTCCTCACCCCGGCCGCCCGCCTGGCCTCGGTGGCCCACGGCGTGGCCCCCACCGCGACGACCCGCGCCACGGGCCTCGCCGCCCGCACCCTCCCCCCGTCCCCCACCGACGACCGCACCCACCCCCTGCGCCAGGGCCACTCCCTGCGCGTCCCCCACTCCCCCGCCTGGCGCCGCGCCCTGAACAAGGCGGGCCGCGCCCTGAACGAACGGGCGGCACAGCGGTACAACCAGCGGTCACCGGGCCCGCCGACGAGCGCGTGAGACCCCGCACGGCCGCGCCGGGGCCCCGGGTCAGATCGGCTGGGGTTCGAAGTCCCAGTACGGGCGGGCGTGGGAGCGCATGTAGCGGGTCTGGTCGTGGTCGGCGCCGTGGCTGGCGGAGAGGGTGTTGAGGGCGAGGCGTTCCAGGGTCGCGGACTCGTCCAGACGGCCCAGGGCGCGCAGGTCGAGGGCGAGGGCGGCGCGGAGGTTGGCGGACAGGACGTGGCGGGAGCCCATGGCGGGGATCGCGCGGCGCAGGGCGTCGCGGCCCAGGCGTTCGGCCTCCTGGAGGTCGCCGACGGCGGCGAGGGCGGCCGTGCAGTTCATCGCGCAGCCCAGTGACCAGACGTGGTCGCGGCCGATCGCGGCCTCCATCTGCCGGGTGGACTCCTCGGCGAGCCTGAGCCCCTCCTCCGCCTCGCCGTCGTCCAGCAGGGTCAGCGCGCAGTTGTTGCGGGCGCCGATCGCGTACGGGTGCAGTTCACCGAGGCGCTGGGTGTACGACTCGGCGGCGCTCTCGGCCAGGCCGCGCGCCTTGGGGCGGTCGCCCAGGACGCGCAGCAGCATGGCGTAGTCGAGGGAGACCATGAGCACGTCGGGGTGGTCGGCGCCGCTGACCTCCTTGAGGCGTCTGCGCGCGTCGCGCATCATCTCCCGCGCCTTGACGAACTCGGCGTCCCGGCGCAGGCACAGGGCGAGGTTGTGCTCGGCGAGGAGGGTCTGCCGGTGGGCCTCGTCGAGGGTGAGGCGCATCAGGTGCACGTTGTACGACTGGAGGCTGCGCGCTTCGCGGAGCCGGCCGAGCAGGCGCAGCATACGGGCGGTGTAGTAGCCGGACTGGAGGGTGCGACGGGCCCGCGCGCCGAGGAGGCCGACCCTGCGTTCGTACACCTCGCGGTGGAGCTTGCCGGACTCCTCGTAGTGGCCCTGGAGGCCGAGCGCGAGGGCGAGGTTGGTGCGGAACTGCAGGGTCTGCGGGACGTAGCGGTCGCCGAGCCAGTCGGTGGCGTTCTGGGCCGCCTCCTCGTACAGGGCGCGTGCCTCGTCGTAGCGGCCGCGGGCCATCAGGGTGGCGCCGAGACCGTCCTTGGCGCGCAGCAGTTGCAGGCCGCTGTCCACGCCCGCCCCGGCGAGCAGGCCGAGGATGCTGCGGTCGACCCGTTCCGCCTCCGCGTAGCGGCCGAGGCCGCGCAGCATCCGGGCCTGCTGGTGGGAGGCGGCCAGCACCCCGCGCTCGGTCGGCTCGAAGGTGTGCCGCCAGCGGTCCAGCACCCGGCGCGTCAGTACGTGCCCGTCCTGGTACTCGCCGCGCACCCGCAGGTAGTCCAGGCAGTTCAGCAGCAGTTGGCGCACGTCGCCGTCGTCGGAGTCGAGCGCGCCGGAGGGTTCGAGGTGCGGGAGGATCTCGGCGTAGCGTTTCCAGTTGTGCGGCGATCCGGGCTCGCCGGGGTCGGAGGCGACCAGGACGCGGGCGGCGGTGGCGGCGTAGCCGCGTTCGGCCTCGGGGGTGAGGGAGTCCCTCAGGAACCGGTGGAAGCTGCGGTGCATGCGCAGCGACACCACGCTGGCGGCGGTCTCCTGTCCCGCCTCGGAGGCGAACTCGACGCGCATGGAGGCTATTTCGGAGATCGTCAGCAGTGCGGAGTCCCAGCTCCCGGGCTCGGTGACGGGTCCGGTGAGATGGGCGGGCAGGTCGCTGGGGCGGGCCGCGCGCAGCAGCCGGACGGGGAGCATGTCGGGCGAGAAGAACGTGAGCAGGAGCAGCAGTTCGTGCACGGCGGGGGAGCGCGCGGCGAGGGAGTCCAGGGTCCTGGCCCACACGTGCCGGTGGGCGGCGGCGATCCCGGGTGCCGTCGCGCCGTCGCGCCGCAGGGCGTCCAGGTAGCCGGGGATGTCGGCGGCGGGGTGGGCGTCTATCCAGGCCGCGCTCTGGTCGATGACGAGCGGCAGGTCGCCCAGGGCTTCGGCGAGTTCGGCGGCCTGGGTCTCGGTCATGCGGGGCGCGCGGCGGCAGGCGAAGGCGACGCTCTCCGCGCGTTCGAAGGGCGGCAGGGCGTACGGCCTCGCTCCGTACCGGGACCAGTCGGCGCTCTGCGAGGTGAGCAGGACCTGCCCGCGCCCCTCGGGCAGCAGCGGGGCGATGCCGTCGATGTCCTCGGCGCCGTCGAAGATGATCAGCCAGCGTCCCTTCTCGTCGCGTCTCAGCGCCCCCTGCACCGCCTCGATCTGCCCGGTGAGCTGGTCGCCCTCGCTGAGCCCGACCTCTCTGGCGAGCGCGGCGAACCCTTCGCGGGCGGCGGCCTTGGTGGCGGCGGGCACCCACCAGATGAGGTCGTACTCGCTGCCGAACCGGCTCACGTACTCGACGGCGGCCTGGCTCTTGCCGACGCCGGGCGGCCCGTGCAGCAGCACCCGGCTGCCGTGCTCGCCGCCGGAGTCGAGCACGTCGTGCACCTCGTTGAGCAGGTCCTCGCGCCCGGTGAACCGGGGGCTCTTGCGGGGGGCGTTGGACACCTCCGGCGGGTCCTCGGGGTAGCGGGGGCCCTCGTCCCGGCCCGCGTAGGGGGCGCCGGGCAGCAGCCCCACCTCGGCCAGCACCCGGCGCCGGGCCTCCTCCGGGCCGACGCCGCGCAGGGTGACGGCGCCCAGGCTGACCGCCTCGTCGGGCAGGGCGCGGGTGGTCACGGTGACCGCGCCCACCCGGTTGTGCAGGCGGGGCATGACGTCGCGCAGCACCCGCGCCCACTCCTGGTTGCGTCCGGTGTCGAAGCGCAGGTACCAGTCGTCGAGCACGAGCAGGACGCGGCCGGGCCGGCCGAAGAACTCCTCCAGCTCCCCCATGCCGGGCTGCCGGCTCAGGGGGGACCACCGGATGGCCCGGACCGCGCACCCCTCCTGGCCGAGCACCCAGGCGATCCACTGCGCCCAGCCGTTGCTCACCCCGGCGTAGACGAGCGACACGGGCAGCGGGTGGGCCGAGCGCCCTGTGGTCATGGGCTGACTCCTGCACGGGAGTGAGGGTGAGGGAGGACGGTTCGTTCCGGTCGGGCTGCTGACACCTCGTCACCTCCCATGGTCACGGGTCCGGACACTTCCGACAACGTCCGGGCACGACCGGATGGTTCCCCGTACGGGGGCCGGTCACCCTCACAGCGGCTGCGGTTCGAAGTCCCAGTACGGGCGCAGCCTGCGCTGGGCGTCGCGGGTGTGCGGATGTTCCGTCCCCAGCGTGTCGGCGAGCGTGCGCACCGCGTACCGCTCGTGTCCGGCCGCCTCGGCCGTCTCGCCGAGGCCCCGCAGGTCGTCGGCGAGGGCGGTGCGGGCGGAGAGGGCCAGCGGATGGGTGGCGCCGAGCAGGCGGGCCGCGCCGAGGGCGGTCTCCCGGCTCATCTCGTGGGCGCCCGGCATGTCGTAGGCGAGACTGCGGGCGCCGCTCAGGTTCAGCGCGCAGCCCAGCGTCCAGGGGTGGTCGCGGCCGACCGTGCCGGACATCCCCCGGTACGCCGCCTCGGCCAGGGTCAGCGCCCGCTGGTGGTCGCCGGTGTGGCCGACGGCCAGGCCGAGGTTGCCGAGCGCGCCGATGGTGTACGGGTGCTGGGGGCCGAGGAGTTCGCCGTAGAGCCCGGCGACGGTCTCCGTGACGTCCAGGGCCTTCGCCAGGTCGCCGTGTTCGCGCAGGAAGGCGGCGTGGTCGGACTGGATCACCAGGGTGTCGGGGTGGCGCGGGCCGAGGACCCGGGCGGCGCGCCGGGCGGCGCGGGACAGCCGGCCCTCCGCCTCGGCGTAGTCCCCGGCGCGGCGGCGCGAGACGCCCAGCTGGTGGTCGGCCAGGATGGACTGCGGGTGGCGTTCGTCGGAGAGCTGCCGCAGCATGCGCACGATCTGCTCCAGCCGCGACACGGACTCCGGGTAGTCCCCCAGCATCCGGATCAGGCGGGCGTAGACGGCGCCGGAGTGCAGGGTGAGGTGGTGGCGCGAGCGCAGCCGCCGCTGCCGGATCTGCAGCACGTCCCGCAGCACGGCGCGGGCCTCGGGGTAGCGGCCGAGGAGCAGCAGGGCGAGGCCCTGGTTGTGGCGGGCGGCAAGGGTCTGCGGGGCCTCGGTGCCGAACTGTTCGGCGAAGCCGGCGGCGGCCTCGCCGAACAGCTCGCGGGCTCGGGCGTACCGGCCGAGCGCCAGCAGGGTGCTGCCCAGCGCGTCGTTGGCGCGCAGCAGTTCGGGATGGTCCTCGGGCCGGTCCGCCTCCAGCCGGGCGACCACGGCGAGGCCCAGCCGTTCGGCGCGCGGGTAGTGGCCCGCCATCCGCAGGATGCCGGCCAGTTTGTGCTGGAGGGAGAGCAGGGCGCCGTGGGCGGGGTCCAGGTCGCGGCACCAGTGGGCGTGCACCTCCTCGCAGAGCCCCAGCGCGGTGCGGTACTCGCCGCGCACCCGGAGGTACTCGACGCAGTTCAGCACCAGGTCCTGCACGGCGGCCCGGGGGGAGTCGAAGGCGCCCGCGAAGCCGAGATGCGGCACGAGCAGGGCGTAGCGCTCCCAGTCGCGGGTGTCCGCGGGGCGCCGGGGGTCGGCGCCGACGAGCACCTCGCAGGCGGTGTCGGCGTACGTGCGGCGTTCCTCGGGGGTCAGGTTCTCGCGCAGGAAGCGCTGGTAGAGGCGGTGCATCCGGACCTGTTCCACGGCCGGGTTCTCGGCGAGGTCCTGCTCGTAGTCCAGGCGTACGGCCGTGAACTCGGACAGTCCGCGCAGGGCCAGGTGCCAGGAGCGGGGGTCGCGGACGAGCCGGTCCAGGGCGGGCGGCAGGTCGCCGTGGCGCACCTCGGTGAGAAGGCGTACCGGGATCTCGTCCGGGGCGAAGAAGGCGAGCAGCTTGAGGAGTTCGGCGGCCTCGGGGTTGCGTTCGCGCAGGGTCGCCAGGGTGGTGGACCAGGCGGTGCGGAAGGCGTCCGGGTAGTCCTGGGCGGCGCTGTCGCCGTCGTCGTCCGCCGTGCCGGGCTCGTCCTTGAGCAGTCGCAGGTACGCGGTGGCGGGCATGTCGCCGGCGGCGAGCCAGGCGGCGCTCTGGGCGAGGAGCAGCGGCAGGTCGAGCACGGTGGCGGCCAGTTCGTCCGCCTCGGCGGGGTCGATCCGGGGGGCGCGGCGGCGTACGTAGGCGACGCTCTCGGCGCGGGTGAAGGGGTGGACGCCGCTCACCCGGGTGCCGGGGACGTCGGACCAGTCGCGGGTGGTGGCGGTGAGCAGGACGTGGGCGGGGCCGTCGGGGAGGAGGTCGGTGAGCTGGGCGGGGTCCTCCGCGCCGTCGAAGACCAGCAGCCAGCGGCCGGGCAGGGCGGCGCGTGCGGCCTCGTGCACGGCCCTGATCCGCTCGCCGATCCGCTCCCCCACCGGCAGCCCGAGACGGGGCGCGAGGGCGGCGAGGCGTTCGCGGGCCTTGGCGCGGTGGCTGGCGTCGATCCACCAGACCACGTCGTGGTCGCTGCCGAAGCGGTGGGTGTACTCGACGGCTATCTGGGTCTTGCCGGTGCCGCTGGCGCCGTGCAGCACGATCCGGGCGGCGCCGTCCTCGGGGGTGTGCGCGGTGAGCGCGGCGCGGATGCGTTCCAGTTCGGCGTCGCGGCCGGTGAAGCGGCGGTTGCGGCGCGGGGTGTCGAAGACCTCGGGCGGTTCGTTGGGGAAGCGGGGTGCGGGGCCGGGGGCGGGCCGGGCCGGACGGGCGGGGTCGATGGAGAGCCGGCGCAGGAGCCTGCGGGCCGCCTCCTGCTCGTCCAGGTCGTGCAGGTCGGCGGGGTCCAGCAGGCGCACCGCCTCGGGGACGGGCTGGGTGGCCACGGTCACGGCGGCGAACCGGTCGGCCCGCGGGCCGAGGGTGGCGCGCAGGACCCGGTTCCAGTCCTCCTCGGGGATGGGGCCCAGGCCGAAGTACCAGTTGTCGAGGACGAGGAGGACCCGGCCGGGGGCCCGGGCGAGGGCGCCGAGTTCGTCCTCGAAGGGCACGTCGACGCGCGGGTCCCAGCGTTCCAGGGCGACCTGGTGGCCGCGTGCCCGGAGCTGGTGGGCGATCCAGGCGGCCCAGGGCCGGTTGAATCCGGCGTAGCTGATCGTGATGTGCCGGTCCTCGGCGCTGCTCGGGCTGTCCATGGGCGTCGTCACCTCCGCGGCCGCGCTGCACGGGGTGCGGCGCCTTGCTGACGGGTCAGATGGGCTGGGGTTCGAAGTCCCAGTGGGGTCGTTTGAGCACCTCCGCCGAGCGGGTGTGGGGGTGTTGGGGGCCGAGGGTCTCGCGCAGCCGGGTCACCGTGTCGTGCCGCAGTTCCCCGGCCTCCTCGGACCGGCCGAGGTCGCGCAGGTCGCAGGCGCGGGCGGTGGCGGCGGCGAGGGTGAGGGGGTGGCCTTCGCCCAGGGCGCGGGCGGCCGCCGTGTGCAGGCCGGTGTCGTGTTCCAGGCTGAGCGGGGCCTGTTCGTTCTGGGCGAGCCGCGCGGCGAGGTTGAGCCGGCAGCCCATCGTCCAGGGGTGGTCGTCGCCGACGGCGCGGGACATCAGCTGCCAGGCGTTGTGCGCGGACACCTCGGACTCGCCGCGCTCGTCGCCGTCGGCCCACTGGGCGAGGGAGAGGTTGGCGAGCGAACCGGCCGTGTAGGGGTGGTCGGGGCCGAGCAGGCGCAGATAGCGCTCGTACAGGGTGCCGGCCAGGTCGTGGGCGGCGCGCGGGCTGCTCACGCGGAGCAGGGTGGCCTGGTCGGAGGCCATCATCAGGGTGTCGGGGTGGAGTTCGCCCTGCACCTGCCGGGAGCGGCCGAGCACGCTGGTGAACAGGGCGGTGGCCTCGTCAAGACGGCCGTCGCGGCGCAGGCACTGGGCGAGGTTGTGCTCGGCGCGCAGGGTCTGCGGGTGGTGCGGGCCGAGGACGCGGCTGTGCAGCCGGGCGTTGTCCTCCTGCGCGGTGAGGGCGCGGCGGTAGCGGCCGAGCAGCCGGGTCATCCAGGCCAGGCACAGTCCGGAGTAGAGGGTCTCGTAGTGGTCGGCGCCCAGGTCGCGGTTCCGCAGCTCGAACAGCTCGCGGTGGATGTCGAGGGACTCGGCGTACCGGCCGAGCAGTCCGAGGGTGAGGGCCATGTTGCTGCGGGCCCGCAGCGCGCGCGGCTCCCGCGGGCCCGAGCGGCGGGCGTGGCCCTGCCAGACCTCCTGGAACAGTTCGCGGGAGCGCTGGAACCGGCCGAGGGCCATCAGGGTGCCGCCCAGCCCGTCCTTGGTGCGCAGCAGTTCGGGGTCGTCGGGGGCGCGGCTGCCGGACAGCTCGGCCAGCACGGCCAGGCCCACCGCCTCGGCGTCGCGGTAACGGCCCACCCTGCGCAGCAGGTTGGCGTGCTGGTGGACGAGGATCAGCATGTCGGCGTCGGCGTCCGGGTACCGGGGGCGCCAGCGGGCCACCACCTGCTGGCACAGCCGCAGCCCGGTGTCGTACTCGCCGCGCAGCCGGAGCGTGTCGACGCAGTCCAGTACCAGTTTGCGCACGCCCGGCTCGTCGCTGTTGAGGGTGCCGGCGAGTTCGAGGTGCGGGATGAGCGCGGTGTACGTGGGCCAGCCGCGCCGGTCCCCCGGGCGGCCGGGGTTGGCGGCGACCAGGACGGCTCCGGCGACCCTGGACAGCTCCGCCCACCGGTCGCGGGAGAGGCCGCCGCGTACGTAGCGGTGGTACATGCGGTGCATCTGCGCCGACTCCACGCCGTACTCCACGGACGGGTCCTGGCTGTACGTCAGGTGGATGGCGGTGAGGTCGGCGAGGCTGGCGAGGGCGTTGCGCCAGCGGGCGGAGTCGGCCAGGACGCGGGCGAGGCGGCCGGGGAACACGGAGGCGGGGGCGGTCTCGATGAGGCGCAGCGGGATGGCGTCCGGGGAGAACAGCACCATCAGCTCGATGAGTTCGGCGGCCTCGGGATCGTGCTCGCGCAGCGAGTTCAGCAGCAGTCCCCAGGAGCGGACGAAGCCCACGGGGTAGTCGTCCTCGGTGCGCACCGCCAGTTCCTGCGGTGACTGGCGGTCGAGTTCGCGCAGGTAGGCGTCGACGGACTCGTCGGGGTTGGCGATCAGCCAGGCCGTGGTCTGGGCCAGGACCAGCGGCAGGTCCTGGGCGGTCTCGGCCAGGCGGGCCGCCTGGCCGTCGGTGGATCTCGGGACCCGGCGGCGGATGAAGGCGGTGCTCTCGTTGCGGGTGAAGGGGCGGATCTTGTATTCCTGGAAACCGAGCATGGCCGCCCACTCCCGGCTGAGGCTGGTGATCAGCACGTCGCCGGGCCCCTCGGGCAGCAGGTCGCGTATCTCGCCCATGTCGTCGGCGCCGTCGAAGATCAGCAGCCAGCGGCGGCGGGGACCGCCGCGGGTGCGCAGCTCCGTGTGCACGGCGCGGATGCGCTCGCCCACGTCACGGGCGACGGGCAGGTCCAAGTGGGCGGCGAGCGCGGCGAGTTCCTCGCGGGCGGTGCCGCGCTGGCCTGCGGTGACCCACCACACGACGTCGTAGCCGTCGCCGTAGCGGTGGGCGTACTCGGTGGCCAGGTGGGTCTTGCCGACGCCCGAGATGCCGTGCAGGACGACCCGGGCGCCGCTCTGGCCGAGCAGTTCGGACAGTTCTTCCAGGTCGTCCTTGCGGCCGGTGAAGTAGCCGTTGCGCCGGGGCGCCTCGCGGGCGGCCTGCGGGTCGTTGGGGAAGCGCGGGCCGTCCGGGTGCGGGGGGTCCTCGCCGGGCTCGACTCCCAGCCGCCGCAGGATCTTGCGCCGGGCCTCGGCCTCGTCCAGCCCGGCGACGTCGACCGGGCGCAGGCTGTCCATGGCCTCGGGCAGCGGCTCGTAGGACAGGGCGATGGCGGCGAAGCGCTCGCGGTGCGGCTGGACGACCAGCCGGAACGCCTCGGTCCATTCGGACTCGTCGCGCAGGTCGAGCCGGAGGGCGCGTTCGTTGACGAGCAGCAGGACACGGCCGGGTGCGGCGAGCAGCGCGCCCAGGGACTCGGCGGGGGTGCGGGCGGCGGTGTCCCAGTGCAGCAGGGTGGTGGTGCAGCCCGCCCGGTCGAGCTGGTGGGCGGTCCACAGCGCCCAGGGGCGGCTCTCGCCCGCGTAGCAGATGCTGATGTGCCCGGTGCCGGCGCGCTGCGGGACCTGTTCCTCAGGGGCGGGCTCCTCGTCCTGGCCGGGCTGCCGGACGAGCGGGGTGGGCAGGGTGTACGTGGCGCCGTCCGGGGTGTGCAGCAGTCCTCCGGCGGGGCCCACCCATTCCTCGACGGCCGTGTCCCTGCCGATGATGATGGTCCGGGTGGAGCTGGCGGTGACGAGTTCCACGACGCGCGGATCGGTGTCGGGGACGGTGACCGCGAACTGGCCGGGGCCGAGGGGGGAGTCGCTCAGCATCAGCCGGGGGCCGTCCCATCCCAGGTGCAGCCGGGTCGTCGGCAGCCCCTCGGCGATGACCGCCACATCGGCGAGCGCCAGCCGCAGCGGTGGCGGCGGCTGCGGCGGGTCGAGGGCGAGCCGTACGGCGGACAGGGTGAGCAGCTGCCACGCCGTGGTGGAGCGCTGGACGCGCTCGGGCAGGGTCTCCCACACCTCGGTGAACCAGCGCGCGATGGCCTCGCGCTCCTCCTCCACCAGCGCGCGCAGCGCGGGCCGCAGCGCCTCCTCGATCCGCACGTCGGCGTCGGGCAGGCCGCTGACCGCCTGCCAGGTGGCCGTCTCCTGGGCGATCATCGCCGGTGAGGCGCCCGCCCGTAACGTCTGGAAGGTGGGCCAGAGCCGGTGGACGGGGTCCGTATCCCCCGCGCGGGCGAGCCGGTCGGCGAGTTCGGCGCGCAGTTCCTCCAGCAGGGCCGGGTTCAGCTCGACGTACCCGAAGCCCCGGTGGGTGACGAGGTCACCGAACCACAGGTCCACCTCGGCGGCGACGTCCAGTCCGGGCGCCACCCGCAGCCGTACGGCACGCATCAGCTCCGGCTCGATGCGGGCGGCGATGCTGAGCAGGACCGCGAGGACCCGGCCCGGCCGCTGCCGCGCGCTCAATGCCGGGCCCCCAGCGCCTTGCCGACGGTGGTGCCCCGGTCCCAGGCGACCAGCGGCAGCAGGGTGCGGGCCCAGCGGGGCCAGTACCGCTCGGGCAGGGGCACCAGGGCGACCGGGTCGCAGCCGCGCTGGCGGATCGCGCCGACGGTGGCCCGCCACTCCTGTTCGGTGGCCCGCCACGGGTTGAGCGCGGGGCCGCCCGCGCCGAGGTCGGAGAGGATCAGCACGCGCGCGCCGGGCCGGGGCGGCCGGTAGGGGCGCCGCCAGGTGGCCCGGGCGCGCTCCCCGGCGCCGCGTGTGGGGACGTCGGCGAAGCGCAGCACCTGGGTCCCGGCGACGCCCGCGAGCGCGCGGACGTGGCCGATCACGTCGTCCACGTCACGGGCGAACGGCTCCATGGCGCGGGAGGTGTCGGCGAGGATCTGCACGCCGTAGCGGAGCGTGGCCAGCGGGAGCCGGGGGATGGCGGTGAGGGGGCGGGCGTGGGCGAGTTCCTCGGTGGCGCGGTCGACGTCGAGTTCGCCCTCGGGGGTGATCCGGGACAGCACCAGGGTGAGCAGCGCCGCGGTGGAGCGGGGGGCGAGCAGTGGCAGGTGCGGGGGTTTCGGTGCGGCCTCGCCCCGGCCGCGCGGGCGTGGCAGCGAGGGGGTGCCCCAGCTGTGGTGCGGGCGGTGGATCTCGTCGCCGGGGACGAGGACGGTGACGGTCGTCTGCGCGGCGGTCTCGTCGCGGCGGCCGAAGACGGAGGGGTCGGGGTCCGGCGCCGGTGGCCGCTCGGGGTCCTCGGGGCGGGCCGGGGCCTGCCATCCGGGTTCGTCGGCCGGCGGACCCACCTCACCGGGCAGGTCGGGGGTGTGCGGTGTGCCGCCCATGCCGAGGAGGGCGGCGATGCGGGCGTAGTCCTCCGGGGAGCGGGTGCCGAGACTCCGCGCCGCCCGTGCCACGTCACCGAGCCAGGCCTCGCCGCTCACGCCGGGTCGCCCGTCATCTGCTGCGGTTTGATGAGTACGTTGCGGGTCAGCAGCCGCCATTCGTCGTCGCCGGGGCGGATGCCCAGCGAGCGGCAGGCGCGCAGGGCGTCCAGGTACTCGGCGGTGCTCGGCCGGCGGACGTCCTGCCTGCCTGCCTGGTCGCGGACCTCCATCAGCTTCTCGGCGACGGCCTCGGCGAGTTCCACGTCCTCGTCGGTCACCTCGCCGGGGCCTTCGGCCAGGTGCTCCCTGGCGATCCGCACCAGCATGGCCCGGTCGTGCTCGGGCAGCATGTGGACCACGCAGCGGCGCAACAGGGCCTGGGGCAGCTCGCGTTCCTCGTTGGTGGTGAGCACCACCAGGTGCCGGGCGCGGGCGGCGCCCTGGGGCGGGGAGGGGTGCCGGGGCTGCTCGGTCTCGATCTCCCGGCCGATCTCGGCGACCTGGAAGCGGTGTGAACCGAGGGGTACCAGGAGGCTGTTGGGTACGTCCGGGTCGGCCTTGTCGATCTCGTCGATGAGGACGACCGCGTGGTCGCGGCTGCGGTCGGAGTTCACCTTGCCGAAGGGGTCCGGGCACGGGTCGGTGACCTCCGCGTCGCCGGGCCTGCCGCGCCTGCGGGCGGACTCGGGGGCGAGCGCCCACCACAGGACGCCCGGCTGGACGTAGGCGGCGTCGTCGGGCCGCTCGCCCCGGCGGGCGGCGACCTGGGCGTCACCGAGCCTGCGGACGCTGTCGAAGCTCCAGAGCAGTTCGCGCGGCTGGGTGCGGTAGGTGACCACGTGTTCGTAGTACCGCCAGCCCAACTCGCGGGCGATGAAGGGCGCGAGGGACGATTTCCCGGAGCCGGGCATGCCGCGCAGCAGCAGGGGGCGGCCGGTGGCGAGGGCGACCCGGACCGCGAAGTCCAGTTCCGGGGCCATGACATAGACGCGTCCGTCGCCCCGGTCGGGAGTGTCGAGCCATTCGGCGCCGCCCGTGTCGTCGGGCCGCTCGCGTGTGCCGGTCTGTTCCTGGGTCACTACGCCCTCCTGTCGCTGGGACGTACGCACTCCTGCACCCGCCGCTCGACGGCCTTGACCAGAGTCTCATGTCCGACCTCGAACGGCGGGTCCAGAACCAGCACTTCATCGGGGTTTCCCGGCCAGCTCTCCCGTACGTCGACGCCCCGGCCGGGGATGATGAGGACGTTGAGCCAGGGGATCGCCCCGTGCAGCCGGACGAGCACCCGGTGGACCACGGCCAGGTCGCAGCGCTTGGCGTCCAGCAGCAGGAAGAGCCGGCCGAAGCCGCGGGGTTCCTCGGGGCTGCCGAGGTCCTCGTCGGGGTCCAGGCCGATGGCGTACTTGACGGCCTTCTCGCACTGGTCGAGCAGATAGTCCTCGGGGTCGTCGTCCCCGGGCGGGCGGCCGGCCGCCTCGGCGATGTAGTAGCTGCGGGTGTCCACGCAGAACGCCCTGGCCAGGTACTGTTCGCCGATCATCGGGGTGTCCACGTTCAGGATGACGACGCGGCGTACGGAGCCGTCGGTGTCGCGGACGATGCGCCGGGCGTCGTCGCGGTCGACCCAGACGGGCAGGATCATCCGGGCCAGGTCGTCCACCCGTTCGCGTTCCAGGCCGCCCATGCGGGCGACGAGGATCGCGTTGAGCAGGTGGACCACCTTGTGGGTGTCGAGCATCTGCGAGGCGAGCAGCAGCGGGGCGAACCCCGGTATCAGGTCGGCGTGTTCCTCGGCGGGGATCTCCAGTTCGCGGGCCATGCGGGCGAACACGGACTGGTCCTTGATCTCGCGGAGCAGGATGCCGATGTTCTCCAGCCAGACGCCGACCAGGTCGTCGCCCGCCTGCCGCAGCCGGGGAAAGCGTCCGACGAGCCGGGCGACCTCCTCGTCGGTGTCCGGTCCCATCCGCTCGACGTCGTCGGTGGCGAGGTAGCGCAGGCCGGACTTCCTGAGCTCTCCCGCGCCGACGCCGTCGACCAGCACGGTGACCAGCACCATGCCGGGGTAGAGGGTCTTGCGCCAGTGCAGGATGTTGGTCTCGCGCCGCACCCAGGATGAGCCCAGGGCCGCCTTGTTGACGAGGACGAGGGCGGCGTCGCACTCGCCGAGGAACCGGGCGAGCTTCAGTTCCCAGGGCCGGCCCGGCTCCTTGATCCGTTTGTCGAGCAGGACGTCGTGCTCCCTGCCGTCCAGGCCCGCGGCGAGGGCGTCCAGCAGGCGGCCGGTCCGTTCATCCGCGCTGGTGCTGTGACTGATGAACACCCTGACCACACTCGCCCCGCCTTCAGTCCGCGATCCACTTGGCCATCCAGCCCTCGTTCTGCACCGAGACGACGTGTTCGGCCCGCTCGGCCAGCCGGTCGGCGTCCGCGTCGGTGGCCGGGTCGCACCCCTGCCACCAGCGCAGCAGCCGCTCCAGCTCACCGGCGGTCCGGCTGAACTCGACCTGCTGGAAGACATAGCGCGACGACGCCCCGTAGGAGACCACGGCCGCCGAGACGGCGGCGACGGCGGGAATCCAGGCGGCCGTCTCCTCCACCGCGAAGGCCCCGGCGACCGCGCCGAGGATCACCGAGACGGCCGCGAGCGCCTGTCCGCAGCGCTCGACGAGCCGGGCCCGCTCGCCCATCCGGACGGCCCCGGGCCGGTAGTAACCGTCCAGTTGGGGCCGCAGCCGCGCCTCGACGTAGCCGGTGATGTCCTGGACGGGCGGCAGCGGGCGTTCGGCGGGCAGCAGGCCGGCGACGGCCGGTTCCAGGTCGGCGGCCTCGGCGAGCACGGCGTCCGCCCGCTCGCGCAGCACGCGGTCGCGGCCGTCCGGGTCCCGGTACTGGGCGACCCGGGCGAGACGGACGTACACCTGGCTCTTGAGCTCCTCGGACACCGAGCGCATCCGGGTCCATTCCCGGACCCGGTCGGGCGCGGCCCGCATCGCGGTGAGCGGTGCCGCGCCGGCGGCCAGCAGTGCGAGGAAGGCGCACACCTGGCCGGCCACCCGGACGGCGGGCATCAGCTGCGAGGCGGCGGCGCCGAGGGCGGCCGCGGCGACGACGGCGCCCAGGGTCGCCGCGCGTGCGCGGGCGATCGCCGTCTTGTGCCGGCCGGCCGCCTGGGACCATATGCTCTGGGCCCGCCAGACGTCCTCGGCCGTACCCACTCCCCCGTACATGCTCACGCAAGGATTCTGACGCGGCTTCAACTGCCGTGCAATGAGAATGCGTTCAATCGGCCAGGAGTGGTCCGGATCGGAGAACCGGTTCGATTCTTCGTGCGATATGTCTGATGAGCAGGGCGAGATCTGTGCAATAAATCGACCTGTTGCGGAATCCGGTGCCCTTCTCGTAGCGGTGGGCGTAGTGACCGCCCCCGCACACGCGGACGACGGGGCAGGTCAGACAGTCGCGGGAAAGGGCGAGGGCGCCCAGCTGCCGGGCCGCGATACCGGGGTGTTCCAGGACGTCGTCGAAGCTGTTGCGGAAGACGTCCATACCGGTCGACGGCGCTTTGGCATATGCCGCTTTCAGGGAATCCACCTGTTCGATGGCGCCGTCCGTCTCCACCAGGACGGCGGCCACGGGCGAGAGGCCCACGGCTTCGGCGCGGCCGGGGAATCCGAGGAGCAGGCCGATGATTTCGGTGAAGATCCGAATACGGCTGCGCCGGTGTTCCTCGTCGAACCAGCGGTCGAAGACACGGGCCAGCCAGGCGCCGTAGGGCGCGCTCCCGACGGTGGCCGGGCCCTTGCCGGGCGGCGGCGCGGCCCAGTTGGCGTGCGGCAGGAGCAGGTCGAGGGCGGGGGGAGCGAACTCCATCAGGGAGTCGTAGACGTCCTCGGGGTCGAGGTCGAGGTCGATGGTGCACAGGATGCCCGCGTACGCCTCGGGACTGCGGGCGAGGTGGGCGAGGCCGCGGGTGGCGGCGTCCCAGGCGGGGCGGCCGGCGTGGTCGACGCGGCGCTTGTTGTGCTCGGGGCGGCCGCCGTCGAGGCTGACGCCGATCCGCACTCCGGCGGCGGCGAGCTGCCGCACCGTGTCGGGGGTCAGCAGGGTGCCGTTGGTCTGGACGCTGACCCGCACCGCGCACTCCTGCCCCGCGGCGGCCGTCACGGCGGCGCGCACCGCGTCGACCTGGGCGAGCGCGGTGCGGGGGCCGCCGAGAAGGGGCTCGCCGCCGTGCAGCTCGACGCGGATCTCGCGCAGCCCGTGGGCGCGCACGTGCTCGCCGATCCGGGCCGCGCTGCGCTCCAGCACCGGCGCCGCGACCCTGGCCGGTCTGCCGCGCCAGGTGTCGTCGGCGGCGTTGTAGACGTAGCAGTAGTGGCACAGGAGGTTGCAGCGGCTGTTCAGCTTCAGCACGAACTGCCGGAACGGGACCGGTCCGGTTCCGGCCGCGCGCAGGGCGGGCACGTCCAGCAGCCGGTGCGGCCATGGGGCCGTCGCGTGCACGTCCCCGGTGTCCGCCGCTCCCCCGTCCGGACCGTCGTTCACCTCAGGGACTGTCCTCGTAGTAGGCGACCGGGCGCCCCGCGGTGCGCTTCTCCCGCTCCACCAGTTCGCGCAGCACCTCGGTCAGCACCGGATGGCCCAGAGCGCGCGGCGGCCGGTCCGGGCCCGGCGCGCGGCCGGGCCGGACGGCCGGGCCGGGGCCGCCGGCCACGAGGTGGTCGTCCAGCCGGAGATGGGACACGGTGCTCCCTTTCGCGTTCAGCCACTCGGGGCGTGGCTGTGCCCGGTCGCGCGGCGCGCGACCGGCGACGGGGCCAATCGTAGAGGCAGCGGGGTGCCCGCGAGTCGCCAACGGCCCTTCCGCACCAGGCGGGTCGGGCAGGTGAGCGAACGGAGCGCGGACGTCCGGCGCCGCGCCGGCGGGTGACCCGTCGGGTTCACGCGCCGGCGCGGGCGGGGCTACGCGGCTTCGCGCAGCGTCCGCTCCAGCGCGGCCAGGCCCTCGGCGTAGATGCCGTGGAACAGGGTGACCGCCTCCTCCTCGCTCGCTCCCTCGGGGGTGAAGGAGCCGGACCACTCGACGCGGGCGGTGCCGGCGTCGGGGAGGTCGAGCACGGTCAGGGTGGAGAGGTAGCCGGTGACCGGGAAGGGGGCCTGGAGGATGGCGTACGTGTAGCTGCGGGCCTCCTCGTCGAAGGCGATCAGGCGCTCGACGATGGTCTCGCCCTCGGCGTTGGTGAGGGTGCGCACGCGGCCGCCCTCGCCGAGGGTGCTGCCGGGGATGTACGGGAGCCAGTCGGGCAGCGAGCCGAAGCCGCCGATGAGCCGCCAGACGTGCTCGGGGGTGTGGGGGACGTCGATGTACGTGCTCGTGCTTGCCATGGTGCTTTCCTCGGTGCTTCCTCTGAGGGGTCAGGCGGTGGGGACGGGAGCGTCGGCGGAGATCAGGTCCTCCGCGCGCAGGTCCGCCCAGAAGGCGGCCGGGACGGTCTCGTGCAGGGCGGCCACGTCCTCGGCGATGCGGCTGGGGCGCGTCGCGCCGGGGACGACCGCCGCGGCGGCGGGGTGGGCCAGGGCGAACTGGAGGGCGGCCGCCTTGACGGAGACGCCGTGCCGCTCGGCGAGCGCCTTGATCCGGTCGACCTTGTCCAGGATCGCCTGCGGGGCCTCCTGGTACTCGAAGTGCCGGCCGCCGGCCAGCACGCCGGAGCTGTAGGGGCCGCCGACGACCATGTCGACGCCCTGCTCGGCGGCGGCGGGGAGCAGCCGCTGGAGGGCACGGTCGTGGTCGAGGAGGGTGTAGCGGCCGGCGAGGAGGAACGCGTCGGGGCGCGGCTCGTCGAGGTCGAGGGTCAGCTCGATCGGCTCCACCTTGTTGACGCCGAGGCCCCAGGCCTTGATGACGCCTTCGTCGCGCAGCTTCTGCAGGACGCGGAAGGCGCCGGTGCGGGCGGTCTCGTAGCGGGCGAGCCACTGGTCGCCGTGGAAGTCCTGGGCGATGTCGTGGACCCAGACGATGTCCAGCCGGTCGGTGCCCAGGCGCTTCAGGCTGTCCTCGACGGAGCGCAGGGTGGCGTCTGCGGTGTAGTCGTCGGTCATCCGGTTGGGACGGCCGTGCTCGAAGAGGCCGCCCTTCTCGCCCAGCTCGCGGGCGGCGGGGTCCTCGATGTCGTCGTGGATGACGCGGCCGACCTTGGTGCTCAGGACGTATTCGTCACGCGGGCGTCCGGCGAGCGCCTCGCCGAGGCGGATCTCCGAGAGGCCGGCGCCGTAGAAGGGCGCGGTGTCGAAGTAGCGGATGCCCTGGTCCCAGGCGGCGGCGACGGTCGCGGCCGCCTCGTCCTCGGGGATGGCGCGGAACATGTTGCCCAGCGGCGCGGTGCCGAAGCCGAGGGGACCGGGGAGGAGGGACTTGATACCCATGTGCGTGTGATCCTTCACTTTGCGGCTTTCACGGGCCTTCGCCGTTTTCGGGCGGGTCCGCCGTTCTTGCTCTGTCGAGATTAGGATCGAAGCTTGAGACTGTCCAAGACTTGCTTGGACACACTTGAGTCCCTGGAGGTCTTACATGCTGGATCTGCGCCAGCTCCGCTATTTCGTGGTCGTCGCGGAGGAGGAACACGTGGGGCGCGCCGCCGAACGCCTGCTCATCTCGCAGTCCCCGCTCAGCCGGCAGATCGCCCAGCTGGAGAAGAACCTCGGGCTGACCCTTTTCGAGCGCACTCAGCAGCGTATCCGGCTCACCTCGGACGGGCGCGTCTTCCTCTCCGAGGCCCGGGCGCTGCTGCGGCACGCCAGCCGGCTGGAGAACCTGGGCCGCAGGCTCGGGCGGGGCGAGGAGGGCGGGCTGTGCATCGGGTACACCGTCGACGCCATGCACACCGGGGTGCTGCCGCGGGCGCTGCGGGAGCTGCACGACGAACGGCCGGGCATCCACGTGGCCCTCTACAACTTCGCCGGCGCCGAGCAGTTGGAGGGCCTGCGGCAGCGGAGTCTCGACATCGCCCTCGTCCCGGAGCCGCCCGCCGAGGACGACCCCGACCTGCGGGCCGCGCTGCTGATGGACGATCCCCTGCTGCTGGCCGTGCCCGCCGGGCATCCGCTCGCCGAGTCGCCCGAGGTGGTCCCGGCCGACCTGGAGGGGCAGCCGTGGATCGCGGTGGAGAACAGCCGGCGCCCGGCCTGGCGCGACGAGTTCATCGCGGCGTGCGCCGCCGCCGGGTTCACCCCGGACATCCGGCTGGAGGCGTCCGAGCCGCTGACCGCGCTGGGGCTCGTCGCCTCCGGTCTGGGGGTGGCGCTGATCCAGCGGAGCATGCTGCGTGGCCCGGAGGCCGGGGTGACGGTGCGCGAACTGCCCTGGCTGGACATGTCCGTCCGGCTGTGGGCGGCCTGGCACGAGGTCGATCTGCGGCCCGTGGTGGCGTCGTTCCGCGAGACCGTCCTCGGGACCCGCGACCGGGCCGCCGCGAAGGCGGACTGACCGGGTCAGTACCGCAGCAGCGCGGCCACTCCCCCGGCCTCGGCGAGCGTGCCGTCGGGGACGAAGAGGATCTGGGAGTCGGCGTCGATGGCGCGGTCGACGAGCTGCTCGATGATGTCGGTGGCCACGCCGAGGGTGTGCGGCGGCGGCTCGACGTCCGGCCGGGGGTCGGGCAGCGTGACCGGTTCGGGCACCTCGACGAGTTCGAGCACCCGGCCGTCCTCGGTGATCCGGCCCGCGAGGTCGAGCCCCTCCTCCACGATCAGCCGGGCCACCCGCTTGTCCGCGACGGCCGTCCAGACCTCCAGCGGTCCGCCCGCGTACTTGCCGAGGCCGCGCGCCTCGCCCAGTTCGTCGACCGCCTCGGCGACCTGCTTCTCGCGGAACTCGGCGAGGAGCGGCTCCAGCCGCTTCATCAGGTCCTTCGCCCGGTCCTTGTCCATCCCGGCCAGCGGCAGCGTGCCCGCGACCATGTCGCCGTGGGTGGTGACCGCCCTGAACGCCGCGAGGATCTTGTCGCCGCCGATGACGAACAGCGGCAGGTCGCCGTCGTGTTCCCCGACCGCGTCGCCGAGCCGCTTGTCGACCATGCGCAGGTACTGCTCGACGCGCGCCTTGTGCCCCTCGTACGGCGCGGAGTGCGGGATGGCGCCGGGCAGCGCGTCCTCCGGCGACGGGATCTCCGGCGCGCACGGGAAGCCGTGGTGCTCCACCTCGTCCAGGCGCTTGACCGAGCCGTGGTAGAGGCGGCACATCTCCTGGTCGAGGACGAGCACGAGGAACGGCCGGGACCGCTGCTCGGCGGCCTCCAGATACCGCGTCAGGAACTGGTCGGCGAACTCCACGCGCGGGCGCACCGGCGCGAGGGAGGTCATCTGCCAGACCTGGACGGGCTCGTCGGCGGCCACGTAGACCACCATGGCGTCGTCGGGATGGAAGGGGTCGGCCACCTGCTCGATCACCGAGGTGTCCAGCATGTGGTTCCGCAGTTCCAGCCGGGTCTCCCGCGTGACGTCCGGGTCGTCCGCGAGGCGGCGCTTGGCCTCGGTGACGAGGTCGCGCAGCAGGATGCGGTCCTTCTCGCTGAAGGGGAAGTCCGGATCGGTCGGCATCACCAGCGTGATGGCGGGGTACGGCCTCTGCTCGCTCAGAGCGGCACGGATCTCAGGAGTCAGCTCAGAGGTATGCACCAAGTCAGCGTCGCACCGCGCCCCGGCCGCCGCACCTCGAACGGACATCCGGCCCGTGTCGCCCGGACGGCGGAGCGGGCATACCATGAATCGTGATGAAACGGGCGCCGCCGTAGGCCGGTGACCGAATCTTCCCGGACGCGGACCTGATGCGAGCGAGGAGTCGAGTCATGCGTAGGAACTCTCCGGTGAAGGGGCATCACGGCCTGGGCGCGCGGGGTCAGGGCAAGCAGCTCTACTACCACACGCAGATCCCCGAGGCCGCCGCCCGCCAGACCAAGGACCAGCAGCACTACCAGCGCCAGCAGCAGGAGCGGAAGCAGTCCAACGGCCGCTGGACCTGACCGTTCACCCCTGGCGGGAGCCGGGGCGGAACTTCGGGACCCGTACGGTGATCTTCGTGCCGGCGCCCACGCCGGTCTCGATGACCAGACCGTACGGGTCTCCGTACACCTGGCGCAGTCTGCGGTCGACGTTGCTCAGGCCGATGCCGGTGTCCGGTCCGGCGGTGCCGCGCAGCAGGGAGCGCAGGCGGTCCGGTTCCATGCCGACGCCGTTGTCCTCGATGACGACGCGGGCCTCGGTGCCCTCGTCCTCGGCGATGATCGTGATGCGGCCGCGCTCCGCCGACTCCTCCAGGCCGTGCTTGAGCGCGTTCTCCACCAGCGGTTGCAGGCACAGGAACGGCAGCGTCACCGGCAGCACCTCGGGCGCGATCCGCAGGGTGACCGCGAGGCGGCGGCCGAAGCGGGCGCGGGCGAGTTCGAGGTACTGCTCGATGGAGCGCAACTCCTCGGCCAGCGTGGTGAAGTCGCCGCCCCTGCGGAACGAGTAGCGGGTGAAGTCGGCGAACTCCAGGAGGAGTTCACGGGCCCGCTCGGGGTCGGTGCGGACGAACGAGGCGATGCTCGCCAGGGAGTTGTAGATGAAGTGGGGGGAGATCTGCGCGCGCAGGGCGCGGATCTCGGCCTCGATCACGCTGGAGCGGGCCCGGTCGAGGTCGACCAGTTCGAGCTGGACGGAGACCCAGCGGGCGACCTCCTCGGCGGCCCGCAGCAGCACCCCGGACTCTCCGTCGCCGAAGGCGGCGAGCACCCCGGTGACCCGGCCGTCCACGGTCAGGGGCGCGAGCACTCCCTGGCGTACGGGGCAGTCCGCGTGCGCGCAGGACAGGTGCACGGTCTGGGGCCGCCCGCCGCGCACCACGGCCGGCAGCCGTTCGGCGATCTGGGCGCGGTGGTGGTCGCCCGCGCCGTCCCAGGCGAGGACCGCCTCCTCGTCGGTGAGGGCGAGCGCGCCGGTGCCGAGCAGCGGCCGCAGCCGTCGCGCGGCCTTGCGGGCGGTGTCCGGGGTGAGGCCCGCGCGCAGCGGCGGCGCGGCGAGCGAGGCGGTGTGCAGGGTGTGGAACGTGGCCTGTTCGACGGGGGTGCCGGGGCCCGCCGGGTTGGCCTGCTGACGCCGCACGGCGACATGGCCGAGCGCGGCCCCGAGCACGAACAGCGCGAGTCCGGCGACGGCCAGCAGCAGCACCCCGAGCACGCTCACCTCTCGCTCCTCGCCCGGCGACGGCTTCCCGCGGGCCGCCCGGGACGGCTCACGGCCGCCGCTCCGGCAGGTGCAGGCGCGCCATGGTGGCCGCGGTCCCCGGCGGGACGCGGCGCCGGGTGGCGAGCGAGACCAGCACCATCGCGGCGAAGCCGGCCGGCACCGACCAGACGGCGGGCCAGGCCAGCAGGGTGTGCGTCCAGCCGGAGCGGGCGCCGCCCGCCATGGTCGCGGTGACGGCGGTGAGGGCCGAGCCGCCGCCGAGGAGCAGCCCGGCGATCGCGCCGGGCGGGGTAAGTCCGCGCCACCAGATGCCGAGCACGAGCAGCGGGCAGAAGGAGGACGCGGACACCGCGAACGCGAGCCCCACCGCGTCGGCCACCGGCAGCCCGCCGACCACCGTCCCGGCGGCGGTGGGCACCACGACGGCGGGCAGCACGGCGAGCCGGAAGTGCCGCAGGCCCAGCGCCGGGAGCACGTCCTGGGCGAGGACCCCGGCGACGGACATGGTGAGCCCGGAGGCGGTGGACAGGAAGGCCGCGCACGCGCCGCCCGCGACCAGCGCGCCGAGCAGGTCGCCGCCCACCCCGCCGAGCAGCCGCTGCGGCAGGACGAGGACCGCGGCGTCGGTGTCGCCGGTGAGCAGCAGGTCGGGCGCGTACAGCCGGGCCAGCGAGCCGTACAGGGGCATCAGCAGGTAGAAGGCGCCGAGCAGGCCGAGCACGATCACGGTGGTGCGGCGGGCGGCGCGGCCGTCGGGGTTGGTGTAGAAGCGGACGACGACGTGCGGCAGTCCCATGGTGCCGAGGAAGGTGGCGAGGATGAGCCCGTACGTCGCGTACAGGCCGTGCTCCCCGCGGCTCGGGGCCAGCGGCTCCGCCCGGTTCGACGCGGAGCCCGGCGCCCGGTCGGGCAGCGGCACCGGGGCGCCGGAGGGGAAGCGGAGCCGGGTGTGCGCGCCGATGCGGTGGCTGCCCTCGGTGAGGGTGAGGCGGGCCTCGCGCAGCGGGTGCCCGTCGACGCTGCCGGAGACGGTGACGCGTACGGGTTCGCTCACGGTGACGGTCACCGGCCGGTCGAGGCGGACCTCGGTGGCGCGGTGGAACACGGGCCGCTCGTCCCAGGCGGGCAGCGGGGCCCGGTCGGAGTGCCAGGCGGCGAGCAGGAACACCGCGGGCACCAGCAGGGCGGTGAGCTTGAGCCAGTACTGGAAGGCCTGGACGAAGGTGATGCTGCGCATGCCCCCGGCGGCGACGGAGGCGGTCACCACGACGGCGACGACCAGCCCGCCGAGCCAGCCGGGCGCGCCGGTGAGGAGCCTGAGGGTGAGGCCGGCGCCGCGCAGCTGGGGCAGCAGGTAGAGCCAGCCGACGCCGACCACGAGCACTCCGGCGATCCGGCGCACGGCCCGCGACTGAAGCCGGGCTTCGGCGAAGTCGGGCAGGGTGTAGGCGCCGGAGCGGCGCAGCGGGGCGGCCACGAAGGCCAGCAGGACGAGGAATCCGGCGGTGTAGCCGATGGGGAACCAGAGCATGTCGACGCCCTGGGCGAGCAGCAGCCCGGCTATGCCGAGGAAGGAGGCCGCGGACAGGTACTCGCCGCTCACCGCGAAGGCGTTGAGGCGGGGGGCGACGGTGCGCGAGGCCACGTAGAAGTCGGAGGTGGTCCGGGACACGCGCAGGCCGAGCGCGCCGACGAGTGCCGTGGCGAGCACCGCCGCGGACACTCCGGCCATTCCGTAGGTCTGGTTCAACGCCCGGTCACGTCACCCTCGTTGCGTTCGGCGCGGCGGACGTACCAGGCGCCGGTGGCGAGCAGGACGGGATACGGGGCGACGCCCAGCAGCAGCCAGGCGGCGCCCTGGGCGGTGTCGCCGGGCAGCATCCGGAACAGCACGGGGAGCAGCCCGAGCGGCAGGGCGAGGAACGCGGACGCGGCGAGGCCGGCCCTCATCTGACGGCGCATCAGTGTTCGTACGGTGGCGTCGTCGTGGCCGGGGCGCTCCGGGAGGGCGGCGCGGGCGGGGCGGGGGACGCCGGGAGCCCCGGTGACCACCTCCCGGCGCGGCGCGGGTTCCGCACCCATGACGCACCCCCCGTGCCGCCGGTGATCACCTTGTTGCGGCGAGTGTACGCAGCGCCTCAGCGGTGAGACAGGGTCCCGGCGGGGTTCGGCACACGGTCGCCACAGCGCGCCTTCGGGCCCGGCGGTTCAGCGGGCGCGGGCGGCGGTTCCGGTGGCGCGACGGGCCAGCAGGTCCCGCAGTTCACGGGCGTTGCGGCGGCTGACGGGCAGGACGCGGTCGCCGACCCTGACGGTCATGTTGCCGCCGTCCAGGCGGAGTTCCTCTATCCGGTCGAGGGCGACCAGATGGCTGCGGTGGATGCGGACGAACCCGTGGGCGCGCCACTGCTCCTCCAGGGTGGCCAGCGGCACCCGCACCAGGTGGCTGCCGCGCCGGGTGTGCAGCCGGGCGTAGTCGCCGTGGGCCTCGGCGCAGGCGATGTCGGCGACGGGCACGAACCGGGTCACGCCGCCCAGTTCCACCGGGACCTGTCCGCCGCCCGGCGGTCCGGCGGGGTGGGCGCGAGGGCCCTGCCCGGCGTGGGTCAGTTCGGCCACCCGGCGCACGGCTTCGGCGAAGCGCTCGGCGCGCAGGGGCTTGAGGAGGTAGTCGACGGCCTTGAGATCGAAGGCGCGGACGGCGAAGTCCTCGTGGGCGGTGACGAAGACGATGAGCGGCGGAGCGGCGAACCCGCCCAGCAGGCGGGCGAGTTCGAGTCCGCTGAGCCCCGGCATGTTGATGTCGAGGAAGACGACGTCGATCGCCTCCGTGCCGCCCTCCACCGCCCGGCCGAGGGTGCGCAGCGCCTCGGTGGCCTCCAGCGCGGGCAGCACGCTGCCGACCCGGGGGTCCCGGTCCAGCAGGTACAGCAGTTCCTCCAGCGCGGGTTCCTCGTCGTCCACGGCGAGGACCCGCAACAGGCCCTCGCCGCGCTCGGCGTGCGCCGCGGTCTCCGTCGGCCGTGTCCGCCCGGTCCCGCTCATTCCCGAAGACCCCTCTCGCCCGTGCCCGTGCCGTGCCCGTGGGGGGAATGGTGGTCCCTGGCGCCGGTCGCGTCCAGCACGGCGGCGGGGGCGTTCGGCGAAGGCCCGTCAGGCGACGGTCACCGTGTCGCCGTCGCGCTTGGCGAACTGGGTCCGGTACAGCTCGGCGTACCGACCCCCGGCCGCCAGGAGCCGGTCGTGGGTGCCGCGCTCGACGATCCGGCCGGCCTCCACGACGAGGATCTGGTCGGCGGCGCGGACGGTGGACAGGCGATGGGCGATCACCACGGCGGTACGGTCCTGGAGTGCCTCGGCCAGCGCTTCCTGGACGGCCGCCTCGGAGGTGTTGTCCAGGTGCGCGGTGGCCTCGTCGAGGATGACGACGCGCTGGCGGGCCAGCAGCAGCCGGGCGATGGTCATGCGCTGGCGCTCGCCGCCGGAGAGCCGGTAACCGCGCTCGCCGACGACCGTGTCGAGCCCGTCCGGCAGCCGGCGCACGACCTCGGCCAGCCGGGCCCGGCCGAGCGCGGCCCACAGTTCGTCGTCGCCGGCGTCGGGCCGGGCGAGGAGCAGGTTGGCGCGGACGGTGTCGTGGAAGAGGTGGCCGTCCTGGGTGACCATGCCGACCGTGGCCCGCAGCGAGGCGGGCTTCAGGTCCCGTACGTCGACGCCGCCCACCCGCACGGCGCCGCTGTCGGTGTCGTACAGCCGGGGCAGCAGCTGGGCGATGGTGGACTTGCCCGCGCCGGAGGAGCCGACCAGGGCCACGGTCTCGCCGGGGGCGGCGCGGAAGGAGACGCCGTGCAGGACCTCGGCCCCGCCGCGTACGTCGAGGGTGGCGACCTCCTCCAGGGAGGCGAGGGAGACCTTGTCGGCGGACGGGTAGCCGAAGCTCACGTCGTCGAACTCGATGGCGACCGGGCCCTCGGGCACCGGGGCGGCGTCCGCCTTCTCGGCGATGAGCGGCTCCAGGTCCAGCACCTCGAAGACCCGCTCGAAGCTGACCAGCGCGCTCATCACCTCCACCCGCGCCCCGGCGAGCGCGGTCAGCGGGGCGTAGAGCCGGGTGAGCAGCAGGGCGAGGGAGACGACGGCGCCCGCCTCCAGGGTGCCGCGCAGCGCGAACCAGCCGCCGAGGCCGTAGACGAGGGCGAGCGCCAGGGCGGAGACCAGGGTGAGGGCGGTGATGAACACCGACTGGGCGGTGGCGGTGCGGACGCCGATGTCGCGGACCTCGCGGGCGCGGGCGGCGAACTGGGCCGACTCCTCCTCGGGGCGGCCGAACAGCTTGACGAGGGTGGCGCCGGGCGCGGAGAAGCGTTCGGTCATCCGGGTGCCCATGGCCGCGTTCAGCTCGGCCGCCTCCCGCTGCATCCGGGCCATCCGGCGGCCCATCCGGCGGGCCGGGATCACGAACACCGGCAGAAGAACCAGGGCGAGCAGGGTGATCTGCCAGGACAGGGTGAGCATGACGGCGAGGGTGAGCAGCAGGGTGACCACGTTGGTGACCACGCCGGACAGGGTGGAGGCGAAGGCCCGCTGGGCGCCGATCACGTCGTTGTTGAGCCGGCTGACCAGGGCGCCGGTGCGGGTCCGGGTGAAGAAGGCGACGGGCATCCGCTGGACGTGGTCGAAGACGGCGGTCCGCAGGTCGAGGATGAGCCCCTCCCCGAGGGTCGACGACAGCCGCCGTACGAGGACGCCGAGCCCGGCCTCCGCCAGCGCGACCAGCGCGATGAGCAGCGAGAGCCTGACCACCCGGCCGGAGTCGTGGCCCGCCACGATGGCGTCGACCACCCGCCCGGCGAGGACCGGGGTGGCGACCGCGAGCAGGGCGGTGAGGATGCCGAGCAGGACGAACCGGGTGATGCCCGCGCGGTGCGGTCGGGCGAAGGCGGCGATGCGGCGCAGCGTGGCGCGGGCGAGGGGCCTGCGCTGCTGCTGTGCGGTCATCACGCTGTGCAGCTGCGTCCAGGCGGTGGTTTCCATGCTCATGAAACCAACGTAAGACCTCAAGTTTGATTGAGGTCAACCGCTCGGCGGAGCGGATGCGGCACAGTGGCCCTTCCAGCAGCTCGGCGAGGAGGAGTCAGGGTGCCGGTCCGGGTGGAGACGAAGGACGGTGTGACGACGGTCGTGCTGGCGCGCCCCGGGGCGCGCAACGCGGTCGACGGTCCGATGGCGGCCGAACTGGCCGACGCTTTCCGCACGTTCGAGGCGGACGAGCGGGCGCGCGTGGCGGTGCTGTGGGGCGAGGGCGGCACGTTCTGCGCGGGCGCCGATCTGAAGGCGATCGGTACCGGGCGCGGCAACCGGGTCGCGCCGGACGGCGACGGGCCGATGGGGCCGACCCGGATGCGGCTGTCCAAGCCGGTGATCGCGGCCGTGGCGGGGCACGCGGTGGCGGGCGGCCTGGAACTGGCGCTGTGGTGCGATCTCCGGGTGGCGGAGGAGGACGCGGTGTTCGGGGTGTTCTGCCGCCGCTGGGGCGTCCCGCTGATCGACGGCGGCACGGTACGGCTGCCCCGGCTGATCGGCACCGGCCGGGCGATGGACATGATCCTGACCGGGCGGCCGGTCCCAGCCGCCGAGGCCCACGCCATCGGGCTCGCCGACCGGATCGTCCCCACGGGCCGTGCCCGCGCCGCGGCGGAGGAGCTGGCGGCGGAGATCGCCCGCTTCCCGCAGGACTGCCTGCGGTCCGACCGGGCCTCCGTGCTCGACCAGGAGGGCCTGCCCGAGCGGGAGGCGATGCGGGGTGAGCTGCGCGGGGGAACGGAGGTACTGGGGAAGGCCGCGGAAGGGGCCGCCCGGTTCGCGGGCGGCGCCGGGCGGCACGGGGCGTTCGGCGAGGCGTGACCGCGGGGGCGAGCGGGAACCGCCGCGCGGGAACCGGCCGTCGGCCGCACGGGGGATCGTGTCCGTCCCGTGCGGCCGGCCGGTCGTGCGGGGGCCGTCACTTGAAGGTGATGACCTGACCGTCCCTGCCATCGCGTCCCCGCCTGCCCCAGGGGCCGCGCCTGCCGTCGTCCCCGTCGTCGCCGTCGTCCCCGGGCCGCCCCGTGGGACCGGTGGGGCCGGGGTCGCCGGACGGGCCGGAGGGACCGGGCGGGCCGGGCGGACCCTGGTGGGTGCCGGCGCCGCCGTCCTCGAGACTGACGTGCTGCATCTGCATTTCGTCGAGCTGCTGCTGGTGGGCGACGAGCAGGACCGCCTGCGCGACCAGCACGACGGTCAGCGCCGCGCCGGCCGCCATGCGGCGCGGCGAACCGCGCAGCACCCCTTTCAGGCTTCTCACATTGATCCTCACGCTGTATGACGGCGGTTTACGAAGGACGACGGTTCACGAGCGGCCCCCGCCCGGGGGGGGCTAGCTCGCCGGCGGGGCGACGGCGTCCTTGCCGTTCGTCCCGTCCTTTCCGTCCTTTCCGGGCGCGCCCGGAGCCCCGTCCGCACCGTCCGTGCCGTCCTTGCCGGCCGGGCCGATGGGACCGGCCGGGCCGGAGGGTCCGGGCGGACCGGAGGGACCGGCGGGTCCGGGCTCCAAGCTCTCCTGGAAGTCCACGGACTGCGTCTGCAGACCCTGGATCTGCAGGTGCTGTTCGACGATGACGGCCGACTGGACGACGAGCGCGATGGTCAGCGCGGCGCCGAGCACGAAGGGACGCCGCGGGCGCAACGCTTGAGTCACGTTTCTCATATGCATCCTCACGCTGAGTGACGGGCGAAAGTGTAAATGACGAGAACTGCGGGAATGCGCATCGCCGCGTCGAGTGTCCGCGCGCCTTTTTCAGGCCGGTGACCACCGGTTTCGCGGCTCTGCGCGGACATCGGCCGACGCCTGACAAACAGTCACCGTCCGTGAGCCGTCGCCGTGTACGTCCCGGCCGCCGACCATCCCGGGGCGGTGCGGACCGCCGCACGGCATGCGGCAGGATGAGCACACGTGCCCTTCATCGAACCTTCTCAAGGCGGGCACGGTCGCACTTCCGGACAGCGAACAGGTGGCAACGTGACGCAACTTCACATCCGGCCGACGGCGGCGTCCCCGGGCAGCACGCCCCGGTGGAGGTGACCGATGAACCGTGACGTGACCTTGGACGACCTGGTCCTCGCCGGCATCGCGCTGGCCGCCGGACTGGTACTGGCCTTCCTGTCCCGCACCATGCTGCGCTGGCTGGCCAAGCACGCCAAGCGCACCCGCTGGAGCGGTGACGACGTCATCGTGGACGCGCTGCGCTCCGTGGTGCCGTGGGCGGCGATAGCGGGCGGTGCCGCGGCCGGCGCGGCCGTGCTGCCGCTGACCCGTACCGTGCAGCACCACGTCAGCCAGACCCTCCAGGTCTGGCTGATCTTCGTGGTCACCCTGTCCGCGGCCCGGGTGATCTCAGGGCTGGTGCAGAGCGTCACCCAGTCCCGCTCGGGCGTGGCGGGTTCGGCGACCATCTTCGTCAACATCACCCGCGTACTGGTCCTGGCCATCGGCTTCCTGGTGGTCCTGCAGACCCTCGGCATCTCGATCGCCCCGCTGCTCACCGCCCTGGGCGTCGGCGGTCTCGCGGTCGCGCTGGCGCTCCAGGACACGCTGGCCAACCTGTTCGCGGGCATCCACATCCTGGCCTCCAAGACCGTGCAGCCCGGCGACTACATCCGGCTGAGCAGCGGCGAGGAGGGCTATGTCGTCGACATCAACTGGCGTCAGACCACGGTCCGTCAGCTCTCCAACAACCTCGTGGTCATCCCCAACGGCCAGCTCGCCAAGACCAACATGACCAACTTCACCCGCCCCGAGCAGGAGTTGACGGTGCTGGTGCAGGCCGGGGTGAGCTACGACGCGGACCTGGAGCACGTCGAGCGGGTCACGTCCGAGGTGGTGGACGAGGTCATGACCGAGATCACCGGCGCCGTCCCGGAGCACGAGGCGGCGATCCGCTTCCACACCTTCGGGGACTCGCGGATCGGGTTCACGGTCATCCTGGGCGTCGGCGAGTTCAGCGACCAGTTCCGCATCAAGCACGAGTTCATCAAGCGCCTGCACCGCCGCTACCGCGAGGAGGGCATCCGCATCCCGGCGCCCACCCGCACGGTCGCCCTGCAGCAGGGCTCGGTGCTGATACCGCAGCAGCGCACCGGTGAGGACGTACCGCTGGGGCCGACGCTCGCCGACCAGTGAGCGTGGCGGCGGCGCCCTTCCGGCCGGGCGCCGCCGCCGGGCCGTTCAGTCCCCTGACGCGGCCCCGCGCGACCAGCCGCGTCGCTCGCCCTCGTCGATGAGGTGCCGGCCGGCCGCCCACAGGGAGGCGGAGGCGTCCCCGATCACCGCCTTGCGGGCCCGGACGTCGTCGGCGGTCACGCCGGGGGTGCGCCAGGTCCCGCCCTTCGCCATCCAGTTGAGCAGCAGCGGCTGCAGCCGGTCCATGGCCTTGGCGAACCGGGCCTCGGGCGTGACCCGCTCCTCGAACTCGTCCCACAGGGCCCGCATCCGCCGCCCCTGGTCGTCCGGGAGCAGCCGGAAGAGCTCGGCGGCCGCCGCCTCCTCCCGTTCCCGCTGGCCGGCGCCGCCCGCGCTGTCGTACAGCGGGGTGTCCCCGGCGTAGATCTCCACGAGGTCGTGCAGCAGCACCAGTTCGACGGTGTGCCCCACGTCGATGGGCTCGTCGGAGTGCTCGGCGAGCACCGCGACCATCATGGCCAGGTGCCAGGAGTGCTCGGCGTCGTTCTCGCGGCGGTCCGCGGCGGCCAGGGGCGACTGGCGCAGCACGGTCTTGAGCCGGTCCACCTCCACCAGGAAGGTGAGCTGGGCCCGCAGCCGCTCCTCCAGACCGTCGGGCAAGGGCGTCTTGTCCACGAGCGGCTTCCGGCGTTCTTCACTCACCGGCCCATCGTGGCACGCGCGGCCGCCACCTGGTCCACCGGGCTAAGCTCGAAATAGTATGAATTCCTCGCCCGAACCCGGACCGTTCACCCCGCCCTCCCGTGCCGCGCTGGACGCGCGGCTCGACTCGATCACCCGGCAGCCGTTCCGGCAAAAGTTCCACCTGAGCGGGCGGGACCGGGCCACGGCCGGGTTGAAGGGTCCCGCGACGATCAGATGGCACGCGTACGACCTGATCGCCGGGCGGCTGGCCCCGGCCGAGCCGTACAAGGACGGCAAGCAGACCCCGTACCGCGGTCATCCGGTCTTCGTCGCCCAGCACGCCACCGGCACCTGCTGCCGGACCTGTCTGCTGCGCTGCCACGGCATCCCCAAGGGCCGGGACCTCACCCGCGCCGAGCACGTGTACGTCGTGGACGTGATCTGCCGCTGGATCGAGCGGGAGATGACCGGCGGCACCCGCTGACCGGCCGGTCCCGGACCCCTGTCGATCCGGACCCGGTCACGAGATATCTTGATGTCGAGCAATGTTGCAGACGTGGAGCGGAGCACCCGGTGACTGACTCGACCATCATCTACACCTACACGGACGAAGCGCCGGCCCTGGCGACCCATTCGTTCCTGCCGGTGATCCAGGCGTACGCCGCGCAGGCCGGGGTCCCCGTGGAGACCCGCGACATCTCGCTGGCCGGGCGCATCATCGCCGTCTTCCCGGAGTACCTGACCGAGGACCAGCGCATCCCGGACGCGCTCGCCGAGCTGGGCGGCCTGGCCAAGACGCCGGCCGCGAACATCGTCAAGCTGCCGAACATCTCGGCCTCGATCCCGCAGCTCAAGGCGGCCGTCGCCGAGCTGCAGGCCAAGGGCTACGCCCTCCCGGACTACCCCGAGGACCCGAAGACCGACGAGGAGCGCGAGACCCGCGCCCGCTACGACAAGATCAAGGGTTCCGCCGTGAACCCGGTCCTGCGTGAGGGCAACTCCGACCGCCGCGCCCCGGCCTCGGTGAAGAACTACGCCAAGACCCACCCGCACCGCATGGGCGCCTGGACCCCCGAGTCCAGGACCAACGTGGCCACGATGGGCGAGAACGACTTCCGCTCCACCGAGAAATCCACGGTGATCACCGAGGACGGCACGCTCCGTATCGAGCTGGTCGCCGAGGACGGCACCACCACCGTGCTGCGGGAGTCGGTACCGGTCCGCAAGGACGAGGTCGTCGACGCCTCGGTCATGCACGTCGCCGAGCTGGAGCAGTTCCTCGCCGCGCAGGTCGCCCGCGCGAAGGAGGAGGGCGTCCTGTTCTCCGTGCACCTCAAGGCCACGATGATGAAGGTCTCCGACCCGATCGTCTTCGGCCACGTGGTGCGCGCCTTCTTCCCGAAGACGTTCGCGAAGTACGGCCAGACCCTGAAGTCGGCCGGCCTGTCCCCCAACGACGGCCTCGGCGGCATCTACAAGGGTCTGGAGACCCTGCCCGAGGGTGCCGAGATCAAGGCGTCCTTCGACGCCGAGCTGGCCGAGGGCCCGGCCCTCGCCATGGTCGACTCGGACAAGGGCATCTCCAACCTGCACGTCCCCTCGGACGTCATCGTGGACGCCTCCATGCCCGCGATGATCCGCACCTCCGGCCACATGTGGGGCCCGGACGGCGAGGAGCACGACACCCTCGCGGTGATCCCGGACTCCTCCTACGCCGGTGTCTACCAGGCCGTGATCGAGGACTGCCGCGCGAACGGCGCCTACGACCCGTCCACCATGGGCACGGTCCCGAACGTCGGCCTGATGGCGCAGAAGGCCGAGGAGTACGGCTCGCACGACAAGACCTTCGAGGTCGCCACGGCGGGCACCGTCCGCGTGGTCGACGCCGACGGCAACGTGCTCATCGAGCAGCCGGTCGCCGAGGGCGACATCTTCCGTGCCTGCCAGACCAAGGACGACCCGATCCGCGACTGGGTCAAGTTGGCCGTCACCCGCGCCCGCGCCACCGGCGACCCGGCGGTCTTCTGGCTGGACGAGACCCGCGCGCACGACGCCAACCTGATCGCCAAGGTCAACGAGTACCTGACCGAGCACGACACCGAGGGCCTGGACATCCGTGTCCTGCCGCCGGTCGAGGCCGCGAAGCTGTCGGTGGAGCGCATCCGCCGCGGCGAGAACACCATCTCGGTCACCGGCAACGTGCTGCGTGACTACCTGACCGACCTCTTCCCGATCCTGGAGCTGGGCACCAGCGCCAAGATGCTGTCGGTCGTCCCGCTGATGGCGGGCGGCGGCCTGTTCGAGACCGGCGCCGGCGGCTCGGCCCCGAAGCACGTCCAGCAGCTCGTCAAGGAGAACTACCTGCGCTGGGACTCCCTCGGTGAGTTCTTCGCGCTGGTCCCGTCCCTGGAGCAGTACGCGGCGGCCACCGGCAACACCCGGGCCAAGGTCCTCGCCGACGCCCTCGACCGCGCCACGGCGACCTTCCTCAACGAGGACAAGTCCCCGACCCGTCGCGTCGGCGGCATCGACAACCGCGGCAGCCACTTCTTCCTCTCCCTGTACTGGGCGCAGGAGCTGGCCCAGCAGACCGACGACGCCGACCTGGCGAAGGCGTTCGCCCCGTTCGCCGAGTCCCTCGCGGCCGACGAGCAGAAGATCGTGGACGAGCTGCTCGCGGTGCAGGGCTCCCCGGCCGACATCGGCGGCTACTACCAGCCGGACAAGGCCAAGGCGGACGCGGTCATGCGCCCGTCGGCCACCTGGAACACGGCGCTCGGCTCCCTGAGCTGACCCGTGCGATAGCCGTACGCGCGTGCCCCGGCCGGACTCCTCCGGCCGGGGCACGGTCGCGTGTACGCTCCGCCGCGGGCCATGTCGCCCTTGGGTGCGATGACGGGGGCCGGGGCCCCAGGCGCCGGCCCGGGTGGGGGTGGTGGTCGTCCTGCGGACATGACGGGTTCCTGGTCGAGACGGGGCAGGTTGGCAGACTGGTCGCCGAACTGCTGCGCTGACCCAAGGGAGCCGACCGTGTCCGAGCCCTCGTTCGAGCTGCTGCCGGGTGACCCCGCGTCCCCGGTCCTGCTGCACGTACCGCACTCCGCGCGGGCGATCCCGGCGGAGGTGAGGGCGGGGCTGCTGCTCGACGACGGCGCGCTGGAGCGGGAGCTGGACCACATCACGGACGCGCACACCGCCGAACTGGCCCAGAGGGCGGCCGAGTTCGCCGGCATACGACCGTGGCGGTTCGTGAACCGGCTGTCCCGGCTGGTGGTGGACCCGGAGCGGTTCCCGGACGAGCGGGAGGAGATGCGGGTCGTCGGCATGGGCGCGGTGTACACCCGCACCACGCACCGGGAGCCGCTGCGGGCCGACGACACCGGCCGAGCCCCGCTGATCGAGCGGTACTTCGAGCCGTACGCCCGCGCGCTCACCGAGGCGGTGGAGGACCGGCTCGCCGCGACCGGGCGGGCGGTGGTCATCGACGTCCACTCCTACCCGTCCCGCCCGCTGCCGTACGAGCTGCACGGCGAGGGCCCGCGCCCGGCGGTGTGCCTGGGCACGGACCCCTTCCACACCCCGCCGGGGCTGACGGCGGCGGCCCGCTCGGCCTTCTCGCCGTACGGGAAGACGGGGCTGGACAGCCCGTTCAGCGGGACGTACGTCCCCCTCGCGCACTACGGCCGGGAGCGGCGGGTGAGCGCCCTGATGGTGGAGGTCCGCAGGGACACGTACATGACCGAGCCCGGCGGCCCGCCCGGACCGGGCCTGGACCAGTTGGCCGGGGCGCTGGCCGTGCTGGTGGACGCGGCGGGTTAGGCCGTGTCCGCAAAGTGGCGCCTCCTCAGGGCCTGCGGGCGTGGGTCTCCCAGTCGAGGATCTGCACGGCGGCTCCGGCGGCTTCGAGGCCCCGGCAGCGGCCGTGGTGCCGGCGGGCGATGCCGTCGAGGTCGAGGTGGGGACCGAAGGCGGGGTGGGCGGCCAGGCGCCGGGCGTAGGACCACAGGGCGGAGAAGCCGGCGATCCGGTGGACGGCGGAGGCGTCGAGGTGGCAGCGGTGCACGGTGTCGAGCTGCACCAGGCGGACCCAGAGGTCGATGTCGGCGGCGGTGAGCCGTCCGCCGGCCAGGTACTCCTCCCCGGTCAGCCAGAGTTCCAGCCGCGCCAGGGTGTCGAGGAGCACCTCGAGGGCGGCGGCCCGGCCGGCCGGGTCCTCGTCGGCGCTGCCCGCCCGCTGGGCGGCCTGTTCGATGCCCTCGGCGCAGAGCCGTTCCACGGCGTCGATGGTGGACTGACGGCCCGCGGGCCGCAGCGGACCGCCGCCGGGGCGCGGGAAGAGGTCGAGGTCGCGCAGGATGTCCGGCGCGTGGGTGCTGACGATGCGTCCGGACCACGCGTCGCTGAGCACGGGGGCGGGCGCCGGGCCCAAGTAGCGGTGCGCGCTGGCCTCGTAGAGCGGGCGGAGCGCGGTGTGGCTGCCGTCCGGGGCGTCGGGGACGGCGGGGAGCAGGGTGACCGGACAGCTCGCGTCGAGGCCGAGCAGGCTGTGGCCGATGGCGAGGCTCAGTCCGTCGGGGTCGGCGGTGGAGAGGTGGAGCCGGTAGCGGTGCGGCACGGCCTGGTGGCCGCTGCGGGCGTCCTGGCCGAGCCGCCCCCGGAAGGCGGAACTGTGCCGGACGGTCGGAAGGGCGGTCGGCGCGGTGATGGGCATGCGTACGTCTCCCCAGGGGCGAGGGCGCGCGGGCGCGCCTGCGGGAACAGCGGCGGCTGATGCGGGCGAGGAGTTACGAGGAGGGCGCGTGGGCGCGCGGGCGGGCGGCGGCCCGGGTCAGACGCGCGGTCCGATGGCGCTGCACACGCGCAGGAGGTCGATGTGCAGGCGGGAGGTGAGGAGGAGGGCGCGCGACGGCGTGCGGCCGCTGCGGCCGGTCACCGTCTCCAGGCGCGTCATGCGTCCCCACCTGTTCGCTGGACTTCCCCGGCCCCGAGTGTCGGCCCGTGCCGGACACCGCGTCAAGAGGGGGTCCACCCCTGGGACGGGCCCTTACGTACCATCACCCGCATGAGCCAGATCCTCTCGATCGCCCGTCCGGACAGCGTCCGCAGCGTGCGACTGGACACCGCCCGGGGTACGTTCGCCGCCTTCACGGCCGCTCCCCCGGACGGTGTCCCTCGCGGTACGGCTCTGCTGGTCCCGGGCTTCAACGGCAGCAAGGAGGACTTCCTCCCGCTGCTGCCTGGGCTGGCCGAGGCGGGTCACCGGGTGGTCGCCATCGACCAGCGGGGCCAGTACGAGACGGGCCCGGCGTCGCGGGACCCGTCGTACGCGCCCGGGGATCTGGCGTCGGACCTGATCGCCCTGGCGGCGGAACTGGGCCCGGTACATCTGGTGGGCCACTCCTACGGCGGGCTGGTGTCGCGCCTGGCCGTGCTGAACACCCCCTCTGCTGAGCACACTTGGGCGTCGCTGACACTGCTGAACTTCGGCCCGGCGGCGGTGTCGGAGCCGACGCGAGAACGTCTGGAACTCCTGCTGGACGCCCTGCGCACCACCCCGGTCCCGGACCTGTGGCCGTTCCTGCGGCCGGAGGACGGCGGGGTCCCCGAGGAGGTGGTCGCCTTCCTCTCGGACCGCTGGGCCCGCAACGCGCCGGAGGCCCTCCGTCTGGCCGCCGAGCGGATGATCACCGAGCCGGACCGGAGCGCGGCGCTGCGCGGCACCGGCGTCCCCCTGTCGGTCGTCTTCGGCACCCCGGAGGAGACGTGGCCGGAACGCGGGGCGGCCTCGATGGCACGTGGGCTGGGCGCACGCTACACGGAGATCATGGGCGGCGGGCACTCGCCGAACGTGCACGAACCGGAGGCGGTCATCGAGGCGTTGACCGGGTTCTGGGATGCGCTGACCTGAGCCGCCGTCAGCGCTCGCCCCGCGCGGCGACCGTCTCGCGCAGCTCGTCCGGGGTGAAGCCGAGCTCGCGCAGAACGCGGGCGGCCGGGCTGTCCTCGACCCGGATCAGGCCCAGCAGCATGTGCTCGGTGCCCACCCAGTCGTGACCCAGCTCGGCCGCCGCGTCCCGCGCCCGCCCGATGGCGGCCTTGCTCTCCTCGCGGAACGCGATGTGCCCCCGCAGCGCCTTCGTCCCGGCCGGCGGCAGCACCCGCGCGACCGCGTCGCGGACCCGCTGCTCCGAACCGGCCTTGGCCACCAGCGCCTCGTGGGCCCGGCCCTGCGGTTCCCCGAGCAGGCCCAGCAGCAGGTGTTCGGTGCCGATCGAGTCGTGCCGTCGCGTCCGCGCGGCCTCCTGCGCCAGCACGATGCCGTGCCGGTTGAGGTGGGTGAACCGCTCGAACGGCGTGGGCGCGTGCCGCTGCTGGGCGGCCTGCTTGGACACCCCGATGGCGTCCCCGATCTCGGTCCAGGACGCCCCGGACCGCTTGGCCTTGCTGACGTAGTGGTCGATGAGCTGGTCACCCAGGTCGGACAGCGTCTGGGCCCGCAGTCGCGCTTCGCTGATGTGGGCGAGATCGCCGGCCTCGGGGAACTCCTGGTCGAGGCGGGCGATCAGGTCGGCGAGATTGATGTCGAGTGGGCTCATGCGTCAAGACTAAGTTGACGCACAATGGGCGTCAAGAAGAAATTGACGCGCACGGGAACGGGTGTCCGGCTTACGGTCCCGGAATGACCCGACAGACCGACACGCCTCCCGCCTGGAACGAGCGCGCGCAACTGGCCACGTTCCTCGACTACGCCCGCGACACCGCGCGAGCCAAGTGCGAGGGCGTCTCCGCCGAGGACGCCCGCCGGGCCCCGCTCCCCGGCTCCCCCCTGATGACCCTGTGCGGCCTGATCAGCCATCTGCGATGGGTGGAGCACCACTGGTTCGAGGTGATGTTCCTCGGCGAGGACCCCTCGGGCCCCCTCACCGGGGCCACCGACGAGGACCCCGACCCCGAGATGCGCACGGCGGTCGACGTCCCGCTCCCCCGGCTCCTCGCCGAGTACGCGTCCCAGAGCGCCCGGTACCGCCGGCTGGTCGCCGGCCACGACCTGGACACCCCGGCCAGGCGCCCCATCAGTGACGGCCGGCACGTCGACCTTCGCTGGGTGCTCCTCCATCTCATCGAGGAGACGTCCCGGCACAACGGCCACCTGGACGTCGTGCGCGAACTGGTCGACGGACGGACCGGCGTGTAGGGCGCCCGGCGGGCAAGCGCTTCCAGAACGCCCGCCGCCACGCCCCACCCGGGCCGAATACTTCCTTAGCCGGACGCCCGCCGTGGCCGATCCTGAAGGGCGCGGGAACGACTCACCGACCGGAGGGCATGGAATGAGCTCGTACGACTACGTCATCGTGGGTGCCGGATCGGCGGGGTGCGTGCTGGCGGCGCGCCTCTCCGAGGACCCGGAGGTCAAGGTGGCGGTGATCGAGGCGGGCGGCCCGGACACCGCGCCGGAGATCCATGTCCCGGCCGCCTTCCCGCAGTTGTTCAAGACCGGGCTCGACTGGGACCTCGACTCCGACGCGGAGCCCGGCCTCGGCGGGCGCCGGATCTTCCTGCCGCGCGGCAGGATGTTCGGCGGCTCCAGCTCGATGAACGCGATGATCTACATCCGGGGCGCCCGCGCCGACTACGACGGCTGGGCGGCGGCCGGGGCCGAGGGCTGGTCGTACGAGGAGGTGCTGCCGTACTTCCGCCGCGCCGAGGACAACGAGCGCGGCGCGGACCGGTTCCACGGTGTCGGCGGGCCCCTGACGGTCAGCGACGGCCGGTCGGGGCATCCGCTCGCCTCCGCCTTCGTGACGGCCGCCGGGCAGGCGGGACACAAGGCGAACGACGACTTCAACGGCGAGACGCAGTTCGGCGTCGGCCGCTACCAGCTGACCCAGCGTCACGGGATGCGGTGCAGCGCGGCCGTGGCCTACCTGCATCCCGCGCTGGAGCGGCCGAACCTCACCGTGCTCCCCTCGGCCCGTGCCCACCGGGTGCTGATCGAGGGCGGCCGGGCGGCCGGGGTGGCGGTCGAGCGGGGCGGCACGGTGGAGGTGGTGCGGGCCGAACGGGAGGTGCTGGTGTCGGCGGGGGCGTACGAGTCGCCGAAGCTGCTGATGCTGTCCGGGATCGGCCCCGGCGCCGCCCTGTCCGCGTTCGGCATCGACGTGGTGGCGGACCTGCCGGTCGGCCAGGGCCTCCAGGACCACTACGCGACGCTGCTCAACTTCCGCACGGACACCGAGTCGTTGCTCGGTGCGGCGACCGAGGAGAACGCCGCGCTGCTCCAGAACGAGGGCCGTGGTCCGCTGAGTTCCAACGTCGGTGAGGCGGGCGGCTTCTTCCGGAGCCGGGACGGCCTGGACGCCCCCGATGTGCAGTTCCACGCGGTCGCCGCGCTGTTCCACCAGGAGGGGCTCGGCACGGTGCCCGAGCACGGCTTCGCGTTCGGGCCGTGCGTGCTCGCGCCGACCAGCCGGGGCACGGTCGCCCTGCGCTCCGCGCGGCCGGACGCGGCACCGCGGATCACGCACAACTACCTGATGACGGACGAGGACCGGGACTGCGTCGTCGCCGGGACCAGGATCGCCCTGGAGATCGCGGCCCAGCGGGCGGTGGCGGACCTCGCGACGGGACCGTACGGGGACATGCCCGCCTCGGACTCCGGCGCTGAACTCGCCGCCTGGGCGCGGCGGAGCGGGCAGACGCTGTACCACCCGACGTCGACGTGCGCGATCGGCGCCGTGGTGGACCCCGGGCTGCGCGTCCTCGGGGTGACGGGCCTGCGGGTCGTGGACGCGTCCGTGTTCCCGACGGTGCCACGTGGGAACACCAACGCCCCGACCATCATGGCGGCGGAGAAGGCGGCGGACCTCATCAAGGGCTGAGCGAGGTCGTCGCCGCTGGTCAGTAGGGGTGTACGGGGTCGACATTGGCCGATTGACCTAGCCGAATCGGCCGATTGTCGACGTTCGCGGCCGTGAAGTTGTCGCTGCCCGTACGAGCGTCCTAGAGTCGACTTGGTTGGTCTAGGCAACCTTTGCTCGGGAACTTTCCCGTCCCCCCACTGAACTACGGCAACAACCCGGCCGGCCGCGGCGCGCGCCGGCCCAGGAGGACCCCCCATGCCCGACGTCGCAGCCCCACGCTTCCGCAACCCCGTGGAGGACATCCTCGACGCCCTGCGGGACAACCCCGGCCGCGAAGCCCTGGTGCACGGCGAACACCGTGTCAGAGCAGGGGAGTTCCGTGAGCTGGTGTACCGGATGGCGTGGGCCCTTCAGGCCCAGGGGATCGAGCGCGGCCAGACCGTCACCCTGCTCAGCGGTAACCTGCCCGAGGCGATAGCCGTGCGCTACGCCGCCAACCTGATCGGCGCTCAGGTCAACCACCTGTACAGCAAGCTCGCCGCCGACGTGCAGGCCGCGATCGTCGCCGACGTGGAGACGCGGGCCCTCGTGGTCGACCCCCGGCTGGCGGGCCGGGCCGCGGAGCTCACCGAGTCCGTGCCGGTCAAGTCGGTGCTGACGCTGGGGCCTTGCGACGGCGCCGAGGACCTGCTGGCGCTGGCCGCCGTGCAGTCCGCCGAGCCGTTCCCGGGCCTCGCCGAGCCGGACGACATCTGCGGCATCCGGCACACCGGCGGCACCACCGGCCACCCCAAGGGCATCTGCACGACGTTCCGTCAGGTGGCGGAGACGCGCGCGGCGCGCCCGGTCACCGACGAAGAGACCGGTGAGCACCGGCAGTTGGTCGCCACGACCATCGCCCACGCGGCCGGGATGCTCGCCGACGCGGTGCTGGAGACCGGCGGCACGGTGGTCCTGCTGGACGACTTCGAGCCGGGGGAGGTGCTCCGTACCGTCGAACGGGAGCGCATCACCCACATGTGGCTGCTGCCTCCGCTGCTGTACCAGCTGCTCGACCACCCGGACATGGCCCGCACGGACACCTCCGGCCTGCGCCAGGTCGTCTACGGCGGCTGCCAGTCCTCCCCCGCGCGCATCGCCGACGCCGTACGGCGCCTCGGGCCGGTCCTGATGCAGGGGTACGGCCAGAACGAGGGCGGCATCTTCAGCGTCCTGTCCCCGCAGGACCACGACCCCGACAACCCCGCCCTGCTGCGCACCGCCGGGAAGATCCTGCCCGGCGTCGAGGTGGAGATCCGGGACGCGGACGGCGGCGTCCTGCCGAACGGCGGGCACGGTGAGATCTGCGTCCGCTCCGCCATGGTGATGCAGGGCTACTGGAAGCAGCCCGGGCTGACCGCGGAGGTGCTCCGGGACGGCTGGCTGCACACCGGTGACGTGGGCTTCCGCGACGACGCGGGCTACCTGACCGTCGTGGACCGCCTCAAGGACATGATCGTCGTGGTCGGCGGCCATGTGTACACCACCGAGCTGGAGGACCTCCTCAACAGCCACCCCGACGTCCTGCAGAGCGCGGTCTTCGGCGTCCGCGACGAGGACCGCATGGAGCGCGTCCACGCCGCGGTGCTCCTCACCCCCGGCGCCACCACCACCGCGGACGACCTCCGCGCCCTGGTGCGGGCCGAGCGCGGCGCGATGTACGAGCCCGCCCGGATCACCTTCCCGTCCGCCCTCCCCCTCACCGACGTCGGCAAGCCCGACAAGAAGGAGCTGCGCCGCCGCGCGACGCTCTGACCCTCCCCCGGCGGGCCGTCCCGGAGCGGCATCCGGGACGGCCCGCCGGTGATCAGCCCGGGGCGGGACATTTGCACAGCCTGGACTGCGCAACCTAGCCTGTAGACATGACCGAGATCGCCGACACCACCGGTGTGTCCGAATCCGCCGTGCGCGCGGCGCACGAGATCCGGGTCGTCTTCAGCCGGCTCCGGCGGCGGATGCGGGAGACCTACGACCCCGGCGACCTCACGCCGTCGCAGACGTCCGTGCTGAGCCGGCTGGACAAGGACGGGGAGGCGTCGGTCAGCGAGCTGGCCGCCGCCGAGCGCGTACGGCACCAGTCGGTCGCCGCGACCGTGGCCGTGCTGGAGGAGCGCGGGCTCGTGTCCCGGCGCCCGGACCCCTCCGACGGGCGGCGCCAGTCGGTGTTCGTCACCGACGCCGGGCACGCCTTCCTGGAGGACCGCAGGCGGGCCGGGGAAGGCTGGCTCACCCGCGCGCTGGAGGACGGGTGCACGGAGGCCGAACGCCGGACCCTGCTGGAGGCGGCGGCGATACTGGACCGGGTCGTCCGGTCGTGACCATGCGCCAGCTGCTCCCGCACCGGGCGAGGAAGGGCGACGGCTTCGACCGGCGCCTGCTCGCCCCGATGATGCTGGGCTCCGTGCTCAACCCGGTCAACTCCTCCGTCCTGTCGGTCTCCCTGGTCCCGATCGGCGCCGCGTTCGGCGCGCCGCCCGCGCAGACCGCGTGGCTCGTCTCGGCCCTCTATCTGGCGACCTCGATCGGCCAGCCCGTCACCGGACGGCTGATCGACCTCTTCGGGCCGCGCCGCCTGTTCCTGGCGGGGACGGTGCTCACGGGCGTCGCGGGGGTGGTGGGCATGCTCGCCCCGGGCCTCGGCGTGCTCATCGCCGCGCGCGTGCTCCTCGGCTTCGGCACCTGTGCCGGCTATCCGGCCGCCATGTACCTGATCCGCAGCGAGGCCCGGCGCACCGGGCAGGAGAGCCCGACGGGCGTGCTGACCGCGCTCGCGGTCACCACCCAGACCGTCGCCGTCGTCGGCCCGAGCCTCGGCGGGCTGCTGATCGGCGTCGGCGGCTGGCGCGCCACCCTCGCCGTCAACATCCCGCTCGCCCTCGTCGGCCTGTACCTCGGCGCCCGCCGCCTCCCCTCGGCCCCGCCCCCGCGTCACCCCGGGGACCGGCACCCCCTCGCCGCGCTGGACCTGCCCGGCATGGGCCTGTTCGCCACGGCCCTGGTCTGCCTGCTGCTGTTCCTCATGGAGCCCGGCGCCGCGCACTGGTACCTGCCCGCGCTGACCCTCGTCGCGGCCGCCGCCTTCACCCTGCGGGAACTGCGGACCCCGAGCCCCTTCATCGACCTGCGCGTCCTCGGCGGCAACGTCCCCCTGCTGGCCACCTACGCCCGCTCCCTGCTCTCGTACATCGTCAGCTACGCCTTCCTGTACGGGTACACCCAGTGGCTGGAGGAGGGCCGGGGGCTGTCGGCCTCGCAGGCCGGGCTGGTCCAGCTCCCGCTGTTCGCCACGGCCCTGGTGGTCTCCACGCTCACCGGACGCCGGGAGGCGATCCGCGCCAAGCTCCTGGTGGGCTCCGCCGGCCAGCTCGCCGCGTGCGCGCTGCTGCTGACGCTGACCGACCGCAGCCCGGTGTGGACGCTGCTGGCCGTCGTGCTCGTGCTCGGCGTGCCGCAGGGCCTGAACAGCCTCGCCCTGCAGAACTCCGTGTTCCACCAGGCCGACCCCGAGCGCATGGGCTCCTCCGCCGGGCTGCTGCGCACCTTCGGCTACCTCGGCGCCATCGTGGCCTCCGCCGCGAGCGGCTCCCTGTTCGGACAGCGCGCCGACACCGGCGGCCTCCACCACCTCTCCTGGCTGCTGCTCGCCGTCAGCGCCGTCTTCCTCGTCACCACCGTGACGGACCGCTCGCTGGGCGCCCTGACGCGACGGGAGGCCCGCGGGGCCTGACCGGAGGCCCTCACCCGGTCCGGTGCGGCCCGTCCACGCCGTGGTCCGTGGCCGTGAGGACCAGGACGGCCTGGTCGTCGTCGATCTCGTGGTCTCCGGTGAAGGCGTGGACGGCCGCGGTCAGGGTGTCGATGAGGTGGTGTGCGGCGGGCGGGGCCGGGGCGCCGGTGAGGGAACGGGCGAGGCGTTCCTCGCCGAACTGTTCGCCGTCCGGGGCGCGTGCCTCGGTCAGGCCGTCGGTGAAGAGCAACAGGCTCTCGTGCGGGCGCAGTCGGAGCCGTCGGGGGCTGACCTGGGGGTCGGGGGCCACGCCGAGGAGGAGTCCGCAGGCGTCGACGGTGCGCACGGCGCCCTGGGCGTCGAGGACGAGGGGCGCGGTGTGCCCGGCCCGGATCAGCTCGATGTCGAGACCGTCCGGGGCCGGGGTGAACTGCCCGTAGACGAGCGTGACGAAGCCGGTGCCGTGGCTGCCGGGGCGGTCGCACAGCGCGCGGTTGACGGCCTCCACGACGGCCTGCGGTCCGGGCAGCAGCGGGGCGACGGCGCGGGCGGTGTGCCGGACCAGCGCGGTGGTGGTGGCGGCACTCGCGCCGCGTCCGCAGACGTCGCCGAGCATGAACGCCCACCGGCCGTCCCGCAGCGGGAAGACGTCGTAGAAGTCGCCGCCGATGTCGAGGCCCTCGCCGGCCGGGTGGTAGTAGGTGGCGACGTCGGCGCCGGGCACGTCGGGGACGCCGGGCAGCAGCAGGCCGGCCTGGAGGTCGCGGGCGAGGGTGACCCGGTGGGTGTACTGGCGGGCGTTGCGGGCGGCGGCGGCCGCGCGGCGGGCGAGTTCCTCGGCGAGGGCGACGGCGTGGCCGTCGAAGGTGTGGTCGCCGACGCTCAGCAGGGTCATGGTGGCGAAGGGGGTGCCCCGGTCCAGGAGGGGGACGCACAGGTATCCCGTGACGCCCAGGTCGTGCCAGGGGCCGGGCCCGGTGGGCGTACGGCGGGCGACCTCGCTGACCCCGGAGGCCAGGACCCGGGCCACCGCGTCGTCGTCGGCGTCGTAGACCGGGATGTGGGAGGCGAGCAGGGTGCGCAGCGCGTCGTCGGGTGCCGCCGTGGCGATCCGGCGTACGCGGCCCGACTCCACCACGTCGACCGCGCACAGCGGGGCGAGCGCGGGGCTGCAGGCGGCGGCCAGCCGGCTGAGGGTCTGGGTGGCGTCCAGGTCGTGGGCGAGGGAGGTGCTGGCGTCGAGCAGGAAGGCGAGGTCGGCGCGGGCGGCCCGCTCCCGGGCCTCGGCCGCCTGCCGCGCCCGCTCGGCCTGGTGGCGTTCGATGGCCAGGGCGGCGGTGTCGGCGAAGATCCGGGCGAGCGCGAGGTCGTACTCCTGCGGCGTCCGGGGCGTGCGGTGGTACATCGCGAAGGTGCCCAGGAGCGATCCGTCGCGGGCCTGGATGGGGGTGGACCAGCAGGCGGCCAGCCGGGCCTTGTCCGCGAGGTCCCGGAAGTCGTCCCAGTACGGGTGGGTGGCGATGTCGGAGACGATCACGCTCTGCCCGCGGTGGGCGGCCGTGCCGCAGGAGCCCACGCCGTCGCCGGCGGCGATGCCGTCGATGGCCTCGTTGTAGAAGTCGGGCAGGCTGGGGGCGGCGCCGTGGCGCAGATGCCGCCCGTCGGTGTCGGCGAGCAGCACCGAGACCAGCACCTCGTCGGGCGACAGTTCCTCGATGACGCGGGCCATGCCGTGCAGCACGTCGGTCAACGGGGCCTGGCGGGCGATCTGTTCGAGGAGCGCCCCGTGCTCGGCCGCCAGCCGCTGGGCGTGCCTGGCCCGGGTGGTCTCGACGCCGATCAGGCGTACGCCGGTCACGTTGCCGCCCGCGTCGAGGCGGGGCTCGTAGGTGAAGTCGAAGTAGGCCTCGCGCGCGGCCGCGCCGGTGCCCAGCACCACCCGCCGGTCGCGTCCGGTGACGGGCCGGCCGGTACGGAAGACGCGGTCCAGCACGGTGATCAGGCCCTGCTCGACGAGTTCGGGCATCAGCTCCCCGAGCGGCAGCCCGGTGCGGGCCCGCCCGTCGTCGCCGGTCGCGGCGAAGAACGCCGGGTTCGCCGCCTCCAGCATGTGCGCCGGACCGGCGAGGGAGGCGAAGACGGCCGTCGAGTGCCCGAACAGGGCGCGCAGATCGTCGTCCAGCCCGGAACCCTCCGGGCGGCCGGACACGGGCTCGGCCGGCCCTGGTACGAGCGTCATGCGCTCCGCTCCTCATGATGTCGAACCGCCGCGGCGGCGCCAGGCGTGCCGGGGCCTGCGGCGAGCGCCTCGGCAGCATCCAGGTGCACGGAGAAGAGCTGGTCCAAACCTGTCAGGGTGAACAGACGGGACACCGAGGCGGGTACGGCCGCCAGCCGCAGCGTCCGCCCGCGGGCGGAGAGCCGCTGGTAGAGGCGCAGCAGGCCGCTTATCCCGGAGGAGTCGCAGAAGGTCAGGGCGGCGCAGTCGACGACGACCGGCAACGTCGCCTCCGGTCGGCCCAGTTCGTCGTCCGCGGCCTCGTGCAGCTGTACCACGCTGTCGAAGTCCAGCTCCCCGCACAACACGAACAGCACACCCGGCGCGTGCTGTCTGACATCCACCGAGAACACCCCGAGCTGCCTCCTTCTCGGCCGCCGCCGCCCGCCCGTCCTGTCAGAGGAAGCGTCTCACGGGTCTGACGGCGGCCTCCTTGAGCCTCTGGAGGGCCGCCCTGTGCCGCCACCGCCTCAGGTCGATGGCCTCGCTGTGCTCGATGTCGGTGTCGTAGTCCCGGTCGAGCACGGCGGTGAACTCCTCGTCGAGCACGGCGAGCATGACCTCTTCGTCGTGGTCCATGGAGCGGCGGTTGAAGTTCGTGGAGCCGATCAGGGACGCCACCGAGTCCACGGTGATGATCTTGGCGTGCATCATCGTCGGCTGGTACTGGCGGATCTCGACGCCCGCGCGCAGCAGCCGCGTGTAGTGGTGCTGTCCGGCTAGCTGGCAGGCCCGCTGGTCGGTGTGCGGGCCGGGCAGCAGGATCTCGACGCGGACGCCTCTGCGGGCGGTGGCGCACAGCAGGTCGATGAAGTAGTCGTCGGGCGCGAAGTAGGCGGTGGCGAGGCGGAAGCGCTCCTCGGCGGAGGTGAGCATGACCCGGATGAGGGTCTGCATGTCCTGCCAGCCGATGCTGGCCGAGCCGCGCACGACCTGCACGACGGAACTGCCGATCTGCTTGTGCTCGGTGAAGCGGTCGCGCTCGTCGAAGAGTTCGTGGTGGCACTCGGCCCAGTTCTGGGCGAAGGCGGCGGCGATCCCGTCCACCGCCGGGCCGCGCACCTGGACGTGGGTGTCGCGCCACTCGCCGGGGTTGCGGGCGTCCCCGCACCACTCCTGCGCGATGCCGACACCGCCGGTGAACGCGGTGTCCTCGTCCACGATCAGGGCCTTGCGGTGGCAGCGGTGGTTCTGCTTGAAGGGCGAGAGCCACACGGGCTTGCGGAACCAGGCCACCTGGACCCCGGCCTCGTCCATGAGGTCCAGCAGTCCCCGTTCGATCTGCTGGGCGCCGAACCCGTCGAGCAGCAGCCGCACCCGCACTCCGTCGCGCGCCCGGTCGGCGAGGGCCTCGGCGAAGTCCTGGGCGATCTGGCCCCGCCAGTAGACGAAGGTCATCATGTCGATCGTGTGCCGGGCCGAGCCGATGGCCTTCAGCATGGCGGGGAAGATGGCGCTGCCGTTGCGCAGCGGGACCAGTTCGTTCCCCTCGGTCGCGGCCACCCCGATCAGCCGCTCCAGGCGGCGGCGCAGGCGCTGCTTGCGGGCTTCGGCGTCCAAAGCGCCGCCGGGGGCGAGGGCTACGGGTATGCCGTCGAGACTCACAGCGGTTCTCCAGTTGTGCCGTGGTACGCGGATCGGGAAGGGGCGGCCGGCGGCCCCCCGGGAAACCTGATGCCCGGCTATCGTCCGGTCATCCCGCGACCGTGAACCACCCCACATGTGACCGGCATCACAGTGCGCCAACCAGCGTCGTCAGGTCATCATATGACCCGACCGTCGGCGAAGGTGCCTGGCAGTGAAGGGCGTCCGGGCGGCCACTGCGAGACAAGGATGTTGCGCGTGAACGACCAGGAAAGGTCCGCCCCGCCCCGTGTGGGCGTGGTGGGACTCGGGGCCATGGGGCTCGGAATGGCACGGAGCCTGCGGAACGCGGGGTACGACGTCGGGGTGCACGACCTGCGGCCCGAGGTGGCCGACGGCTTCGCCCGCGAGGGCGGCACCGCCTTCTCCACCCCCGGTGAACTCGCGGCGACCGTCGATGTCCTGGTCGGTGTGGTCGTCGACGCGGCGCAGACCGAGCAGGTGCTGTTCGGCGAGGGCGGTGCCGCCGGGCGGATGCGGCCGGGCAGCGTGTTCGTGATGTGCTCCACCGTCGACCCCGCCTGGTCGGCCGGACTGGAGGGCCGCCTGGCCGGGTCCGGCGTCCTGTACCTGGACGCCCCGGTCTCCGGCGGCGCCGCGCGCGCCGCGGCCGGTGAGCTGACGATGATGACGTCCGGCGCGCCGGAGGCGTACGCGCTCGCCGGTCCGGTGCTGGACGCGATGAGCACGACCGTCCACCGCCTGGGCGCGAGCGCCGGGCTCGGCTCGAAGGTCAAGGTCGTCAACCAGCTGCTGGCCGGGGTGCACATCGCCGCGGCCGCCGAGGCCATGGCGCTGGGCATCAGGGCGGGCGTCCCGGCCAAGGCGCTGTACGAGGTCATCACGCACAGCGCGGGCAACTCCTGGATGTTCGAGAACCGCATGGCGCATGTGCTGGCCGGCGACTACACGCCCCTGTCCGCCGTCGACATCTTCGTCAAGGACCTGGGGATCGTGCTGGACTCCGCCCGCCCGGAGCGGTTCCCGCTGCCGCTGGCCGCCACCGCCCATCAGATGTTCCTCCAGGCGGCCGCGTCGGGTCTCGGCCGCGAGGACGACAGCGCGGTGATCAAGATCTTTCCCGGGATCGACCTGCCGAAGCCGGAGGATGGCTGACATGGGAATCCGCCTCGGCGCGATCGCCGACGACTTCACCGGCGCCACGGACCTGGCGAACAACCTGGTGCGCGCGGGCATGCGCGTGGTCCAGCTGATCGACGTGCCCGAGGACGGCGGGTACGCGCTCGCGGGGGACGCGGACGCGGTCGTCATCGCGCTCAAGTCCCGTACCGTGCCCGCCGCGGAGGCCGTGGACGCCTCGCTGCGCGCGCTGGCGTGGCTGCGGGACGCGGGCGCCGGGCAGATCTACTTCAAGTACTGCTCCACCTTCGACTCCACCCCCGCCGGGAACATCGGTCCGGTGGCCGAGGCACTGATGGACGCGCTGGGCACCGACTTCACCGTGGCCACTCCGGCCTTCCCGGACAACGGGCGCACCGTCTTCAAGGGGCATCTCTTCGTCGGCGACGTGCTGTTGAGCGAGAGCGGGATGCGGGACCACCCGCTGACCCCGATGACCGACTCCGACCTGGTCAGGGTGCTGGGCGCGCAGACGACCCGCCCTGTCGGTCTCGTCGACCACACGGTGCTCGCGCGAGGCGCGGAGGCGGTCCGGGAACGTATCGCCGAACTCCGTTCCCAGGGAGTCGCGTTGGCCGTCGTCGACGCGGTCTCCAACGACGACCTGGTGCGTCTGGGCGAGGCCGTGAGCGATCTGCCGCTGGTGACCGCCGGTTCCGGGCTGGCCATCGGACTGCCCGCGAACTGGGGGCTCCGGCCGACCACGGCGGCGGCGGAACTGCCGCCCGCCTCCGGTCACCGGGCCGTCGTCTCCGGCTCGGTGTCCGTGGCCACCAACGGTCAGGTCCGGGCCTTCCTGGACAGCGGGCGGCCCGCGTTCAGCGTGGACCCGCTGCGCGTCGCGGCCGGTGCGGACGTGGCCGGCGAGGCGCTGGCCTTCGCCGAGGCCCACCTGGCCGGCGGCCCCGTACTGATCTACTCCACCGAGGCGCCCGACGCGGTGCGCGGGGTGCAGAGCAGGCTCGGTGCCGCCGAGGCCGGTGAGCTGGTGGAGCGCACCCTGGCCGAGGTGGCGCGGGGGCTCGTGGCGCGCGGAGTGCGGCAACTCGTCGTCGCCGGGGGCGAGACCTCGGGCGCCGTCGTCCAGGCGCTCGGCGTCACCGGCCTGCGCATCGGCCCGCAGATCGACCCCGGCGTGCCCTGGTGCGCGGCGGCCCTGCCCGACGGGGAGACGCTCCACATCACCCTGAAATCGGGGAACTTCGGCGGTCCCGACTTCTTCTCCGCCGCGTTCGACCTGCTGGGGACGTCATGACCGGCCCCGTCGCGACCGACCCCGTCGAGGAGGCCCGGCGCGAGATCGTCCGGGTGGGCACGAGCCTGTTCGCGCGCGGCTACGTCCATGCCAGCGCGGGCAACATCAGCGCGCGGGTCGGCGACCGTCACCTGATCACCCCGACCGACGCCGCCCTCGGCTTCCTCGAACCCGGCCGGCTGGCCCTCGTCGACGCTCAGGGCGAGCAGATCGCGGGCGACCGCGCCAGCAAGACGCTCACCCTGCACCGCCGGATCTACGCCGCCGACCCCACCGCCCGCTTCGTCGTCCACACCCACTCCACGCACCTGGTCGGCCTGACCCTGGCCGGTGTGTGGAGCGGCGACGACGTGCTCCCGCCGATCACGCCGTACTACGTGATGAAGGTCGGGCACGTCCCGCTCGTCCCCTACCACCGGCCCGGCGACCCGCGCGTGGCCGGCCTGGTGACCGCCCGCATCGCCGAACGCGCCGCGAGCGGTACGCCGATCAGGGCCGTGCTCCTCGACCGGCTGGGCCCGGTCGTCTGGGGCCCCGACGCGGCCTCCGCGCTCGCCGTCCTCGAAGAACTCGAGGAGACGGCGCGCCTGTGGCTGCTCACCGACCGCCGGCCCGCACCCCTCGCCGAACCCGAACTCGCCGAGCTGCGCTCCGTGTTCGGCGCCCGCTGGTGAAACACCTGTCCCGAGAATCCCCCTGAGCCGCTCAAAGGATTCGTCATGTCCCTCCCCACGGTCGCCACCGATGCCGACCTCACCCGCGAGAACGCCGTCTTCCGCAAGGTCGTCCGGCGGATCGTCCCCTTCCTCGTCCTGTGCTACATCGTCTCCTACCTCGACCGCGTCAACGTCGGCTTCGCCAAGCTCCAGATGTCCGACGACCTGGGGTTCAGCGAGGCGTCGTACGGCCTCGGCGCCGGGCTGTTCTTCATCGGGTACTTCCTCTTCGAGGTCCCCTCGAACCTGCTGCTCCAGCGGGTCGGCGCCCGCACCTGGATCGCCCGGATCATGATCAGCTGGGGCGTGGTCTCGGCGGCGTTCGTGTTCGTCACCAACGAGACGACGTTCTACGTGCTCCGCTTCCTGCTCGGCGCGGCGGAGGCCGGCTTCTACCCCGGCGTCATCCTGTACTGCACCTACTGGTTCCCCTCGCACCGCAGGGCCAGGGTCATAGCGATGTTCATGTCGGCGATCCCGGTGGCGGGCATCTTCGGCAACCCGCTCTCCGGCTGGATCCTGGACGCCTTCCACGGCACGGGCGGCTGGCAGGGCTGGCAGTGGATGTTCGCGCTGGAGGCGCTGCCGGCCCTCGCGGTCGGCGTGGCCACCCTGTTCTACCTGGACAACGGGGTGCGGGACGCGAAGTGGCTCAGCGACGAGGAGAAGGACGTCGTGGAGCGGGCGCTCGCCGAGGACGCCGCGCACCGGACCGTGCACGGCAAGGTGTGGGACGGCTTCCGCGATCCCAAGGTGTGGCTGATGAGCCTCATCTACTTCTGCTTCGTGATGGGCCAGTACGCGCTGACGTTCTGGATGCCGACCTTCGTGGAGTCCACCGGCATCAAGGGCAACCTCGCGATCGGCGTGCTGAGTTCGGTGCCGTTCCTGGCCGCGCTGGTCGCCATGAACCTCTTCGGGCGCTCCGCCGACCGGCGCCGGGAACGCCGCTGGCACCTGGTGGTCCCGAGCCTCATGGGCGCCGTCGGCTTCTCGCTGGCCGCCTCCTGGTCGGGGTCGACCGTGCTGTCCCTGATCGCGCTGTCCTTCGCGGCGGCCGGTGTGCTGACCTGCGCCCCGCTGTTCTGGTCGCTGCCCACCGCCTTCCTCGGCGGTACGGCGGCGGCGGCCGGCCTCGCCCTGATCAACTCGGTCGGCAACCTCGCCGGTTTCGTCAGCCCGTACATGATCGGCGCGCTGAAGGACAGCACCGGTTCGGCGGCGATACCGATGTACGTCCTGGCGCTCAGCCTCGTCGTGGGCGCCGCGGCCGTACTGACCACCAAGAAGGACGTCGTCAACCGCTGACCGGCGGCCCGACAGGAACCAGGGGAGTCACCATGCCGAGGTTCGCGGCGAACCTGTCCATGATGTACACCGAGCATCCGTTCCCCGACCGCTTCGCGGCGGCCGCGGCGGACGGTTTCGAAGCCGTCGAGTACCTCTTCCCGTACGCGTACGACGCGACCCGGCTGCGCCGCCTGCTGGACGACCACGGGCTGCGCCAGGTGCTGTTCAACGCCCCTCCCGGTGACTGGGACTCAGGGGAGCGCGGAACGGCGGCGCTGCCCGGGCGCGAGGCGGAGACGCTGGCCGGGATCGACCGGGCGCTTCAGTACGCGGCCGCGCTCAACTGCCCGCGTGTGCACGTGATGGCCGGGCTGCTGCCGGCCGGTGCGGCCCGCGACACCTATCTCGCCAACCTCGCCCGCGCGGCGGAGCGCGCCGCGGCCGCCGGGGTGGACATCCTGATCGAGCCGATCAACCGCCGTGACATGCCGGGGTACTTCCTCGACCGCCAGGCCGAGGCGCACGCTGTGGTGCGGGAGTTGGGAGCCGACAACATCAAGGTCCAACTGGACCTGTACCACTGCCAGATCACCGAGGGCGACCTCACGACGGTCCTGCGCCGGGATCTGCCGTCCGGCCGGGTCGGGCATCTCCAGATCGCGGGCGTGCCCGACCGGCACGAGCCGGACGCGGGCGAACTGAACATCGGCCATCTCTTCGACGTGATCGACGAGTCGGCCTTCGAGGGGTGGATCGGCTGCGAGTACCGCCCCCGCGCCGGGACGAGCGAGGGGCTCGGCTGGCTGCACGACTACCGAGGAGCACACGCATGAGGATCGTCATCACCGGTGGCTTCGGCTTCCTGGGCCGCCAGGTCGCCGGACGTCTACTGGAGAAGCGGACGTTCCGGGGCGTCCCCGTGGACCGGCTGGTGCTGGCCGACCGGTTCGTACCGGACGACTCGCCCCTCGCCGCCGACCCGCTGGTGGAGGTGGTCCAGGGTGATCTGACCGACCGGCTGGGCGAGTTGTTCGCCGAGCCGGTGGACGCGGTGATCCACCTCGCGTCCGCCGTGTCCGCCGAGTGCGAGGCGGACTTCGACCTGGGCATGGCCGCCAACGTGGACACCACCCGCGCCCTGCTCGACGCCGCCCGCGCCCAGTGGGCCGCCGGGGGCCCGGTGGTACGGCTGCTGTTCTCCAGCAGTGTCGCGGTGTACGGCTCGGACCCGGCGCTGCCGCTGCCAAAGACGGTCAGCGAGGCCACCCTGCCCACCCCGCGCTCCAGCTACGGCGCGCAGAAGGCCGTCTGCGAGCAGCTGGTGGCCGAGTACACGCGCCGCGGCTTCCTGGACGGGCGGGTGGCCCGGCTGATGACCGTGTCGGTGCGGCCGGGCAGGCCGAACGCCGCCGCGTCCGGGTTCCTGTCCGGCGTCGTCCGGGAGCCCCTGGCCGGGCTGCCGGCCGTCTGCCCGGTCGACCCCTCGCTGCGGGTGGCCCTGGCCTCGCCCCGGCGCACGGTGGCGGGCATCCTGCGCATCGCGGAGCTGGAGCGCGGCGAGGGACCCGGCCTGCTCGACGGCCGGGTCCCGGTCAACCTGCCCGCGCTGACGGTCTCGGTCGCCGACATGCTCCACACCCTGCGCCGGGTGGCCGGGGACGCGGTCGCCGATCTGGTGACGGTCGCACCCGACCCGGCCGTCGAGGCCATCGTGGGCTCCTGGCCGGCCGACTTCGACAACGCGCGCGCCGCCACGCTGGGTCTCGCGGCCGACCCGGACTTCGAGTCGGTGGTCCGGGAGTACCTCGCCGACCACGCCGACGCGGTGACCGCCGTCACCGGGCTCGGGGCCGGGCGGCAGGGCGCGGATCGATAGACTGAAAAGCATGTTTTCCAAGGTGAGCGGTCCGATACGGCTCGCGGACCGGGTCGCCGCGATCCTCGCGGAGGAGATCGAGTCCGGGCGGCTCGCCGAGGGCGACAGACTGCCGACCGAGGTCGCGCTGGTCAAGCAGCTCGGCGTGAGCCGTACGGTCGTCCGCGAGGCGGTGTCCCGGCTGCGCAACGCGGGCCTGGTCGAACCGCGCCAGGGGCTCGGCGTCTTCGTGCTGCCCCGGCGGACGCGGCCGCTCGACCTGGAGGCGGAGTCGCCGGGCACCAAGTCCAAGGTGCTCCAGATCGTGGAGGTGCGCGCCGCGCTGGAAGGGGAGGCGGCCGCCCTCGCGGCGACCCGGGCGACACCGGACGACATCGCCCGGATGCGTCTGGCGCTGGCCGCGCTGGACACGGCGGTCGCCGCCGACGGCGACGGCGTGGACGAGGACCTCGCCTTCCACCGCACCATCGCGGAGTCCACCGGCAACCCGGTCCTCGTCCAGACGGTGCGCTACCTGGGCGAGGTCGCCCGCGGCGGCATCCGCGTCACCCGCGCCAACGAGGCCCGCCGCAGCGACTTCATCGAGGCGGTGCGCCAGGAGCACCACGCCATACTGGCCGCCGTCGAGGCCCGCGACCCCGAGGCGGCCGAGGCCGCCGCCCGCCTCCACCTCCGCCACGCCGCGTCCCGCCTCCAGGACGCGGACGACCGGTTCTGGACGGAGAACGACGGGCTGGACGTACCGCCGGTCCCGGGGCCGGACAGCTGACGCCCCGGTCACGGCGCCCTCCCGGAGGGCGCCGTGATCTGCGTCATTCCCGGCAATCCACGGAATGCGATCGGCCACCTGAAAGGTTGGTGTTTACATCTGACAGTCGAGAACGCGAGGCACCCGTGACCCACTCCCCCACCGAGCAGCCCGCCGACACCGTGGCCCGGCTGCGCGACACCTTCCGCACCGGCCGGACCAAGTCCGTCGAGTGGCGCGAGGAGCAGTTGCGCCGCCTGCGCGCGATGCTCACCGAGCACGGCGCCGACCTCGCCGCCGCCCTCCACGCGGACCTGGGCAAGAGCGCCACCGAGGCCCACCGCACGGAGATCGACTTCACGGTCCGCGAGATCGATCACACCCTGGAGCACCTGGCCGAGTGGCTGCGCCCCGAGCCGGCCCCGGTCCCCGCGCACCTCGGCGACGACGCCACCGCCTGGACGCAGTACGACCCGCTCGGCGTCGTCCTCGTCATCGCCCCCTGGAACTACCCGGCGCAGCTCCTGCTCGCCCCCGTGGTGGGCGCCCTCGCCTCGGGCAACGCGGTCGTGGCGAAGCCGAGCGAGCTGGCCCCGGCGACCTCCGCCGCGCTGGCCGAGCTGATCCCGGCCTACCTCGACACCGACGCGGTCGCCGTGGTCGAGGGCGGCATCCCGGAGACCACGGCCCTGCTGGCCGAGCGCTTCGACCACATCTTCTACACCGGCAACGGCACCGTCGGCCGCGTCGTCATGCGTGCCGCCGCCGAGCACCTCACCCCGGTCACGCTCGAACTCGGCGGCAAGTCACCGGCGTTCGTCGACCGGGGCACCGACCTCGGTGTGGTCGCCGACCGGCTGGTGCGGGGCAAGTTCCTCAACGCCGGGCAGACCTGTGTCGCCCCCGACTACGTCCTCACCGACCCGTCGACCGCGCCTGCCCTGGAGGCGGCGCTCGTCCGCGCCGTCGAGGGCGTCTACGGCACCGACCCGGCGGCCTCGCCCGAGTACGGCCGCATCGTCAACGAACGCCACTTCGACCGCCTGTCCGGCCTGCTGGACTCCGGCCGGGTGGCGGTGGGCGGCGCGAGCGACCGTACGGACAAGTACATCGCGCCGACCGTCCTGGCCGACGTCGCCCCCGACGCGCCCGTGATGCGCGAGGAGATCTTCGGCCCCATCCTCCCGATCGTCACCGTGCCGGACCTGGACGCGGCCGTGGACTTCATCAACGACCGCGACAAGCCCCTCGCCCTGTACGTCTTCACGGACTCCGACGCGACCCGCGACCGCATCGCCGCCGAGACCTCCTCGGGCGGGCTCGGCCACGGTCTCCCCCTCGCCCATCTCACCGTCTCCGACCTCCCCTTCGGCGGTGTCGGCGAGAGCGGCATGGGCAGCTACCACGGGCGCTACTCCCTGGACACCTTCAGCCACCGCAAGGCGGTCCTGAGCAAGCCGCTGGCATAGCCGGCCCGAACCGGCCTACCCTGGCGGCATTTTCACACCGGCGCCCACACGCTGACACCGCCCGTGAAAGGCACTAGCTTCCTGGCTGAGTTCATGCCGGGAGCATGGGCCACAAGGGGAGGGGTTCATCGTGTTCTCCAGGAAAGTGCTGCCCAAGAGACTGGGCAGAGCGGCCGCCGCGGTGACGGCGATGGCCTTCGTCGCGGTACTGGGTTCGGCCACCGCGGCGAGCGCCGGGGCGAGTTGCAGCATCGCGGGCTGCTCCTCCTCGGTGAACGACACCGCTCTGGGTGCCACGGCGCTCAAGAACTGGTGCCGCTCCGGGGACAGCACGGGCTCGTGGACGGCCACCCAGCCGACCTGCAAGAGCGACGGCGTCTCGCAGACCACGTACTACCTCTCCTCGGGCGGGGGCCACACCCCCTACAGCGAGGACTGGGACACGCTGCGCGTCGACGCCGGGTACTGCTACAAGGTGAAGTTCATCGTCGACCTCGGCTCCGACTTCACCAGGACGTACGACCGCCGCGGCACGTCGGCCGCCTACGTGAAGGCCGCCGACAACGCGGACGCGCACGTGGTGGGCCAGAGCTCCAGCTCGTGCCCGTGACGGCACGGTCCGGCAGGTAGGAACAATCCCCGGCGGACGGCTGACCAGCCGTCCGTCGGGGGGCGTTCAGCAGACCGGCCGGGCCGCGGGCGCCGCCGTCCCGTGGTGGCGCACCGAGGGCACGGCGAGCACCACCGCGACCGCCGTGAGCTGCCACAGCACCCCGAACCCCAGCAGCCGGTCCGCGCCCACGACCCCCGAGACGGGCCCGGCAAGCGCCAGCCCGAGCGGGCCGAGGGCGAAGGCGCCCAGGCTGTCGAAGGCGCTGACGCGGCCGCGCACCTCCGCCGGGAGGTCGCGCTGGATGACGGTCGCGGCGAGCGTGGTGCACAGCGCCGCGCCGACACCCGCGAGGAACGCCGCGCCCGCCACCCAGGCGAGGGGCAGCCGGAGGGCCAGGGCGGCGGCCGGGACGGCCCAGCCGGCGGAGGCGGCCACGGACCAGGTGAGCGCCCGCCCGGGGCTTCTGCCGAGCAGGGCCAGACCGCCGACGATCGCGCCGAGGCCCTCCAGGGCCAGCACCAGCCCCCACGCCTTCGCCCCGCCGAGCCGCTGCTGGGCGAGCGCCGGCCCGAGCACCAGGAACGGCGCCCAGAGCACGAAGTTGAAGAGGCCGATGTGGACGGTGGTGACCCACAGCCAGGTACGTGAGGTGAACTCCGCCCAGCCACGGCCCAGTTCGCCGAGCATCCCGCGCCGGGGCCCGGCCGGCCGCGTCAGCGGCAGTCCGACCAGCGCGACGACGCTCACGCCGTAACTGACCGCGTCGACGGCGACCACCGTTCCGGGATCGAAGGCGGCGACCAGCAGACCGGCAACGCCCGGTCCCGCGATCGAGGCCATCGGCCGGGCCATCTGCAACAGGGCGTTGGCGTCCGCGAGTTCACCGGCCGGGACCAGTCCGGGCACCAGCGCCGGCAGGCCGGGCATGAACCCGCCCTCACCGATCCCGAGGACCACCGCCAGCACGACCACTTCCCAGACCCGCGCGGTGTGGGTCAGCAGCAGCACGGCCAGCAGCCCCTGGGAGCCGAACCGGAGCAGGTCCGCGGCCATCATGACCGCACGGGCCCCGATCCGGTCGGTGAGCACACCTCCGAGCAGCAGCACGACCAGCACCGCGAGAATCCGGGCCGCCATCACCCCGCCGACGGCGTCGACCCCGCCGCCGGGGAGCCGCAGCACGGCGAAGGTCGTGGCGATCGTGTTCATCCCGGAACCGAGCAGCGAAGCGCTCTGGCCGAGCAGGAAGCGGCGGAACCGAGCGTGCCGCAGCACGCGCAGCCGATGGGTACCGAGTGTCATGAACCGGCACCCTGCCCTCGGCGAACAATTCACCGCAAGGGTTTCCTGGAATTGATTCCGCCTCTTTACGGAAAACCTTCTGTCGGCGCGATCAGGCGCAGTAAATGGATTGCGTTTACTGCAATACGCCTGATGGTAGGGTCAGTTGAGTGCGTGCATGAAGGTGTTTCGAATAACTCATTTACTGCGGGTGGGCTGCGTGAACGAAGAACTGGCGGCGCCGGTCGAATTCGGTGCGGCGGTCGACCGCTACGTGGCGGCGGCCGGCCTCGGCCCCGCTTCCCGCCGCGTCTACCGTGTCTCGCTGCTCGGCTGGGCGTGGCCCCTGGTCGGCCGGTGCGCCCCGGCCGGCCCCGACCGCAGAGGCGCCGTGCCTCCCGCCGTCCCCCTCGCCCTGCTCGACGACCCGGGGACCCCGGAGCGCCTGCGACGGGGCCTGACCGAGCGCTTCGCCGTCGCGCGACCCGCGACTGTGACACGCGAGTTGGCGTGCCTGAGGGCCGCGACGGCCTGGTGGCGGGCGCGGGGCTGGATCGCGGCGGACCCGGCCACCGGCCTCGTGCCACCCGCACCGGACCCGCCCTCCGCACCGGACCCGCTCCCCGACCCGGCCCCGCTCCCGGTCCGCGCCCGCGCGGCCCTGGCCCTGCGGGCGCCCCTGAGGGAGCTGACCCTGTGGTACTTCCTGCACGAGTCCCGCGCTCCGGTGGAGCACGTACTCGCCCTGGACATCGGCCACTTGGACCTCACGGCTCGGCGTGCCAGGGCGGGCGCGCCGCACCGCGCGAGCTGGGGTCCGGGGACGGCCCGTCTGCTGCCGCTCCTTCTGGCCGGCCGCACGGCGGGCCCGGTGTTCGTCACCGCCCGCCGGGCCCCCGCGTCCACACCCGCGAGCGACCGCTGCCCGGTGACCGGACGCGGCCGCCTCTCCTACCGCCGGGCCGCGGAGCTCTTCTCCGCCGCGACCCGGCCCCTGGACCCGTCCGGCCGGGGCTGGGCCCTGCTGGCGCTGCGCGACCGGACACCGGCCGCCTGAATCCCCGGCCCTACCCGGCGGCCGCCCCGTCCAGTTCCGCTCTCAACTGGTGCAGCCGCACCGCCAGATGGAGTCGCAGCGCGGAGTCCGCCGTGCGCCAGTCGTCGCCGAGGAGGGCTGTGATGCGGTCCAGGCGCTTCAGCAGGGTGTTGGTGTGCACGTGGAGGGTGTGGGCGGTGCGGCCCAGGTTGCCCGAGTGGGCGAAGTAGGCGCCCGCCGTGGTCACCAGGTCGGTGGACCGGCGCCGGTCGTAGTCGAGGAGCGGGCCTAGGGAGTCGTCGATGAAGCCCTTCAGTTCCCGCGAGCGCCGGGGGTCGAAGACGAGCCCGTACATCGCGTAGCGGCCGGTGGTGGACCCCCGGTCGGTCTCGCCGAGGCAGCGCATGACGTCCAGGCAGCGCCCGGCGAGCGTGAAGGAGTGGGCGCGGTCGTGCCCGGTGACGCGGTCGGCGACCACGAGGACCGGTGTGCCGAGTCTGCGGCGCAGCCGGTGGTGCAGGGTCCGTGCCGCCGCCTCGGGGTCGTCCGTGCGCAGCAGCATCGTCGCCCGGCCCAGGTACTCCCCCGCCAGCCCGGACATCTCCGGTGAGGCGTCGTGCAGTTCGCGGACGACGTCGGCGGCGGGCCGGCCGGGGCAGTCGGCCGCGACCAGGACGTCGAGGCGGTCGACGTCGACGCCCCGCGCGAGCGCCCGGTCGCGCAGGGCGGGATGGACGGGCTGGAGCGGGGGGTGGGACAGCAGTTCCATGAGGAGTTCGCCCCGTACCCGTTCCTCGGCCTCGACCCGGGCGTCGCGCATGAGCACCAGCAGGCCGGTGATCTGGGCCGAGCGCTCCAGCATCCGGACGTCCGCCGAGTCCGTGGCGGCGTGGCGCCCGAGGGACAGGGAGCCGAGATGGCTGCCGCCGGCCTGGATCGCCGCCACGCTGAGGACCGTGCCGTCCTCGCCCCGGCCGTGAACGCACCGGCCGGTCCTGCGCGCCTCGGCCAGCAGTTCCCGCTCCGGCGGGGTGTCCGCGCCGGAACTCCCCGCGCCCCGGCGGCGCGTGGCGACGACCTCGTCCTCCCGGTCCCGGATGGTGACGACGCCGTCGAGATGGTCGACCAGCACCTGCGCGATGTCGCCCGGTCCGCCGCCCGTCAGCACCACCCGCGTCAGCGCCTCGTGCGCCGCGGCGGCCCGTTCCATCGTGGCGATCTGGTCCTCGATGACGCGGTAGGCGGCCTGGAGCCGCTGGAGCGCCGCCCGGCTCTCGTCGTACAGGCGGGCGTTGTCGAGCGCGATCGCCGCGTGGTCGGCGAAGGCGCTGAGCAGGGCGACCTCGTCCTTCTCGAAGGGGCGCTCGGTGCGGTCGGCGGCGAAGAGGACGCCGATGACGCGGTCACCCGCCAGGAGGGGCACGCCGAGCAGGGCGACCAGCCCTTCGCTGGAGACGAGGCGGTCGAATCCGGGGTGGCGCGGGAAGCTGTCGGCGGCGCGGTAGTCGCTGACCCAGACCGGCGCCCTGGTCTCGATCACCCAGCCGCCCAGACCGGCCCCCGCGGGCATGCGCGCGGAGGAGAACTCCGGCGAGATGGTGCCCGCCGCCGCGCCGAGGGTGAGCGCGCCGTCGGTGCCGAGCAGCGAGAGGTAGACGAAGTCGCTGCCGATCAGCTCGCGCGCCTTCCGGACGATCGACGGGAGCACCTCGTCGACCTCTCCCAGCGCGGTCAGCGAGCGGGCCGTCGCGTACAGGCTGCTCAGCTCGCGTTCGCGGCGCAGCCGGTAGGCGGCGAGTCCGCCCTCGCCGCCGTCGCCGGAGGGCTCCGCATCGGTTCGTGCCATGGCTCGCCTTCGACGGGATACGACGGCTGGAAGAGAGCTGGAAGAGAGAAGGACGGGGGTGGTGATTCCACCCACCCCCGAGGTGCCAGGAGTGTAGCCAATCCCCATCTCCCAAAGCGCTTGCTCAGCCCTACTCTCACCCCACACAGAGCTGTGACACAGGTCCCGACCGGCCGGCGGGAGTCCCCGCACATATCCCTGACCAGAACCGGAGGGATGCCTCCCATGGCCTCATCCGCGCAGGCCCATGTCCAGGGCGACGGCCCCGGCCCCGTCACCGTGCCGGAGCGCCGCACCGGCTGGAAGCTGCTGGCGGCCGGACTGCTCGGCAGCTCGATCGAGTGGTACGACTTCTTCCTCTACGGCACGGCGGCGGCGCTGGTCTTCCCGCACGTCTTCTTCCCGCACTCGTCCGCCTTCATGGGCACGCTGCTCTCCTTCAGCACCTTCTGGGCCGGCTTCCTGGCCCGGCCGCTCGGCGGGCTCCTGGCAGGGCACTTCGGTGACAGGTACGGCCGTAAACCCACGGTCGTGGCGTGCCTGATCGGGATGGCCGCCGCCACCTTCCTCATCGGCTGTCTGCCGAGCGCCGCGAGCGTCGGCGTCCTCGCGCCGGTCCTGCTGGTGCTGCTGCGCTTCGCCCAGGGGCTGGCGGCGGGTGGCCAGTGGGGCGGGATCGCGCTGCTGCTGACGGAGTCGGCGCATCCCAAACGCCGTGGTTTCGCCGGTACGTTCGGCCAGACGAGCGTGCCGGTCGCGGTCATCATCGTGAACCTGGTCTTCACCACGACCGGCTCCCTCGTGTCGGACGACACGTTCCTGGACTGGGGCTGGCGCGTCCCGTTCCTGCTCAGCGCGGTCATGTTCCCCGTCGTCCTGCACATCCAGCGGAAGGTGGAGGACACCCCGGACTTCCGCGAGCTGCAGGAGGCGGCGGCGGCGAGGAGGCCGGAGGCGAGCGTGGTCCGCGCCCCGCTCACCGAGGCCGTACGCCGCAACTGGCGCACCATCCTGCTCGGTTGCGCCACCCTGTCCGCGACGAACAGCCTCTTCTACGTGAGCATCACCGGCCTGCTGAGCTACGGCACGGCCACGCTGCACATGGAGCGCGACTCCCTGCTCACGGTCACCCTGCTCAGCTCGGCGCTGATGGCGGGCATCCTCCCCTGGGCGGGCCATCTCTCGGACCGCTTCGGCCGGCGCCGGCTGATCCTCACCGGCGGACTCGGCGTGGCGGCCTGGGCGTTCCCCTACTTCGCGCTGGTGGACACGGCCTCGGTGCCCCTGGTCTTCGTCGCGGTCACCGTCGGTTTCCTCTTCCAGGGGCTGACGTACGGGCCGATGGCCGCCTTCCTCGGTGAGCTGTTCGCGCCCAACGTCCGCTATTCCAGCGCCTCCCTGGCCTATCAGCTCTCCGCCATCGTCGTCAGCGGGGGTACGCCGATCCTGATGACGGCGGTCGTCGCGCGGACCGGGACGACCACCCTGGTCGCCGCGTACATCGCCCTCATGGGCCTGGTCACCTTCGCCGGGGCCTGGTTCCTGCCCGAGACGAACCCGGCCGGGGTGCGCCGGGACGCGGGCGCGCTGCCCGGGGCGCACCTCCATTCCTGACCGTTCGAGCGGTGTCTTCCCGGCACCGCCCGAAGCCTCGCCGCGCCTCCCCGCACTCACTCATTCAGCCGACGGGTCGATCACCTCGATTCACATTCCGCCGCCTAACCTGCAAAAACCCCCCAAGGCAGCGGTAATCCCATCGGAGATCCCCCATGAGTGACCAGCAGAACGCGCACGACGTACCCCGGCGTCGATTCGTGGCGCTTTCCGGCGCCCTCGGTGCCGCGACGCTCCTGACCGGCGCGGCCGCGGTGGGCGGCACGGCCGCGGCGGCGGACGGTACGGGCGCGGGCCCGGTGCCCGACACCTGCCCGACCACTCCCCCGCCGCCGGGCGGCGCCGCCGCGTGTCCGCCCTCGCAGCTCCAGGGCCTGTGCGGCAGGCCCACCGACAACGACCCGCTCTGGCACGACGTGCAGTACTGCGCCAACGGCACGGTCCCGCCCCCGCCGCAGCCCAAGCCGGACTGCCTGAAGATGACCCCGAACTACGTGGTGCTGCACGGGAAGCCGGAGACGACGCACAACTACCTCCTGCTGCCCACGTGCCGCATCACGGGTATCGAGTGCCCGTTCCTGGAGACCGGCGGGGTGGCGAACTACTGGCATGAGGCGTGGGAGAACGCGCGCAGCGGCGGCAGCGTCCCCGTGCAGTACGCCAACATCGGGCTGGGGATCAACTCGCAGAGCGCGCGGCGCTTCGACCAGCTCCACATCCACATGGCCGGGGTCCGGGCGAGCACGCAGCGGCGGCTGCAGGAGCTGGAGTCGCAGGGCCGTATGGCCACGTCGCCGTCGCAGTGGGCGGCGCCGGCCAACCAGGCGGCCGTCACGGGGTCGGCGGGTGACCGGGTGTACCGCACCCTGCGGCTCCCCAACCTCCGCGACAACCTCTTCAGCCTGCTCTACACGAACGTGGTGCGGCCGAACTCCCTGAGCATGGCCGACCAGACCATGATCGTCGTGCCCAAGACGAACGCCGCCGGCGGGTTCGCGGGCGCCTTCTACGTCCTCAACAGCGACATCTCGATCCACGACGGCACGCGGACCTGCGACTACCTGCTCGTCTACAGCTGACGCGGGAGCGGCCAGGTCGACGATCTGGCCGCGTCGGAGGCGTGACGTGCGGGGTGATGCGCCGGGTGACGCGCGGCACGGACACCGTCGAGGATTGGACATTGACAAGATAGGATCTAATACCCAAAATGGACAGAATCTCATCAGATTTGTCCGCTTCTGTGCGGTTACATCGAGTTACAGGAGCGAACTCATGGCATTCCCGTCCGAGAACCGGCGCATCACACTCGCCGAGCACACGGCCGACCAGGTCATCCGCACCGGTCGGCCCTTTCAGGTGGTGTCCCGCCACACCCCGGCCGGTGACCAGCCGCAGGCGATAGCCGGGCTGGAGGCACACGTCCGCGCCGGCGAGTCCGACGTGGTCCTGCTGGGCGCCACGGGCACCGGCAAGTCCGCGACGACCGCCTGGCTCATCGAGAAGCTCCAGCGCCCCACCCTCGTGCTCGCGCCGAACAAGACCCTCGCCGGCCAGCTCGCCAACGAGCTGCGCGAGCTGTTCCCGCACAACGCGGTGGAGTACTTCGTCTCCTTCTACGACCACTACCGGCCCGAGTCGTACGCCCCGAGCACCGACACCTACTTCGCGAAGGAGTCGGTCTCCGACAAGGAGGTCGACCGGCTGCGGCACTCCGCGACCTGGTCACTGCTCAGCCGCCGTGACGTGATCGTCGTGGCGTCCGTGTCGTGCGTCTACGGACTCGGCACGCCCCAGTCGTACCTCGACCGGTCCTTCCGGCTGGCGGTGGGCGACACCCTCGACCGCGAGGAGCTGCTCGCGGCGCTGGTCGACATCCAGTACACGCGCACCGACTCCGCGCCGGCCGCCGGCCGGTTCCGCGTCCGGGGCGACACCGTCGACATCCACCCCGCCTACGAGGACACCATGCTGCGGGTGGAGATGTTCGGCGACACCGTCGAGCGGCTGACCGTCGTCGACCCGGAGAGCGGCGAGGTCCGCGAGACCGTCGGGCGGACCCGGGTCTTCCCCGCCACCCACTACCACGCCGGCCCCGAGCGGATGCGCGCGGCGGCCGACTCCATCCAGGCCGAGCTGACCGGGCGGCTCGCGGAGCTGCGGCGCGGCGGCAGGCTCCTGGAGGCCGACCGGCTGCAGACGCGCACGGAGTACGACATCGAGATGATCCGGCACACCAAGGTGGCCTCCGGGATGGAGAACTACTCCCGGCACCTGGACGGGCGCGCCCCCGGCGCACCGCCGTCCACGCTGCTGGACTACTTCCCCGAGGACCTGCTCGTCGTGATCGACGAGTCGCATGTGACGGTGCCCCAGCTGTCCGGGATGAGCCACGGCGACGCCGCGCGCAAGAGCACGCTGGTCGAGCACGGCTTCCGGCTGCCCTCCGCGATGGACAACCGTCCGCTGACGTGGCCGGAGTTCGCCGCGCGCTGCCCGCAGCGGGTGTACCTGTCCGCGACGCCGGGCCGGTTCGAGCTGACCGCGGCGCGGGGCGCGGTGGTCGAGCAGATCATCCGGCCGACCGGGCTGCTCGATCCGCTGGTGACGGTCAAGCCGACCGCCGGCCGCATGGAGGACCTGCTCGCGCAGATCCGTGAGCGGTCCGCCCGCGGTGAGCGGACCCTGGTGACGACGCTGACCAAGCGGATGTCGGAGGAGCTGACCGAGTACCTCGACGAGCAGGGCGTCCGGGTGCGCTATCTGCACTCCGGCGTGACCACCATGCGCCGCGTCGAGCTGCTGGCCGATCTGCGCCGCGGTGAGTACGACGTGCTGGTGGGCATCAACCTCCTGCGCGAGGGACTCGACCTGCCGGAGGTCTCCCTGATGGCGATCCTCGACGCCGACCAGGACGGGATCTTCCGCTCCGACACGGCACTGATCCAGATGATCGGCCGCGCGGCCCGCAACGTCAGCGGTGAGGTGCACATGTACGCCGACCGCATGACGCCCTCGATGCTGCGCGCCATCGACGAGACGAACCGGCGCCGGGCCCTGCAGGAGGCGCACAACGAGGAGCACGGCATCCGCCCGACCGCCCTGCGCAAGAAGATCCGGCACACGGTGGCGGCCCGGTACCCCGAGTCCCAGCAGCCGGCCACCGGCACCTCGTACAACCGCCGGATGGCGGCCTGACCGGGGGCCGGACGCGCACCGCGCCCGGCCCGCGCCCCGGTTCACGGGGTCCGGTCGCGTGACGGCGGGCCCGTCAGCAGGCGGTGCTCGGCGGACTCGTAACGGGTCCGCTCCCGCTCGGCGGACTTCCCCCCGGCGAACAGGCTGGTCAGCCAGCCGGCGAGGAAGCCCGCGGGGATGGAGGCGAGGGCGGGGGTGTTGTACGGGAACCAGTCGAAGTCGGCCTCGGGGAAGGCGGACAGCGGGGACCCGGAGACGAGGGTGGTGCCCGGGGTCAGGGCCAGCACGGTGAGGGAGCCGACGATGAGCGTGGCGAGCAGGCCCCTGCGGGTGTAGCGGCGCCAGAAGAGGGTGTAGAGGAGCGCGGGCGCGATCGCCGAGGCGCCCAGCGTGAAGGAGAGCGTCGCCAGCGGCTGCAGACTGCGGTGCTGGGCGAGGGCCGCCACCAGGATCACCGGGATGCCCACCAGCAGGGCACAGACGCGGGCGAGGGTGAGTTCCCGCGCCGGCGGGAGCGGGGTGGCGCGTGAGGCGGTCAGGTCGTGGGCGAGGGCGTTGGCGCAGGCGAGCGTCATGCTCGCCACGGAGGCGAGGAGGGTGAGGAAGACGGCGGTGGTGACGGTGGCGAAGAGCAGGCTCTCGGGGCGGGAGAGGTCGGTGCCGAACGCGGCACGGGCGCCGAGCAGGTAGGCGGTGCTGCCGTGCGGGTCGGCCCCGGTGATGCGCGGGTGCCCGAGGAGGGCGGTGGCCCCGGTGCAGATCAGTACGAGCATCAGGATGAACAGGGTGACCGCGGAGACCGCCCAGGACATGGCCCGGCGGACCTGGCGCGGGGTCCCGGCGGTGAACATGCGCATGGTGACGTGCGGCAGGCAGGCGGCGCCCAGCACGATGGCGCACTGGGTGCTGGCCATGTCCAGCGCGGGGTGCGGGCTGGCGGAGTACTGCAGCCCCCAGCGCAGGTAGGCGGGGCCGGCCCCGCTGCGGTGCGCCGCGGCTCGGAAGAGGTCCCCGGTGCTCCAGCCGAAGGTGTGCAGGACGAGCCCGCTGACGACGAGACCGGAGGCGAGGAGCATCACGGTCTTGAAGATCTGGACGAGCGCGGTGCCGCGCATCCCGCCGAGCGCCGCGTAGCTGATCATGAGTATCCCGGCCCCGGCCACGCAGCCGTTCTTCATGGCGGGTTCGGTGAACCCGAGGACGTAGGAGAGGAGTTCACCGACTCCGGCGAGCTGCACGACCATCATCGGGACCAGTGCGACCAGGGTGACGGCGCAGGCGGCGATACGGACGCTGCGCGCGGGGTGGCGGTGGCCGAGGACGTCTCCCATGGTGAAGCGGCCGGTGTTGTGCAGCGGCTCGGCGAGCAGGAACATCAGCAGGAGCAGGGACAGCACGGCGCTGAGGGCGAGCACCACCCCGTCGTAGCCGCACAGGGCGATGATGCCGCCGATGGTGAGCACGGTGGCGGCGGAGATGTAGTCCCCGGCGATGGCCAGTCCGTTGCGCAGGGGGGACAGCGACTTGTAGCCGGTGTAGAACTCGGCCAGGTCGTCGGTGTCCGGGCCGGTGAGCACGCAGAGCAGCAGGGTCAGCGCGACGACGGAGCAGAAGGCCGCCAGGGACCAGGACTGCGCGGAACCGCCGAATACGGTCACCGGGCTCCTTCCCGGTGCGCGGGCGCCGGGTAGGACTGGCGGGCGCGGCGGGCCAGCGGGTCGACGAAGCGGTACGCGGTGACCTCGTAGAGCAGGACGGCCAGCCAGGTGACGGGGATCTGGGCGAGGGCCAGGACGAGACCGGTGGGCAGGCCGCCGGGCCCCGTGCGGGTCATCAGCCAGGGAGCCCTGACGGTCAGGACGAGGAACGCGGCGAAGTAGCCGAGGGCGGTCAGGGCGGCGACGCGCCGCTGCCAGCGGTAGGCGCGGCGCAGCAGGCGCAGGGTGCGGTGCGGTCCGGAGCGCCGGCCCCGCTGGTCCGGCCGGGACGGCCCGTCCCCGGTGGACCAGGCGGGCGCGCGCGGGGAGGCGTTCACGGGGCCCGGATGGCCGAAGGGCGGCCGGTCGGGGGGAAACTCGGAGCTGTCGTGCGACATTTCGGAATCTCCTGGCGGGGGCGGGCCCGGAAGGGGCGGACCGCGGGCGCGGGCGATGACGGCTCGGGATGCGTGCGCGCTGTTCGTCGCGGATCGAGGTCGTGGGCCGGTCGCCCCTGGTGCGGGGCGGGTTCATTGGCCGGGTGAATATGTCGGCTGACAGGAACTGTTACCCCTGTCCCTATGTCGACATGTTTCCGGCCGGTGACCGTTCTGCGCCAGAGGGCACCAGGCGGACCCCGGCCCCCGAAACGGCTCAGGGCCGGTCGCGGATTCCTCCGTGACCGGCCCTGTGCTCGTCGGGGCGGGGCTGCCTCAGAGCCGCTTCGCGCTGCGGAACAGCCCGGCGTAGAAGCCGCTGCCGTCGATGCGGGAGACGCCGCCCTTGTCCCCCATCGTGGGGCCGTTCTGCTCCTTGCGGCTGGAGATGAAGACCTTGTGGCCCGCGGCGTCCAGTCCCAGGTAGAGGCCGACGTGGTCGATGTGGTCGCCGGTGCGGTGGTCCATCTTGAAGAACAGCAGGTCACCGGGTTGCAGGTGGTCGGTGTTCTTCGGTCGCTCGTACCAGGGCGCGGCGCCCTGCAGCGCGATGATGTCCACGCCCGTCCGGGAGCGGGCCATACCGTTGGCCGAGCGGGGCAGGCCGTCGCCCGAGGTGTCGGTGGCCATCAGCGGGAACCGGGACCGGTAGCCCCACACCATCCGCATGAAGCCCGAGCAGTCCAGGGCCCGGTAGCGGTCCTGGTGCGGCTGCATCGTGACTCCGCTGCGGAAGGTGTACGGGATGCCGAGGTAGTCGTAGAAGTCGTTCTGCTCGAACCGGTCCACGCCGTCCGGCTTGTACGGGCCGAAGACCGCGTCGCCCGCGTACGGGACGCCCTGCGCGTCCTTCTTCACCGGGGCGCCCTGCACGTACTGGAAGGCGATGGCGAAGATGTCGTCCTGCTGGCCGCCGTAGTTGTCCTTGAACCAGTCCTTGAACCACTGCTGGTTCTGGGCACCCTTGGTCCACGGCTCGGGCATGAGACGGACCCAGTCGTCGGTGACCACCTTGGTGCTGGTTCCGGCGGGTTCGACGAAGGTGCGCGAGGGCCCCTTCATGACGGCGGTGCGGGCCCCGTCCGTGAAGCTGGCCACGACCGCGCCCTTGCCGTCGCGCAGCACCGAACGGGCGGGGGCGTTCAGCCGCTCCCAGGTCTGCTGTCCGACGTGCTTGCCCGAGGCCGCCGGCGCGTTGTCGGTGACCGTGTGCACGGTCACCTTGTCCTGCTGGTCCTTGCGCAGTTCGTAGGTGCAGTAGGCGCTGCCCGCGAGCAGCGCCAGCACGGTCGCCGCGTGGACGACGGGGCTGCCTTTGCGCTTCGGCATGATGTGGGTGCTCCAGAGTGGGGGGCAGGCGGATTCAGGCGGACGGCATGGCGCCGAGCAGGATGCCGGCGGTCAGGACCACATAGGTGGCCAGGGTGACGCCGCCGACGGACAGCAGCGTGGCGCCCTTGGGCTGGCGGACGAGCTGGTAGCCGATGAGGCCCGGCACGATGAATCCGAGCGTCTGGTTGGCGTAGAGGAGCGGGAACTCCGTCTGCAGCACGATGATCACGGTGGCCTGGATGAGGACGCCGCTCAGCACGACGGCCGCGAAGAGCCGCTTGCCGTAGAGGATCACGTAGCGCTGGAGCAGGAGCGTGGTCACGTAGGTGAGGACGGTGACACCGACCACGAGCGCGGCGCGCTGGAGGTCCTCGATCAGGGTGAGCGCCAGCCAGCCCGGCGTGATCATGCCGCCCGGCGACAGATTGGTCGTCAGGTAGCACATCAGGGAGAACATGAGCCCCAGGCCGATGCCGATGGCGGCGATCTCGGGGGTGAGGACGGAGGGGATCAACGCTGTTCTCCTGGGCTGTGCCACTGCCGGTCGTCGCCGGCGGGGTTCATGGGCGGTACTCGGGGTTCGAAGAGGCCACGCTCCGCTGCCGGGGCCTGGTGGTGCGCGTCCGGGGCGTCGTACCGGTCGGGGTAGGGCTGCTGTTCCGTCTGCTGCCCGTAGGGCTGGGGCTGCCCGCCGTAACGCTCCTCGTACGCCTGCGGATACCGCTGGTAGGGGTCGATCCGGGGGACGTAGAGCGGCATGGTCTCGACGTGTACGGGTTCGGGCCGCTCCGGCGGGTGGGCCGGTGCCCTGTCCGTGGGCTCGTCCGGCCTGTTCGCGGGCTCGTCGGGGCTTTCGTCGGCCGGGAGTTCGGCGAGGTGCTCGAGCAGGATCTCGCCCTGACCGTGGATGTTGCCGATCGCGACCAGCGAGGACTCGCCGGCCATCTCCAGCAGCGAGGCCATGAACTCCTGGGGATCGCGCTTGTCGCCGCCGAGGTCCACCGCGCGGGACCGGAAGGCGGTGGGGATGGCGTCGATGGCGGACTTGGCCGGGTGGCCGATGACGAAGACGTGCTCGGGGTCGAGGTCGGGGATGATCTCGCCCATCTGCCCGTTGCGTTCGACCCGGTCGGGGCGGCAGTTGATGACCACGTTGAGCGGTCGGTGGATGGCCCCGAGGTCGAGGAGCTGGTTGATGTTCATCAGCGTCGACTCGGGGTCGTTGGCCGCGAAGACGTTGGCGAAGCGGAGCCGCTTGCCCTGGGGCGTCAGATAGCGCTCGACGGAGAGGACACCGGGGTCCGGCGGGGCCTCGTACATCCCTCGCAGGGCCGTCGCCCGGTCCACACCGAGGAGTTCGGCGACGGTGAGCGCGATCGCGACGTTCTCCTTGAAGGTGAACCAGCTGAATCCGCGCAGTTCCTCGTCGCTGACCGTCTCGGGGTCGGCGTAGATGAGCCGGCAGTTCCGGGCGTCGGCCTCCTCCTGGAGGATGTGGAAACGTTCCTTCTCGGCGGTGACACAGATGCCGTCCTCCGGCATCGACCGGCACAGCGAGCGCGCCACGTCGTCCAGGGTGGGGCCCATCTCGGCGAGGTGGTCCTCACGGACGTTGCACAGCACGCCGATCGTGGAGCGGATCAGTTTGGACTGGTTGATCTCCTGCAGCGCGGGCATGACGGCCATGCACTCGATGACGAGGGCGTCCGGCCGGTAGGCGGCGGCCCGCCGCACGATGCCGATCTGCTCGACCACGTTGGCGATGCCGAACTTGCGGTAGACCGGCTCCTCGGTGGCGTCCGGGTGGATGAACCGGGCCGCGGTGCCGGTGGTCTTGGCGACGGTGGTCAGGTCCCCGCCGCGCAGCGCGCCCGCACACAGCCGGGTGATGGAGGACTTGCCCCGGATTCCGTTGACCAGGACACGCGTGGGTATCTGGTCGAGGTTGGTGAAGTGCCGCCGCTGCTCGACGATGCCCGCGACGAGCAGGATCGCGCAGCACACCAGCAGCACGGCGTAGAGGAAGAGCACGTGTGATCAGTTCCTTATGTACTGCTGGTCCGCCGGGCGCCCGGTGGGTGCCGGCTGCCTGCGGCGCTGCGCCTGCAACTGCTGACGGATGAGTTCGAGGGAGCGGGTGACGGCTCCGACCTCGTCGTGGTGCTGAGGGAAGAGCACGGTCTTGCGGTCACCGTCGGCCAGTGCCTCGCTCCGGTCGGCCAGGGTGCGCAGCGGGCGGGCGACGACGATGTGCAGCCAGCCCAGACAGGCGACAGCGGCGGCGGCACCGAGCAGACCGGCGAGCACGGTGCGGTTCTGCATGTCGTACCCGGGGATGGCGAGCCTGCCCACCGGCTGCCAGGAGACCACGCTCCAGCCGAGCGACTGGGCCGGGCCGCTGCCGGCGAACGGGGCGGCGGCGGCGATCCGTACGCCGTGGTCGCGGTAGAGCACGCCGTTCGGCCTGGCCTTCTTGCCGAGCTTCTCGCCACTGGCCGTGACGAGGTCCTTCAGGTGGCTGTCGGGCAGCGACTGGAAGGCGAGGAAGCCGGTGTTGCCGGCGATCACCGCGCCCCGGTCGTCCACGAGGCGCACGACGCCCATGCCGGGCCGGCCCAGCAGCGCGTTCAGGAACTCGATGCGGAACTCCCCGACCAGGTGGCTGCCCTTGGCGCCGGGAATCGCGGCGGTGCCCACGACCAGGGGCTCCTTGTCGCCGCGGCCGAGCAGCCTGAGGGGCGTGGCCGACGTGCGCCGGGAGCCGGACAGACGCGGTTCGTCGCCCTCGCGGGCCACGACGCGGCCGGAGGCGTCGACGACGTAGAGCGAGCGGTAGCGGGTGTTCTCGTCGAGCGTCCGCTTCAGGACCTCGTCCATGTCGGCGGGCTCGGTCCGGTCACCGATGAGGGAGCCGACGGACTGCAGGTCGGCCTCGCCCTCGTTGAGCGCGCGCCGTACCCGGTCGCTGAGCGTCTGGGTGCGTTCGCGCTGGTCGCTGACGAGTTGCTGCGGGACGGTGGTCGTGCCGTCGGCCCGGTTGAGCAGCAGCATCAACGGCGCGGACCAGGCGAGCAGCAGTACGGCGCAGACCACGAGCAGGGCCCGGACGCCCACCCCGCGCACACCGCGCGGACGCGGCGCGCGGCCGCTGTCGTCGGGGGACTCCCCGAGCATCTGACGGCGCAGCCGTTCCAGTGCCTGGCCGATGCGGTGCGCCTCCCCGGACCGGGGCACCGTGACGGGCCTGGTCAGATCGCCTCGGGTGAGGCGGCGGGACTCCAGGAACAGCCGGATCAGCGGACGCTGCACGGTTCCCAGGAGCAGCGCCACGGCGGCGGCGCCCAGGACGAGCAGCGCGCCGCCGGCCAGCACGCCGAAGACGGTGGAGCCCGCGCGGCCGGAGTCCTCGTCCACCTTGATCATGGCGACCACGGACAGACCGAGGCCGGAGGCGGTGGTGACCTCGCCGGGTTCGGGCGAGGCGAGGGTGGCGTATCCGGCGACGGACCGGTCGCTCAGCGGACGCCCGCCGAGCAGGCTGCCGCTGACGCCCTGATAGCCACCGCTGCCGGGCTCCTTGGTGCTGCGCGGGTCCTGCTGCGCCCGGCGGGCCGCGTTGCGCGCGAAGGCGTCGAGCTGCTCGCGCTGGGCCTTGATCGCCTTGCGGTCGGCGCTGGTGCGGGCCTGCTCGGGCTCGGCGATGCCGTCGCTGCTGAGGATCGTTCCGTCGCCGTCGACCACGGCGATGGAACGGAACTGGCCGAGGCTGATGCCGGGGAACTGCAGATTGCTGGAGGCGACCAGCAGGAGCTGCGGCCTGCCCGGCCAGGACAGCAGGGCGAACGACAGCAGACGGGTCTCCCCGTTGCGCAGCCGGACCATGCGCGGCGCGAGTCCGTCCTTCTGCCCGAGCGTGGAGGTGTCCACGGAGGTGAGGGGGACGGTCTCGCCGCGGGCGGCGACGAGTTTGCCGCTGCGGATCTCGACGACGGCCGTCCCCGCCCACTTCTGGTAGGTGCTGCCGAGCTTGTCGAGCGCCGCGTCACCGGTGACCGGCGACCCGGCGCTGAACAGTTCGGCGGACCGGGTGAGGTCGGTGACGGACTCGTCGATGGAGGCACGCAGCGCGATGGCGCCGTCCTCGGCGAAGTGCTGCTGGGAGGTCAGCACGGCCTTGGACACCCCCGCGCCGTCCACACGTCCCAGCGCGAGGACGGTCACTCCCGCGAGTGAGAGCAGGAGCACGCAGAGAACCGCGATCGGTGGGCGGATGCCACCGATCAACGACATGTCGGCGCGGCGGCGGGCTCGGTGCTGCCCCGCCGTGGGCGGTGAGGCCAAGGGACGGTCCTCTCGGGCTGAGTGGTGCATGTGCCGTGTTCCGGCACAGGTGTGACACCAGGGGTGTGTCCGGAAGCGAGACCCGAAAAGGAGCCGCAAGGTTGCATCGATCTTCACGTGATCTACGCAACATCTGTCACGTTCTGGTCATTGCCGACCGGTTGAGTCGCTCATCCGGTCATCAGGGCAGCGGTGTCAGAGCCTTCAGGCCGTCACCGCCCGCGCCCCGGTTGAGCAGGGTGCCCTCCGTGCGCTCGAAGGCCAGCCGCAGCCGGGCCTTCTGGCGGCCGGTGAGTCCCTGGCCGTCCCGCAGCACGGCCGGCACGTCCAGCAGGCGGTAGTCCCGCACGTCGTCGGTGGCGGACGCGGTGCCGCCGGAGGCGTTCTCCGCGTCCGGCGGGATCTGCAGCAGCGTCGGCTCGAAGCGCGGCTGGACGTCCCAGTGCCCCTTGCCGTGCTCGGTGAACGCGAACCAGGCGATCACCCCCTCCTCCGTGAGCCCGGTCGGCGACTCGTGCCGCGCGATCTGGTTGCCGAGCCCGTAGGCGATCCAGGTGCCGTCCACCTTCTCCATCGGCTGCACGACGTGCGCGTGATGGCCGATCACGAGGTCGACGCCGGTGTTCTCCGCGATCTCCCGGGCGAAGGTGACCTGCTGGGCCGACGGGTCCGGCTGGTGCTCACGCCCCCAGTGCACGGAGAGGATCACGACCTCGGCGCCGGCCGCGCGGGCCCGCTTCTCGGCCGCCTCGATGCGCTTCAGGCTCGCCCGGTTCGCCAGCCACGGCTTGCCGGCGGGCAGCCGGTGCGGCTCGTTGAAGCCGTACGCGAACGATATCTGCGCGACCTTGACGCCCTTGACGTCCATGACCAACGGGGTGAGCGACTCCTTCTTCGTGCGGAAGGAGCCCGTGTGCTTCACCCCGGCCGCGTCCAGTGCGTCCAGGGTGCGCTTCACGCCCTGGTACCCGTGGTCGAGCGTGTGGTTGGAGGCGGTCGAGCAGGTGTCGTAGCCGAGCTTCTTGATGGTCGTCGCGGTCTGCGGGGGCGTACGGAAGTCCGGGAACCCCTCGAACGGGCCGCCGGGAGTGCCCATCACCGGCTCGTAGTGACAGATCGCGAGGTCCGCCTTGCCGATCACCGGCTCGATCCCGGCCATCAGCGGCCCGAAGTCCAGTCCGGCCACCCCGGCGCCGGTGGTCTTGGCGTCCTTGCGCGCCTGTTCGATGAGCTGGGGGTGCATCAGGATGTCCCCGGCCGCCGCGACCGTGAAGGAACGCCCACCGCCCTGGTCGTCCGAGCCGCCTGGAAGGAGGCCGCAGCTGGCGGCTCCGGCGAGGAGGACGAGCGGGCTCAGCAAGGTCAGCAGCGTGCGGCTGCGGCGTCTGTTCACCGGGATATCTTGATACAACCATGAGAGCCAAATGCTCACGCACCATAACGATCGCAACAATTCTCCTCGTCGTCGCCGGTCTCGCCGGGGCCGGCGCCGTGCTGCTCCGCACCGCGCGCACGACGGACCGGGCCGCCGCGGACCACCGTGAGGACGGGCGGGCGCCGCGCACCGACCTGGCACGCTCGGTGGCGGACTTCACTCGCGGATTCGGTCCCGGGCACGGCTACCGGCAGCCCGCCAAGGCCGACCGTACGGCCGTCGCCACGGCCGTCGGCCTGCTCCTCGACGGTCGCCGCGACGAGGCTGAGCAACAGCTCTCTCAACGGGACTTCACCGTGCGCACCATCACCGACCAGGTGTCCGGGCGCCGCTACACCGAGGTCGCCGACCGCACCGACGACTCCGTCGCACCGCGCGGCTGGGGCCGGTTCTACCTCGATCTCGACCACCGGCCACGCTGGTCGGTACAGGTGCCGCACCCGGTCGCCGACCAGGGCACGGAGCAGCTCGCCGTACGCGTCCTGCGCGATGCGCCGGGTGGCGTTCTCGTCATCGCCGGCGCACATCGCAAAGCGGGCGAGGGCAACTCGGCCGACGTGGCGCACCGCCGGGACACCGTCTTCCACGCCGTGTGCGCCGAACTGGCCCGCCGGGGGATGCCGGGCGTCCAGCTGCACGGCTTCGCGGCGTCCTCGGCACCGGACTACGACGTCATCGCCTCCACCGGCGCCGGCCGGGAGGGCCGTCAGGACGGCCGCGCGCTGGCCGACGCGCTGAGCGCCCACGGCTTCCGGGTGTGCCGGGCCTGGGCCCGGACCTGCCCGCTGGAAGGCACGGAGAACATGCAGGGCCGCGTCTTCGACGCCCGGGACGTGCCGTTCCTGCACGTGGAGTTCGCACCGGCGGTACGCGGTGCCGACGCGGCCGCCGAACAGGCGGCGCGCGACATCGGCACGGTCACCCGCCGCTGGGAGAACGCCCCGCCGGCACGGTGAACGCGCGACTCAGGAGCATGCGTCATGACGGCCATTCACCATGATGGCGACGCGGCGGCGGGTGATCGCTGAAGACGATCTCCGCGTCGATGACCTGCGCAGGGGTACCGGGGAGGGCCGTCCCGGCACCTGACCGGGCGACATATGTGGTGATGCGCCAGGTTGCGGAACCCCCGGGCTGTCGGTTGCCTCGTGGACAGAGCGCGAAAGATGCGCTGCGCCGGGTAGGCCGGACACCGTTCTCTTGGAGGATTCGCGTGCGTTACAGAAACATAGGTGCGGGTATCGGTCTGACTCTCGGTGCCCTCGGACTGCAGATCCCGGTCGCTGCCGCCGAGGACTCGGATGTCCGTATCAACCCGTGGAACGCCACCCCGGGCTCCACGGTCACGGTCAGTACGAGCGCCTGCGACCCTGACGCGGACTACGGCAAGGGGCAGTCGGAGGTGGGCGGGGACTTCCACCTCTTCGAAGGTGAGGAGGGGGAGCTCACCGGCGAGTTCCAGATCCCGGAAGGAGCCGAGGCGGGCAGCGACACCGTCACCCTGAAATGTCCGCCGCTGACCAAGGTCACGGAGACGTACCAGGTCACCGGTCACTCTCCGAGCGGCTCGGTCAACGCCGGATTCGGGCCGGCCGAGGACGGCGGCACGGGGCTCGCCCTGGGCGGCGGACTGCTGGCCACGGCCGCCGCCGGCGGGCTGGTGCTGATGCGGCGCCGCCCGGACGACATCCGGGCCTGACCGCCGGGCCTGGCGATGACACCCGGACTCGTGTCGAGACTCGGACGCCGTATCGGCGCCTCCCGTGATCCGTACCTCAGCGCACGGCTCGGGCTGGCCTGCGCCCTGGCGGCGGGTACGGTGCTGCTGATCTCCGGCGTGTACGACGAGGGCCCGTCCGAGCGCCGGGCGCCGCGGGCGGGCTCGACCGCTGTGGAGTCCGGCCGTCTCTCACGGGCCTTCGCGGACCCCGCCCGCCGCGCGGTCCCGGCGCTGCCTCGCGCGGAGCCGGTCCGGCTGCGGATCGGTGCCATCGGCGTGGACGCGCCGATGGCACGCGTGGGCCTCGACGCGGCCGGGGCTCTGCGGGCC